>JAPLHV010000236.1 GCA_026389455.1 Coprothermobacterota bacterium
GCCTTGATCTTCTTGGGCCGGTATTCCAGGCGACCGTTGCGATCGGCAGAGCACCACAACCCCTGGAAGAGAAGGCGGGCAGCCATCGGCAAATCGGCAAGATACTCGTTCTGGAAGAAACCAGGCTTCAGATTGCGCGCCCTCATGGAATTTGCATCCTCCTTTTGCAGAATAACTTCACCATCGGCTTCAAACGTCCACTGGCATCCATCTCCAAGGACAGACTGGAGAAGGTGCGGCTTTCCTCGATGATCTTCCTCTTCATTTCACATCTCCTTTCTCTTTAGGCCTTTTCACGGGTCAGCGAAGGCGCCAATCTTCAACTTCCCCACCACCTGGGCCAAATCAGTGATGGCTGCGGTCAGCTTCTCCAGCTTTCCCTCGATGCGCACCAAGAGATAAGCGGAGACGACGATGGGGAAGCCGAAGTTGGCGATCAGTGTGAGAATGCTTTCCATGGTCAACCTCCTGCCACTTTGCCAAGAAGGGCCAAGGCGCGGTAGACCAGGGAGACCCCCTCGATGCGGCTGAGCGGCTGTTGTGGACGGAAAGCGCCGTCCTCATAGCCCGAGAGCGCTCCCAATTCAGCCAGGCGCAGGGCCATGGCCCGGGCCTTTCCTCCCCACAGATCAGCCGGAATGTCGGGGAAGAGAGCGTCTGCCTCGTCCTCCTTAGCTCCGCTCGGTTTTACCACTGCCGGGTCGATGGCGATGCGGCAGCGGAGCTTGTCTTGAGGAATGGTTTCCCCCCGGACGATCCGCGAAATAGTGGAGACAACGCAGTGGCATTTCTTAGCCAACTCTGTGTCGTTCAACTTCGACGCACGCATTGAAATGAAGAGCAAATCTTTTGACCCTCCGCTGCTCATATCTTTTCACCTGCTTTCTTTGAAGCTAAAACCAGTGTAGGGCAAGAAATCGGAGAAGAACGAGTATTGCGCATTATTTGCGTTTGACCCAGCAAAGGCTCTCCCAGCTAGGGCTGCGGGGATTGGGGAATCTGCGCTCCTGGCTAGATCGCCGCGATTCGGGAGGCCCTCGTCTTCATTTCTGCTACTGCCTGGACTAGTTTGGTGATGGCCGGCGGTCAGCTTCTCTGGAGGCTGCTGCCCGGGGGTATTGCCTCCTCTTGTCTCGACAGCGAACGGCTGTCTAGATAGATGTAGCAGAAGAACAAAACACTGAAGATAAGCCATTGGAGGCACTTCAAAGCGGCACCCAGAGTAACATTGGAGGTTTGTCAAGATGCAAAAACAGCCAAAAGCAGAAAATGAATAAAAAGTTCAGACACTCACTCCATGAAGTGAACTCCCGCATCAACGAAGACTCGCATTCCATCCCTACATGGCGACCATGGAGAGGTCGTAGATGCTAACCATCACGGGGGGGTGGGGGGGGAAATGGAATCGGTAATTGCTGAATTGGTTAAGGGGAAAAAGGGGACAGATTTATTTTCCCACTTTTCTCGGCCTTCCCAGCCCTCGAGATTTTACCCGTCTTTCAATGATCTTCTCGATTTGGTTCACGAGATCCGATCCTGCGCTACCCTTAGGAGGGGCCGCCAGCCAACTGTCCCCGTTGGAGCGGTCTACGGATCAATAAATAAATCTGTCCCCTTTTATCGAGAAGGACTATCTGCGGATCGTGGAAGAGGGTTATGCCGAGAACCCGGTCACGGAATGGCCAGCCGGCTCCAAGCGCCGGGGTCGCCGCAGACAGAGCAAAGCCCGCAACTTGCTCGACCGCTTCCGGGACTACTCCGACGGCATTCTCGCCTTCATGCGCGACTTCGCGGTTCCCTTCGACAACAACCTCAGGGAGCGCGATCTGCGAATGATAAAACTACGGCAGGAGATCTCCGGCGCCTTCCGAAACTTTGCCGCCCTGCTGGACTTCTGTCGTATCCGCGGCTATCTATCCACAGCCAGGAAGAACGGCATCAATCCTCTTGACGGAACATGCTGCCGCAAGCTGTCTAGGGGCGGGTTTGAAACCCGCCCCTACGAAACCCCTTCATCCCCACCGTCACACCCTCTTAGCCGCAGTTGCTCGACGGCCGGCATTCTCGCTGAGAATCAGGCCCTCTATAAGACAAACTGCCTGCTTTCTAAAATCCTGTTCATCCTGTAGTCTTTTTAGTAAAATTACCTGGGCAGTAACATCTTTTCCATGATTGACGCCCGTCTTGGAGCAGACCAGAATTGATTCATCAAACAGGGAGAGATCTGATGAGAGGTTCTTACGGCTGGATCGACTGGACAGAGACAAACTACCAGACGGTCGCAGCCGGTGGGTCTTTCCCACCCACTTCTTGCTACCGGGTCAAGGATCTCTTAAAGGGTTGCGGCTGGGTGTTTGGCAGGCCTTTCTAGGTGTTCAGGCCTGAAGCGCTTGAAAATGGCTAGACTAGATGAATATCTGCCTGCATCGGACGATGAAGAAAAGGAGGATGGTGATAAAAAGTCATCTCTTGATGGTGGTGTGTCTTTGTCTGTTGCTGCTGCCGTTGAGCAGTGGGCTACCAGCCTTCGCTAGCACCCAGGCTGGAAGCGTGCAGACATTCGGGGTTCCTTCCGAAAGTGAGATAGTCGCTCCTGATGTCCTGGGAGGACAAACGATGGAGGTGTCAATAGAAAATCTGGCGATCACCAAGGCAGAGACTGCGCTGTCACCTCTTCAAGAGACATCTGCTAGCTCGATGCTGAACAACAGCGGATACACCTGGCAGGAATTGGGGATTCGTCCCGCTCGCCACTATCATGCCATGGTCTACGACTCCGCGCGAGGGAAGGTGATCCTCTTCGGGGGGTTCATCGGCAGCTACCTCAACGACACCTGGTCCTACGATCCCGTGGCCAACAGCTGGACTAACCTCAACCCCGCCAACCCACCCTCCACCCGATATGGCCACGCCATGGTTTACGACTCCGCCCGAGGGAAGGTGATCCTTTTCGGGGGGTACAGCGGCAGCTACCTCAACGACACCTGGTCCTACGATCCCGTGGCCAACAGCTGGACCAACCTCAACCCAGCCAACCCACCTTCCGCCCGAGACTATCACGCCATGGTCTACGACTCCTCCCGGGGGAAGGTGATCCTCTTCGGGGGGTACAGCAGCGTCAGCAACGACACCTGGTCCTACGATCCCGTGGCCAACAGCTGGACTAACCTCAACCCAGCCAACCCACCCTCCACCCGGTATGGCCACGCCATGGTTTACGACTCCTCCCGAGGGAAGGTGATCCTCTTCGGGGGGTACAGCGGCAGCTACCTCAATGACACCTGGTCCTACCGCCCGAGACTACCACGCCATGGTCTACGACTCCTCCCGGGGGAAGGTGATCCTCTTCGGGGGGTACAGCAGCGTCAGCAACGACACCTGGTCCTACGATCCCGTGGCCAACAGCTGGACTAACCTCAACCCAGCCAACCCACCCTCCGCCCGATATGGCCACGCCATGGTTTACGACTCCTCCCGAGGGAAGGTGATCCTCTTCGGGGGGGCGAACAACAGCGGCAGCCTCAACGACACTTGGTCCTACGACCCCGTGGCCAACAGCTGGACACAGTATAGTCCGGGTTTTTCGCCCTCCGCCCGATCCGGCCACGCCATGGTTTACGACTCAACTCGGGGGAAGGTGATCCTCTTCGGGGGGTACAGCAGCAGCTACAGTTACCGCAACGATACCTGGTCCTACGACCCGCTAGCCAACAGATGGACCAACCTCAATCCGGCCAACCCGCCCTCTACTCGTCGCTATCACGCCATGGTCTACGACTCAGCTCGGGGAAAGGTGATCCTCTTCGGGGGGGAGAACGGCGGCAACTACTTCAACGACACCTGGTCCTACGACCCGCCTGGTCCTACGACCCGCTAGCCAACAGCTGGACCAACCTCAACCCCGCCAACCCGCCCTCCGCCCGCTACGGCCATGCCATGGTTTACGACTCAGCTCGGGGAAAGGTGATCCTCTTCGGGGGGCTCAGCAGCGGCAGCAACAAGACTTGGTCCTACGACCCGCTAGCCAACAGCTGGACCAACCTCAACCCGGCCAACCCACCCTCCGCCCGCTACGGCCATGCCATGGTTTACGACTCAGCTCGGGGAAAGGTGATCCTCTTCGGGGGATTCGATGGCATTAACTTCGGCGACACCTGGTCCTACGACCCGCTGGCCAACAGTTGGACCACTTTCAACCCGGCCAACCCACCCTCCGCCCGCTACGGCCACGCCATGGTCTACGACTCCGCCTGGGGGAAGGTGATCCTCTTGGGGGGGTACAGCGGCAGCGGATACCGTAACGACACCTGGTCCTACGACCCGCTGGGCAACAGTTGGATCAACTTGGTTCCTCCAAACCCACCGCCGGTGCGCAGCGATTTAGGTTTGGTTCAGATCTCCAGTCAAAGGATGTTCCTCTTCGGGGGTTACAGTGGGTCTTATCTATCCGACCAATGGCTTCTCAACCTGCCGGGCGGCTCTTCCTCCCTCACCCTCACCTCCCCCAACGGCGGGGAGCAGTGGGGGATCGGTTCCACCCAGACGATCGCCTGGACCTCCCAAGGGGTAAGCAGCACTGTCAAGATCGAGATCAACCGCAACTATCCTTCAGGAGCTTGGGATACGCTCTTCGCCTCCGCACCCAACGACGGCAGCGAGCCCTGGGTGGTCACAAGCCCGGCTTCTACTACCTGTCGGATGCGTATCACTAGCGTAAGCGACCCTTCCGTCCAAGACACCTCAGATAGCAATTTCATCGTCGCTGCCACCGGCCTGACCCTCACCTCCCCCAACGGCGGGGAGCAGTGGGAAGTGGGCGCCGGCCACGCCATTACTTGGACCTCTACCAATTTCTCAGGGAACGTGAGGATCACCATCACACGCCACGGAGCTTCCACCTACGCCGAGACCATTGCTGCCTCGGCGCCGGTGAGCGCAGGGATCTTTAACTGGACCGTCACCGGGCCAGCGTCCACCACCTGCCGAGTGAGAATCAACAGCTTGGATATCCCCACCCTCTTCGATTCCTCGGATAGCGACTTCACTATTTTCGGTCTCTCCCCCACCTGCACCGTCACCTACTTGCTGCAACCAAACTGGAACATGATCTCCCTGCCGCTCGTACCGGCGTCCACCGATCCGCAGGTGGTGTTTGGAGCACTGCCTTCTCCCTGGTATCTGTTCAAGTGGGATCCGCTGGCGGGGACCTACATCGGCAAAGAGCTGATCGTCTTGCGTCTGGGGGCAGGCTACTGGTTGAAGGCGCCTACGGCGGTGGACTACCCGGTCACTGGGTTGCCGAACGGGGCGGTCCAGACCGGGATCAATCTGGGATTGAACTGGAACTTGATCGGGGCGCCCTACCAGGGGACGATTCCCTGGGGAGCGGTGCGGGTTAGCAAGGACGGCGGGGCATTGGTCACGCTGGACGTTGCGATCGCCTCCGACTGGATTCAGGGGATGTTCTTCCACTGGAACGGCAGCGCATACGATATGCTCACCGGGGGAAGCTTTCAGTCGCTGTTTGGCTATTGGGTAAAGACGAAGGTGACAGGGCTGCAACTGGTATTTCTGAAACCATAGGAAAGCGTGACCGGCGACTTCATAGTGGAAGAACATCTTCAAGGAGCCTACGGTTTTTCTGATAAGGCTTCCAATTTCCGGATCTGGTATCCATTGATCAAAAGGCCAAAGCTCTGGTGGAAAGCAGAAAGCTTGCGTGTTATGCCATAGTCAAGGCTCGCCTTCCGCTTTTCTAAAACCTCTGGACAGCCTTGGCAGCTTGCTTCTGAGAATTCCATAGATAACATTGGCATCATCATCGGATTGCCCCTTCGGCGCCATCACCAGACCAACGTCTTGGTTGAGTCAATGGAAAAAGGGGACAGATTTACATTCCCACTTTTCCCGGCCTTCCCGGCCCTCGAGATTTTGCCCGTCTTTCCATGATCTTCTCGGTTTCGTCGACAAGATCCGATCCTTCGCTGCTCTTAGGACGGGCCGCCAGTCGCTTCTCCTCGTTGGAGCGATCTATGGATCAATAAATAAATCTGTCCCCTTTTCTCGATCGAAGCAATGCTAGATCATGGCGTTCAGATGGCCGTGACGCCGGAATCGGGAATGCTTGATGAATCTGCTTCTCGCATTGGCAATCGCACTACGAAAATGGCACCCTTGCCCGGCTCACTTTCCAATTGAATGGAGCCGCCATGAGCCTCAACGATCATTTTGGAAACATAGAGGCCCAATCCAGTACCCTGCACACCCGCTTTTAAAGCTTCCGGAGAGCGGTAGAAGGGCTGGAAGAGGAATGGTTTGATTTGCGGATCGATCCCCATGCCGAAATCGCATACTTCCAGGCAGGCCATTTCACCCTCGGTCCGCGAGCGGATCTCTACCTCTTCTCCCGGGTGACTGAACTTGATGGCGTTGGTAAGCAGGTTTTCCAACAAGCGCCGGATAGCGTTACGATCCATCAGTGCAGGCGGGAGCGGTTCTCCTTGGAAGCGAAGCTGTACAGAGCGCGCTGACGCCAGCGGTTCCAGTTCTTCGGCAATCTCCCGCGCCAAGTCCATCAGGTTGGTAGGCAATTTCTCCAGTTTCAGCCCCATCCCCGCTGGGCGTTGGCTGTCCACCAGGTTATCAATGATGAAGCGCAGCCGCAGCAGATTGCGCCGCCAGATATCGCCATATTCACGGAATTTGGCTAATCTCTGTTCCTCGGGCAAAGACTCGATCATTTCCTGGGAGACTCCCATTACCAGCAGAGGGGTCTTTAGCTCGTGGGAAACGGCGAAAAGGAAGTCAGCGCGGGCTTTCTCCACGGCTTGCTCCAACTGCTTGCGCTCGGTGATGTCTTCACCAAGGCTGGCTAGGCCGATGATGTTCCCCCTTGTATCCCGTAATATGGTGTTGTTAAACATCACCCTGCGCCTTTCGCCAGTGCGGGTGAGGATCGGATTCTCAGAATGCGCTGCAATTTTACCAAAAGGCAATGCGGCCAGGAACGTTTCTTTTTCCAGTTCCCAATCGGATGGCACAAACCGCGCAAACCAATCTTGTCCGATCAATTCCTCGCGCTTCCAGCCGGAAAGAGCCAGCAGGTAATCATTGCAAAAGGTGACGCGGCCGCTGATATCCAGAATCACCGCCACCAACCGCGCATCTTCCAGCAACTCGCGGTAGCGTGACTCGTTCAATCTGGATAATATGCTAAATTTTTGAGCAAAATAGATTGCTAAGATTGTCATGGCTGAAAATAGCAAGCTAAATAGAAGAAATTTCAAAGAATTTGTAGTTTCCAAGTTTATATCTTCATCTGTAGGTGCGAGAGATAAATTCAGAACCGCCGTGTTCTGCAGTGTGATCATCTGATTAACAGCAAGTCCTTCGTTAGAGGGCTTCCAATTATTAGAAGTAAAAACAGCTATTTCTCCATTCGAAATCTGCAGCATGTAAACATTGCTTATGTCGCCGATGATTGGCGAAATTAGCTCATCAATATTTATGATTCCAAGAATGAACCCTTCAAGCGCGTTATTTTTGTAGACAGGCACCCACAGAGAAACGTCAGATGAATCCAGAATCACTTCATTGGCTTTTTGGTTGAGATAGATCTCACTCTCTTCAAGCGGCACGATCCTGCGAATG
>JAPLHV010000007.1 GCA_026389455.1 Coprothermobacterota bacterium
AAGCGGAAACGCTCTCCCTGATAGCCCGCCACTTGAAAATGAGATCGTGGATGCCCGGTCAGTTCCCACACCTCCAAGGCGCGGATGATGCGGCGGCGGTCGTGTGGATGGATGAGGCCGGCTGAGGTGGGATCTACCGAAGCCAAACGGATATGAAGGGCCTCCAATCCACCCTCATCGGCCTCGCACTCCAACCGTTGGCGCAGGGCGAGATCTGCTCCGGCAGTCGGCAGGAAAAAATTGCCCAGTAGAGCGTAAAGATAGAATGGGGATCCACCAGCGATGAGGAAGGGAATTCCTTCCCTCTCCAGACGGGTCATCACTTCCCAACCCTGGCGCTGAAAATCGGCTACGGTGAAGGTCTCGTCCGGCCAAGCTAGATCGAGCAGATGGTGATGCGCTCGCTGTTGTTCGGCAGCGGTCGGTTTGGCCGTGCCGATGTCCATCAATCGGTAGACCTGCCGGGAGTCAGCGGATAGGATCTCCGCCCCCAAACGTTCGGCCAGGGCTAAAGCCAGGGCTGTCTTCCCTGCTCCGGTGGGGCCAACCACGACCAAGGGTCGATCGGTCGATGCCTTCACGAGGCGCTTCGCATTACAGGACACCCTGCCGGGGGTTGTCATAATGCAACGGAGGGCGGGTTTGAAACCCGCCCCTACACATGCTGCTGGGGGTTTGAAACCTGCCCCTACACATGATGCAACGGAGGGCGGGTTTGAAACCCGCCCCTACACAATCCCCAACAGCGACCAGGCAGCCGCTGTTTCCACCTGTACCGCGCGCAAGCTGCCGATCCAGGCTTCCTCACCGGGAAAGTAGACGGCTTTGTCACTGCCAGTGCGCCCGTACATCTTCCCACTGCGGGGATCGCGCTCTTCCACCAGCACCTCCACCGTCTCTCCCACCAGCGCCTGGTTCCGCTCCAAGGCGTGAATTTGGTGCGCTTCCATCAGCAGCGACAAGCGCCGTGCCTTCTCGCCCTTGGGAATCGGATCGCCCAATGGATAGGCTGCCGTCCCCGGCCGTGGAGAGTAGGTCAAGATGTGGGCATTGTCGAAACGGACCTCCTCCATCAATTGCAGGGTGTCGAGGAAATCGGCCTCTTCTTCCAAGGGGTAGCCGACGATCAGGTCGGTGGTGATGGAGGCGCGTGGGAATCTCGTGCGGATAGCTTGCACCAGCGAGAGATACTGGGTTCGCGTGTATCCGCGATTCATCGCTTGCAAGAGTCGGTCCGAGCCGGACTGCAGGGGTAGATGAAAATGCTCGCATACTTTAGGTAAGTCAGCGATCTGCTCCACCAGAGAGAGGGGGAAGTCGCGGGGGTGCGAAGTCATGGTGCGAATCCTCACCAAGCCTGGCATTGGATGCAGGAGTTGCAGCAAACGACCCAAATCCCAACCGCTCCACTCCCTCCCGTAGCTGTTGACATTTTGGCCCAAGAGCAACACCTCAGGGAAACCACAGGAGACAGCCTCCGCCACTTCCCGGCTGACCTCCTCGGGCGGACGACTGGCCTCTCTGCCGCGCACCAAGGGAACCACACAGTACGAGCAAAAACTGTTGCATCCCAGCGTGATGTTCACTGAGGCGGTAACTCCCTGGGTGCGTCGATAGGGGATCGCGACGGGCTCTTCAACCGGAAGCGGCCACTCCCGCTCCTGGTGCAACTGTCGCAGCCGGTCGGGGAACTCCTCCAATTGGCGCGGCCCAAGGGTAAGATCGATCTCCGCCTGTTTTTCCAACTGGCAGCGAGTTCGTTCGCCCATGCAGCCCAAGACGGCGATGGCCAAGGCAGGTTGGCTCAGTTTCCGCCGGCGCAGCTTGCCCAGGAGGGAACGAGCTTTCTGTTCGGCGTTATCCCGTACCGAACAGGTATTCAGCAGAACGAAGTCAGCCTCTCCCGCGGAGCTTGGCAACCAGCCGAATGCCTCCAAAACGCCGGCTAGGTATTCGGAATCGTGGCTGTTCATCTGGCAGCCGTAAGTCTTCAGGTGATAACGCATGATCCCTCCGAAAGGAGAAGGGGAGGGCTCATGACCTCCCCTTCGCATCGCTCGCTGTGGTAACTGTTCAGGCGCTTTTCCGAGGCTCCAGGATCAGCTTCATCGCAGTTTTCTGATTTCCCTCAACTTCGACCTGGGTAAAACCGGGAACGCAGACCAGGTCGATCTTGTCGTTCTCCAAAAAGGTGCGGGCGATGGCCGTGGCCTTGACGGCCTGATTCACAGCGCCGGCCCCAATGGCTTGAACTTCTGCTCGCCCAGTCTCCCGTACGGATCCGGCGATAGCGCCTGCAACGGAGTGGGGGTTGGAGTTAGCGGAAACTTTTAGCATGTTGTGCTCACCTTGGTTCGATCGTGAATTTGATTGCGGACCTGGGAGAACCCTCGATCTCCACCTCAGTGAAGACCGGGATGCAAACCAGGTCGATCCCGTTGGATGCGACGTAGCCCCGTGCGATGGCGATTGCCTTAATAGCTTGATTCACCGCCTTAGGGCCGATCGCCTGGAGCTCGGCGCGGGTGTTCTCCCGAACCGAGTTCGCAACGGCCCCCGCAACGGCTCGCGGGTTTGATATGGCTGCCACTTTCATCGTTGCCATGTGCGTAATGCCTCCTTCTGAGCGAGCAATGCCACCTTATTTTAGCAAAGGAAGTTGAAAACGTTCAATTGTCAAGGCCCTTCCCGTCAGCTCATCGAGGGTAATCTTTACGCCCGTCATGCGCACATCGTGGGTGGCCACATCAAATTTCACCGGAAGGGCAGTGAGGAAACGGGAAAGGATGGGTCCCTTGGTGACGCCGATCACCGAATCAAAGGGGCCGCTCATTCCGATATCAGTAATATAGGCAGTGCCTTTCGGGAGGATTCGCTCGTCGGCTGTCTGGACATGAGTATGGGTTCCGCAAACGGCGGAGACTTTGCCGTCTAAATGCCAACCCATGGCAACCTTCTCGCTGGTGGCCTCAGCATGAAAATCGACCACGATACAGGGAGTCAACTCGCGCAGGATCTCGATCTCCTCGTCGGCCCGGCGAAAGGGGCAATCCACCGGTTCCATAAAGACCCGCCCGAGCAGGTTCAACACCGCCACCCGCTTCTCATCCTTCTCCCAAAGGTAAGCGCCAAAACCGGGGGCGCCCGGCGGGTAATTGGCCGGCCGCAAGAGGCGCGGCTCGTAAGGCATGTAGTCGAGGATCTCGCGTTGCTTCCAGATGTGGTTGCCGCTGGTCAAGACGTTCACCCCGGCGTTGTATAGCTCAGCCGCCCCGGATGCCGTCAAGCCATTCCCTCCGGCGGCATTCTCGGCGTTGGCGATGACCAGGTCAGCTTGAAACTCCGAGCGCAGCTTGGGCAAGATCTCGCGCACTGCCTGACGCCCAGGCTTGCCGATGACATCGCCGATCACCAGGAGGTGGATCATCGGGCATAATCGGTGGCGCGAATCTCCCGGATCACGGTGATCTTAATCTGGCCGGGGTAAACCATCTCTTTCTCCACCCGCTGGCTGATGTCGTGAGCCAGCTTCACTGCTTCGGCATCGTCAACCTGCTCCGGCTTGACCATGATGCGGATCTCTCGCCCGGCTTGGATGGCGTAGGCTTTTTCCACCCCAGGGAAGGAGTCGGCCACCGACTCCAACATGGTAAGGCGTTTGATGTAAGTCTCCAAGCTCTCCCGCCGAGCCCCCGGTCGCGAGGCTGAGATGGCGTCGGCCAGTTGTACCAGGACCGGGAAGACTGATTTCTGCTCAATATCGTTGTGGTGAGCGGCGATAGCGTGAAGAATTTCATTGTTCTCGTTGTATTTGCGGGCCAAGTCGGCGCCAACCAACGCATGAGGGCCCTGCACTTCGTGGCTGACAGCCTTGCCGATATCATGCAGAAGGCCGGCCCGACGAGCAATAAGGGGATCCACCTTCAGCTCAGCAGCGATGAGAGACGTCAGGTGAGCCACCTCAAGGGAGTGCTGCAAGACGTTCTGGCCGTAACTGGTGCGATAGTAGAGGCGCCCCAGGGTCTTCACCAGATCTGGGTGCATCCCTCGTACGCCGGCCTCCAAAACGGCTCGCTCACCCTCCTCCTTGATGCGCTCATCCACCTCCTTTTTGGCTTTCTCCACCATCTCCTCAATGCGGGCGGGGTGAATGCGGCCATCGACAATCAGTTTCTCCAAAGCAATGCGAGCCACCTCCCGGCGTACCGGGTCGAAAGCAGAGAGGGTTACCGCTTCCGGGGTATCATCGATCACCAAGTCCACCCCGGTGATTGTCTCGAAAGCGCGGATGTTGCGACCCTCGCGGCCGATGATGCGGCCCTTCAGGTCATCGCCGGGGATGGGAACAACGCTGATGGTGGCCTCGGTGGCGTGGTCCACAGCCGTACGCTGGATAGCCGAGATGATGATGTCTCGCGATCGCCGTTGGGATTCCTCGCGGCTTTCATCCTCCATCTCCTTCATTCGTTTGGCCAAGTAGTGGCTGTACTCCTCCTCGACTCGTTTGAGAAGAATCTCCTTGGCCTCTTCTGTGGTGATGGCAGAGATCCGCTCCAGTTCAATCAATTCCTCGCTAATCTGCTGCTGCAACTGCTCGCGGACCTTGGCCAATTCCTGTTCTTTGCCGGTCAAACCTTTGTCGCGTTTGTCCAAGCCCTCCAGACGCCGGTCGACCGTCTCTTCCTTTTGTTGGACCCGTTTCTCCAGCCGCTGAACCTCGCTGCGGCGTTCACGGACCTCTTTATCGGCCTCCGAGCGCAGGCGGTGCATCTCCTCCTTGGCTTCCAGCAGCGCCTCCTTCTTTTTCGCCTCGGCTGCTTTCTGCCCTTCCTCTAAAAGCTGGCTTGCAGTGACTTTGATCTGACTCAGTTGACGCTTGGCGATAGTCGTCGGAACCAGGTAACCGATTACCAACCCTACAATCAAGGCGACAACGATGTATAGGTAAATCATCTTCGTTCACTCATCCCTTCTATTTCAATTTCCGCGGGTGAGCGAAGCGAGCTAGGTTTCCAGGCGTTCCAGAACTCGGTGGATCGTGGAGGAAGAGAACCCCCTGCCGAAGAGATAACGAGCCAGTCGTTCCTTCCCCCGCGGGTAAGAAACCAACTTTGGCCATCTCTTTTGAGCCAGATCCCAGGCGGTCTCCTCTTCATGAGCGGCCAGGTATGGAGCGGCCAGCTCCTCAACCAAGTCCGCAGGGACCTTCTTCTCTTTCAGCTCCCGCCGAACCCACAGGCTGCCCCTCGGCTGCGCGTGACTGCGGTGGTTTAGCCAAGCTTCCACAAAGCGGGCATCATCGAGATACCCTGAATCCTCAAGTCGCTGGAGGGTCGCCTCGCTGGCAGTCTGGCTGAAGCCTTTTCGGCGAAGATAGTCCTTCATCTCGCCGCAGCTACGCGGCCGGGTTCGTAAAAAACCCAATGCCGCCTCCCAGACTAACGCCGCCTCCTCGTTCTCGCTCACGGCGGATCCTTTGCCGATCTATTCCGAGGGGTGACACCTGCCCCTCTCTCTGTCAATCCAGGCTCCCCGCCGATTCATCACCCAGACTCATGGGCAGTTTCATCGACCCGGCCTGCAAACGAACTTTTTCCTCCAACTCACGCATCAATTCGGGATGATCCTCTAGGTAACTCTTGACGTTCTCCCGTCCCTGGCCAAGACGTATGTCGTTATAACTAAACCAGGCCCCGCTTTTTTGTATCAAGTTGGTGGAGAGGGCCATGTCCAGGATACAGCCAACCTTGGAGATCCCTTTGCCGAAGATCAGATCGAACTCCGCCAAACGGAAGGGGGGGGCCATCTTGTTTTTTTTGACGCGAACTTTCACGCGGGCGCCGATCGGATCGTTGCCTACCTTGATAACCTCCCCAAGGCGCATCTCCAAACGAACCGAGGCGTAGAACTTGAGAGCTCGACCTCCGGGGGTGGTCTCCGGATTGCCGAACATAACACCGATCTTCTCCCGGATCTGGTTGGTAAAAATAGCACAGGTGTTGGAGCGTGAGATTGCTCCGTTCAATTTGCGGAGAGCTTGAGACATCAGCCGGGCTTGAAGGCCAACATAGGTCTCCCCCATATCCCCCTCCAACTCGGTTTTTGGCACCAAAGCAGCCACAGAGTCGAGCGCCAAGACATCGATGGCGCCGGAGCGCACCAGCAACTCAGCGATGTCCAAGGCTTGCTCGCCGTAGTCCGGTTGAGAGATGAGAAGCTCATCAATGTCCACACCGAGATTCTTGGCATAATCGGGGTCGAGAGCATGTTCAACATCGATAAAGGCGGCCTTTCCACCTAAACGTTGGGCTTCAGCGATAATCTGCAACACCAAGGTGCTCTTACCGGAGCCCTCTTGTCCAAAGATCTCGATGATTCGTCCGCGTGGAACTCCCCCCACGCCAAGGGCCATATCCAGGGTCAAGGCGCCGGTTGAGATGGCATCCACAATCATGTGCGATGCGTCTCCCAGTCGCATGATGGACCCTTTGCCGAATCGTTTTTCAATCTGAGCCAGAGTGACTTCTAACGCTTTTTCCCGTTCATCCACCGTACGGGTCTCCTTCCAAGATGATTCGCTTCGAGACATTGTACAATGATTCTCCATTCATTCCTACGCCTGGTCCGCCCGCTGCTCTTTTTCTTCGATCTCGGCGAGACCACAGCCCCCGGCGAGATCACAGCCCCCGGCAGGATCACAGCCCCCGGCAGGATCACAGCCCCCGGCAGGGCGTTCTGTGTCGAAGTTGGGCAGATAGCTGCGGGAGTGCCACCCTCGGGCTGGTTGCTCCCCAGAGCGGTTGACTTCCGTCTGATCACTGCGGATGCCGCACTGGGGTGCGGCGGTCCCAGGAAAGCCGACTGTCACAGGAGCGTTCCTAGGGATAGTCATGTCCAGTTGACTTCCATCTTGTTACTACAGATGCCGCACTGGGGTGCGGCGGTCCCAGGAAAGCCGATAATCTGAAGAACGGTCTCAATCACATGGACGGTCCTAGGGATAGTCAAGCCCTTTTACTCTTGAGGTCTCATCGACCTCGATATGGTTTACGCCGGAATGGTCCTCGTAGGGGCGGGTTTCAAACCCGCCCACGCACGGGCTGTCTTGGCATAGCGATGCCTCATTC
>JAPLHV010000016.1 GCA_026389455.1 Coprothermobacterota bacterium
AAGCGATGCGACGGAGTGTAAGAAGAATAGGCAAATCGGCGCGATGATCGGGAAACGGGCCGGAATCTTCCTGGTGATCGGGTCTTTCTCCTCTTGGGAAATGGATGCGCCCCTTCTGCCATGCCCACGGCCGTGGGCGCCTCTCCCTTTTCCATCACGACGACTCCCTCCGTCACCGCTTCAGTCCTTTGCCTATGGGTAGATTGAGGAGTTCCGATGCTCTCCACTGGAGCGCAAGTAGAGGAGACTGTCAGCAATCGAGATGAGAGAGGAGATGAAAAGTGATTTATAAGAAAGCAGTGTCGTGGTTCGTCGTGGGGGTTCTGGCTTTGGCCGGCCTTTGTCTTCCCGCCTATGGTCCGGCGGTTCCTCCGGCGTTGGCTGGAAACACCGCCATCCAGCTTTGGATCGGCCAAAAAGACATCACGGTGGACGGGCAAACCCAGCCGATGGATGTAGCGCCTTTCATCCAGAACGGGCGCACCCTAGTGCCAGTCCGTTTCATTTCCGAGGCGCTGGGCGCCAAGGTGGACTGGATCGATGCCAACAAGGAAATCGTCATTGTCTTGGGGGCCAAGGTGGTCGGCCTCTGGGTGGGCAAAGACACGGCCACGGTGAACGGTGTGGAGAGCAAGCTGGAGGCGCCGCCCCTCATTCAAGACTCCCGCACCTTCGTGCCCCTTCGTTTCGTCTCCGAAGCCCTGGGCGCCCAGGTAGATTGGCTACAGGAGAAAAGCCAAGTCACCATCGCTTACAGCGCCCCAGTGGTGATCCGGCCCACCACCACGGACACAGTCTGGCACTACGTGGTGATCGGCGATTCGGAAGCCTGGGGTTTCTACGACTATTATGCCCAACACCTGGAGGCAGATCTGGGCGCCAAGGTGGAGAAAATCAGCTACGCTCTCCCCGGTCTGGATTGCGCCTATCTGCTGGAGAAAGTGAAGACCTCCACTAGATGGCGAATGGATCTGGCCCAGGCAGAAGTGATCACCTTCGAGGCCAACCCCACGCCGCGCATCGGCTGGTACATCATCAACGGGCCCGGCAGCGGCAACCAACACAGCAAGGACTTCTCCGACGCGGCCTTTGCCGCTTATCAGGCGGACATGGAAGCCGTACTGAGCGAGATCCTGACCCTGCGCAAGGGACAGCCCACTTTGATCCGGGCGCAGAACTTCTATTGCCCGATCTATTCAGACTGGAAGAAGATGGGCATCTATGAGGAATGCCAAGCTGCCTGGACCCGCCTTAACCAGAGCTTGGAGCAGGCCGCGGCCAAGTACGGCGTCCCTACGGCAGACATCTACTCGGCCTTCAACGGCCCAAATCACGATGAGGATCCTGTTGAGGGGGGCCTCATCGGTATTGACGGCGAGCACGTCAGCACCCTCGGTTATGAGGTGATGGCTGACATCTTCCGGCGGCTGGGCTACGAGTTTATCGTGCCCTAGAAGGTAGACCTCCTGGGAGATCGCCCACCGCCCCCTCATCCCATCCGCGATTTCGCTGATGGCAGTTTCTTGGCAATCGCAGGAAATAAGGCAAGACCTAAAGGAGAGAACATGAAAAAGCTGATCGCGGTTCTATTGGCCTTGCTGCTGGGCTTCATCTCTTTCGCCGTCCCGCTCCCCCAAAGCATGGCCGCACCGGTCGTGGCCTACGACTTTTTGGCCAACGCCCTTAATGCCAGTTGGAATGGGTGGACGGCCGGCACGGCAGCGCCCATCACTTTCAATCAGACCAGTTTTACCATGAGCGACGGCATGGCTGCGCTCTATGGGAAAGCCCCCAATCCGACCGGCATCTCCCTGGAAGACGGCCTGAAATACAGCCCCTCCCTCTGGATGGTTGCCCCCGGCGGGCCCGGGATCACCGGCAGCACGGGGGTCACAGGAGATTACTACCACGTCTATATTCCCAGCAATGCTTCCTTGCACATCACCTTCGGCCTGACCAAGGGGGATACCGGGGAAACAGGTATTATCGCTGGTGTCGCCTTCGCTGATGATGATCCGAGTTACCCGCTGGTGGAGCTCATCAGCGAAACCAAGGATTACGACGGGACGCTGCGCGATGTGACGGTTGATCTTTCCAGTGAGGGTGGAAGGACAGGCGGCTTCCAACTGTTCGTCCGCTCCCCTCACCCGGACGATGCGGACGGCGTGGTGTGGGTGCAGGCAGCCATCGAGGTTACGACACCGCCGCCACCGACCTCTCCCTTGGTCCTCCATTTCTTCATCGGCAACACCACTTACAACGTGGGCACTGCCCCCAAGCAGATGGACACCTCGCCGGTGATCGTGGAGAGCCGCACCTTCCTGCCCATCCGCTACGTGGCCCAAGAGCTTGGCGCTACCGTGGACTGGGTCCAGAGCGAGCAGAAAGTGACCCTTACGATGAGCGGCAAGAAGATTGAGCTGTGGATTGGCCAGAACTCCGCCTCGGTGAACGGCAGCTTCGTCCTCATCGATCCCAGCAACCCGGCCGTGATCCCCTTTATCCAGCCGCCGGGCCGCACCATGATGCCCTTGCGCTTCATCTCCGAGAACATGGGCTGCCTGGTGGAGTGGTTCCAGGCAGCACAGGAGGCGCGCGTCACCTACCCGGCGCCCTGAATGAAAGGCAAACGGTTTTTCTCACCCATTCTTGGAATCGTCATTGTCGCTCTCCTCTGCCCCCTTTTCGTCTCCATGCCTTCCCAGCTTACGCTCGCACAGGAAAGTGCCATCCAACTTTGGATCGGGAAGAAGGACATCTCGATCAATGGTCAGTCCCAAACGATGGACGTAGCGCCCTTCATCCAGAACGGGCGCACCCTAGTGCCGGTCCGTTTCGTTTCCGAAGCGCTGGGCGCCAAAGTGGACTGGATCGATGCTGATAAGGAAATCGTCATTGTCTTGGGAGCCAAGGTGGTCGGCCTCTGGATAGGGAAAGATACGGCGACGGTGAACGGCGTGGAGAGCAAGCTGGAAGCGCCGCCCCTCATTCAGGACTCTCGCACCTTCGTGCCCCTTCGTTTCGTCTCGGAAGCCCTTGGCGCCAAGGTGGACTGGCTGCAGGAAAAAAGCCAGGTCACTATTGCCTACAGCGCCCCGGTGGTGATCCGGCCCACGACCACGGACACGGTCTGGCGCTATGTGGTGATCGGAGATTGGCTGCCGGGAGATTTCTATCAATTCCTTGCCGCGGATCTGGAGAAGGACTTGGGAGTGAAGATTGAAGTCATTGACCGCACCGTAGGGGGCTTGATGGAGTCAGGTTATCTGTTGGAGAAAGTAAAAACCTCCACCAGTTGGCGAGCGGACCTTGCAACGGCCGAGATCATCACCTTCCAGGCTTACCCCCTTCCTTACCTGGGTTGGTACCTCATCAACGGCCCGGGAACGGGACCGGATCACGACAAGGACTTTTCCGACGCGACCTTTGCCAAATACGAGACGGAGATGGGGCTCATCGCTGACGAGATCCTCGCCCTACGAAAAGGAAAACCTACCTTACTCCGAACCCAAGGATTCTTCTGTCCGCTGTACAGCCAGTACGCACAGTGGGGGATCCTCGACGAGCTGATCCCAATTTGGGAAAGATTCGATGCAATCTTGGCCCAAGTTGCCATCGAGCATGGATTCAAGGCGGCTGACATCTACTCCGTGTTCAATGGAGCGAATCATCGAGAGGATCCGCGGGACAAGGGATTGATCTCTGGAGATGGCGAACATCCCAGCGCCGAGGGCCGGATCATGATCGCCGACATCTTCCGGCGACTGGGGTACGAGTTCATCGTGCCATAAAGGGGACAGATTTATTTATTTTTGCTCCCTTGCCTGGTCTTTGAGACTCGATGGGGGGGCGGGTTTCAAACCCGCCCCTACAACAAAGAGAGAGTCTAAGAGGGCGGTGTACTCCCAGCGGAAACGGGCAATGGCTAACATCAATGGGGATAGATTCGAATCTGTCCCCATTGATGTAATGGAGCCGCTGATATGTGGAAGAAATGGAGAAGAAGATGGAAGGGCGGGCGTGGGAAAATAAATCTGTCCCCTTATTTTTAAGGACTGGACAAATACCTTACTCATGAGTATCTTCAATGTAGATACTGTGACTGGAGGTTTGACATGAGAATCCGCATCCAGAAGTGGGGCAACAGTCTTGCTTTGCGTATCCCTAAATCTTTCGCCGTAGAAGTGGGGCTTCAGAAGGAAACGGCTGTTGAAATCTCGATGGCAGATGGAAAAATCGTGATAGCGCCCATCGCTAAACCAACACAGACCCTTGAACAACTGCTAGCAGGAGTCACCGAAGAGAATTTGCATCACGAGGTTGATTCCGGTCTTGCCGTCGGGAACGAAACGTGGTGAATCCTACAACTGACATCCCTCAACGTGGGGATGTGGTTTGGATAACTTTGAACCCGCAAGCAGGCCACGAACAAACAGGCCGTCGTCCTGCTATCGTGCTGTCTCCCAAAGAGTATAACGGCAAGACTGGACTGGCCATCTTTTGCCCCATCACCAGCCAGATCAAGGGCTATCCATTCGAGGTTCTTATTCCTGCAGGGTTGCCAGTGATGGGGGTGGTCTTATCTGATCAAGTAAAGAGTTTGGATTGGCACGCTCGATATGCAGAACGGATATGCGCCTTGCCGCCAGAGACCATTGCAGAGGTGCTCCAAAAATTGGGCATGCTGCTATAAAGGGGACAGATTTATTTATTTTTGCTCCCTTGCCTGGTCTTTGAGACTCGATGGGCGGGCGGGTTTGAAAGCCGCCCCTACAAAAAAGAGAGGGTCTACGAGGGCGATGTACTCCCAGCGGAAGCGGGCAATGGCTAACATCAATGGGGATAGATTCAAATCTGTCCCCATTGATGTAATGGAGCCGCCGATAGGTGGAAGAAATGGAGAAGAAGATGGAAGGGCGGGTGAAATCTCTAGGGCTGGGAAGTCCGAGGAAGGTGGGAAAATAGATCTGTCCCCTTATTTTGCAGGAGATCCCGCAAGGCCATCGCGACGGCCGCCAGCCGCTCTGGGTCGATCAGCTCCGGCCGGTCGTTAGGGGTGTGGGTGATGTTCGCCATCAGTTCCGAAAGCAGCTCCGAGGTAATAGCGAGGGCGGGCCTCCCCTTCATCAGAAAAAGCCCGTGGTCTCCCTGAAACCAGGGCTCCCCCTCAACCAGCTCCGGATACTGAGAGAAAACCAAGCGGATGGGATCAGCCAACTCTGGAGAACAACCGTAAAGGGAATAGGCGGCCCGCCCCTTGTGGTAGCCCAGGTCATCCAAGTTGATCCCCAGCACGATCTCCCCGAACCGGTCCGCATTCTGAGCCAGATAGAGCTGTTCACCCGGGTTGGAGTAATAGTCTTCGCCGTTCAGGGCAACCAGCTCGATCCCCAGGCGCCCGTCATAATTCGCCAGCAGCTCGGCCAAGAGGAGCAACACGACCACCCCGCTGGCGTTATCACCCGCGCCCGGTGTGCCCATTCGGGCGTCGATGTGGGCGAACAGCACGACGCGTCGCTGCGAGTCCGCGCCCTTGCGCGCGACGACATTGCAGCTCTTGGCGGGGATGCGCGTGGCTCGGCTTTCCAGCGAAATCTCTTTCCCCGCAAGTGCGGCCAGCCTCTGGCCCTCCTCGTCCGTCATGAAAACGGAGGGAATATCGAAATCACCGTCCTCGAAGAGCGGAAAGGGGTATTGCGAACCGACCATCTGCAGATCCCGCGAGGTGGCGGCGACGATAGCCCGCAGCCCCTTTTGCTCCAGCAGGCCAATAATCCGTCGGTGCCGGTCCGGGTTGTAGAAGGGGAAGTTCTTGGGCATTAGCTGCTCTTTGGCTAGATCCCCCCGCAACAGGAGGATCGCTCTGGCACAGTCGACATCTTCCAGCTCCTGCGCTGTGGAGGCGACCGCGAGCGGCGCACGGATCTGGCAGCCCAACGAATAGGGGCTAGGAAAGACTTGGAAGGGCAGTCCTCCCCCTGTCAGCACCGCACCGGCTTGAGTCCAGTCCAGGCAGTCGAAACTGGGTGACTCCGTCTGAAAGCCAAATGACGCCACGATGCCAGCGAGATAATCTGTCGCCGTCCGGTTCCCCTCGCTTCCTACGCGCCGGCTGGGTATCTCCAGGCATAGCTTCCGCAGATACGCTTCGGTTTTGTGACGAGGAATCCTTGCATTCATCATCGCCCTGGCTCCACTTTTTAAGTAGACTTTCCTTCCAAACATGCCTTGACAGTCCAGTATTTCCAGTAGGGAACGGCTTCAACGAGCCGCTGGTCCACTTCGAAGCGCGTTTCGGCGTTCAGGGTGATCATCAGCCCCGCCGAAATACCAGCTCTCTCCAAGAATCTGAAGAGGATCTTGCCGTCTCTTGGATCGATCCTTTCCTGCATCTTGACCTCGATGGGTAGGAGGACCTCCTGATCGTTGCGGTGGATGATGTCGATCTCCTCCTTCTGGGGCGTGCGGAGAAAAAAGCGCGCCCTGGTCCAATTGACAAACCATTGTTCGATGAGGAGGGAGAAGTCGATCTGAGGATTCAAAGCCCAGGTGAAGGCGGTGTTGGCAAGGTAAAGACGCTTCATCTTTTTTTCACTGGTTAGAAGATTTTTGGAATAGTTGTAGAGTTTCTGAATGAGCAAAGCGTATTCCAGGCCATCGAGGTAGTTGGCCAGCGTCCGCTGATCACATCTCAGGTCGTTGCTGAGACTATTCACCTCCAGATAGAGACCCGGCCGCTCGGCCACGATCCGGAGAATGGCCATCAGCAACTCCGGCCGCTGCAGCGGCATCGCTTGCGGGATATCCAGGAAGACTACCCGCTCCAGGAAGCCCTCCCGGAAATACTTCCTGCGGAAGGCATCATCGAGGTTCATCGCTTCGACGAAGCCGCCCGTTTTTAGATAGCTGGCCAGGTGAATCTTAAGGTCTTTCTCGTAGAGATTCTCCCGGGACGGGTCCAGATGGAGATCCTGAAAAGCCAGATATTCCTCAAAATCAAGCGGCGCCACGGCCAATTCGAAGAACCGACCAGCCAGGCTTTCCCTTGTATCCTTCCACATTCCAATCCGTGCGGATCCGGAAATGACGATTTTGCAAGACGGCAGAGCGTCGAATAGGATCTTGATCGTTCCCGGCCAGTCGGGTAATTTCTGGATCTCATCGAAGAAGAGAAACATCCTACCGCTTCGCAGGTCATCCTTCAGGACATCGGTTTCATACTGTTTCAGCAAGCCGTCCAGATCGGCCCGCCCTTCGTCGAAGGAATAATAGAGAATATGATAGGGATCCACCCCACTCTTCAGCAATTCGTCGATAACCTGGTACATCAGGGTAGTCTTCCCCACCCTCCGCAAACCAGTAATGGCAAGGATCTGCCGGACATTCATGATGGCCATCGCTTCGTGGAAGATCCCCCTGCGCCGTCCAACCAGCGCAGCAGATACCCGACCATCCTTCCACCAGGGATTCAGGAACTCAAGATTCATCGACACTCCGATGTAACTGTTTTTTAATTTCAGTTACATCATATTGTTATTCGATGAAGAGTCAAGAGATCAGCCACTCGCAATTAATCAGTCAATTAATCAGTGGCTGTCCCCAATTAATCCCGCCAGGGCAGGCGGACCATGACGGTGGTCCCCTTCCCCTCCTCGCCGGTCAGCGCGATCGTGCCGCCGTGCTCCTCGACGATGCGGCGGCAGACGTAGAGGCCCAGGCCGGTACCAGGAATTCCTCTTTGTTGGGCGGAGCAGCCGCGCTGGAAGAGCTGGAAGAGCTGCGCCTGTTCGTTGGCGGGGATGCCGAGGCCGTGGTCCTCCACCTCCAGGAGGAGGGTGCGATCTTCCAACGCGAGGCGGACCTCGATTTTTCCTCCTTTGGGAGAGAACTTGACGGCGTTGGTCAAGAGGTTCTCCACTACTCGGGAGAGGGCTTCCTCGTCGCAGGCGCCTTCCGGCACGGGCTGCAGCTTCAGGTCGAAAGTCACCTGAGAGGCGAGGGCGTAACCGGTCAGGTCTTCTACTACCCGCTTGACCATCTTCCCCGGATCAGAGGGAGCGAGAAGGAGGGGGAAGCGGCCTTCCTTAGTGCGCTGGCTGTCCACCAGGTTGTTGATCATCCGCTCCAGGCGTTGCAGGTTGCGGCGCCAGATCTCGCTGTACTCCTGGAAGCGGGCCAATCCCTCTCCTGGGGTCAGCATGTTCAGCATCTCCTGGGTTTGATGGAGGGCCTGGAGGGGGGATTTTAGGTCGTGAGAGACGGCAAAGAGGAGGTCGCTACGGACTTGGCGGATGCGCTCCTCCAACTGTTTGCGCTCGGTGATGTCCCTGGAGATGTTGATGATTGCCGGGCCAAGAGGTATGCGCACCGAACTGAGTGTCACCTCTACGGGGATAACGCTGCCGTCCTTGCGAATATGGCAGCTCTCAAGCGTGACCTGCTCACCTGCAAGGATGTTGCCCCATAACTTGCCCTTTTCGAGCGCGATCGCCTTGGGATCGATGTCCACAATGGACTTGAAGAGCAGCTCCTCCCTGGAATAGCCAAGACTCTGGCATGCTTTCCGGTTGACATCCACTATCCGGCCAGACTCGTCGTGCAGGAAGACGGCGTCGGCAGCTTGATCCATTATTGTGCGATACCGTTCCTCGCTCTCCCGCAACGCCTCCTCGGCCCGCTTGCGCGTGGTGATGTCGCGGACAGCAATGAGGAGGCGCCGCCGTCCTTTCACGGTAAGAGACCGAGCAGTGATTTCAACTGGAAAGACGGTTCCATCCTTCTTGCGATGAAGACGCAGCGGGATTCTGATGACCTGATCGGCGGTTGTCTGCGCCTCATGGATGCGCCGTTCCGTCTCCTCAGGTTCTGCCGAAAGATCCGTACTCTTCTTGGTGAGCAACTCATCCCGGTAATAACCATATAGTTCTGACGCCACGGCGTTGGCTTCGACGATCAGACCCGTATCGGCGGCGATCAGGAAAAGCGCGTCGGATGCCGATTCAAACAATTGGCGATACCGCTCTTCGCTCTCCCGCAATACCACTTCTACCTGCTTGCGTTCGGTGATGTCGCTAATAATGGCTCGGCAGACAGACGCGCCGCCTTCGTCCTGAGCGACGGTCGTTTCCAACCGCGCCCAGAAGGACGTGCCGTCTTTTTTCACCAACCGCACTTCGCAGGCCTGCGGCTCACCAGTCTGGAAGAGCTGCTTGCGGTGCAGGTAGTAGGTGTCTTGGTTCTCCTCGAGGATGAACCGGGTCAATAGCTGCTTGACCAGCGCGCCTCGAGACACGCCCAGCAGGGTAGCAGCGGTGAGATTGGCTTCCAAAATAAGCCCCTTTTCGCTGAGGGTGCAATAACCCACCGGGGCAAGATCATAGAGGTCGAAATAGCGCACCCGCGAGATATCCAGTTCCTCCTGCGCCCGTCGCAACTCCTCGTTCTGCATCTCCAGCTCGATCTGATGCACCCGCAGCTCGTGAAGCGTCTTCCGGGTTTCTTCGGGCGACAAAGCCTCCAGCTCCTGCATTTCCAGGGATCCGGCCTTTTCTTCAGCTTGCCGGCGCAGATCCTGCCCTCCGCTGGTCTTCACAATTTCCTTCGCCATTAGTCGCCTCTTCTGCTGCCTTTCGCCGCGACCGGCATCATCTTTACGGGGATGAGATTAGCCAGACTCACACGCATCATTTGATCAGTGTCAACGATGCAAGCTCCACCATCTGCTTGGGCATCTTGGGCGTCACCTGAATTTCGCTGCCCTGTCTCACTATAGCCAGATCTGCGGGCAAGCGCGTGATGAACTCGTCAATGGTGGGAGCCCCTTGCCAGCGAGCGCTTGCGCTGAGGCTGTAGTGGGTGGGGATGAAGGTGCGAACCTTAGCCTGCAGCAAAAATGGCGCGATCTGGTCTGGTGGAATGACATAGCCATCAATATTGGCGAGCAGGACATCGGCGTTCTCGATAGCCGCCAATACGTCGGGCTGGGTGATAGGGCCTGAATCTCCCAAATGGACGATCTTCACGCCGTTGATCTCGAAGACGAAAACGATGTGAGGATTGTTCGATGGGCCGGAAGGCGAGCCCTCGAAGCCGGCGTAGCCGGTGATCTTGACCATGCCGAGTTGGAAAGTTCCTGGAGTTATGATCAGTTGGGGGGCGCCGCCCACTCCTTCGACATTGTTGTGGTCTCCATGGGCGTGGCTAACGGTTACAGCATCTGCTTCCAGATCCTTGGGAAGCGCTCCGAGCCCGTCCGGATGTTCAAAATCGCCGTAGGGATCACTAATAATGCGTGTGCCATCAGGCGCAAAAATTAAGGTGCAGGAATTTCCGATAAACGTAAGCAGGACAGGCGAAGGTGCGGGTGGCGATGATGGCGAGGTTGCAGCGGTATCGCGCAGAGCCTGCCTCTTTCCTGTCGAAGGGGTGTGATCCTTCCTGCACATTCCTTCATCCCCCCAGGGAAATAAAACCGTGACAGTGGTCCCTTCTCCCTCTTCGCTGGACACCTCCACCGAGCAGTCGTGCGCGTCGGCGATCATCTTTACCACGTAGAGCCCCAGTCCGGTCCCCTGGATGCCGGTCCGCAGCGCCTCTGGAGAACGGTAGAAGGGCTTAAAGAGAAAGGGCATGGCCTGGGGGGCGATGCCGCTGCCGTGATCGATTACCGCCATCTGGAAGCCTTCATCGAGGCGGGTGAAGCGAATCTTGACCTCCCCGCCGGCCGGGGAGAATTTGATGGCATTGGTGAGGAGGTTCTCCAGCAAACGTTTCCAGGCACGAGAATCCAACGCGACCTCCGGGAGCGGTTCCGCCTCCAGGATCAGCTTGACTCTCTTGGTGAGGGCGACCGGCTCCAGTTCTTTGATTGCCTCCGCAGCGACGGCCGCCGCGGAGAGGGGTTGTTTCTCCAGCTTCATCCCCATCCCGGGCGGGCGTTGGCTGTCCACCAGGTTCTCGATGATGTACCGCAGGCGGAGCAGGTTGCTCCTCCAGACTAGGTTGTAGTCGCGAAAGCGATCGGCTCGTTGTTCCTCGGGCAGGATCTCCAGCATCTCCTGGGTAGCGCCCAATACCAGGAGAGGCGTCTTCAGTTCATGGCTGACGGCAAAGAGGAATTCGGCCCGGGCTTTGGTCATCTCCTGCTCCAAGCGTTTGCGCTCGGTGATGTCAGTAAGAACCAGGAGCGTGGCAGGAATGTCGCGATACTGGATCTGGACGCCTGTTACAATAACCGACCTTCGAAGTCCGTCATGTGTAAGGAGTTCGATCTCATAGGACGGAACCTCGCCCCCTTCCCGACGCTCAGTTATCCTGGAAACCACTTCACGTCGGTATTCATCTGCGATATATTGGAGCGCTGGCGTGCCAACCAACTCCTCTGCGCTATATCCTAGCACCGTCGCCGAGGCTGGGTTTACGTAGAGGATCTTCCCGTCCGGTCCGTATATCGCGATAAAGTCAGGCAAGTTCTCTACAAGACTGCGATTGAATAACTCGCTCTCCCGCAGCGCATCCTCGGCCCGCTTGCGCTCGGTGATGTCTTCTGATACTCCCTCAATCCATCCTTTATCGGGAACAATTTTGGCTGAAAAGCGCATCCAAATGATCGAGCCGTCGTTACGCATGAACCGCGTTTCGAAATTGTTGAACTGCCCGTGCTCCTTAAGGAGAGAGAGCATCTTCTCACGATCCTTACTGTCGACATACCTTTCTGCGATATTGAATGGCGCTGCTAAAAGTTCCTTTCTGTCATTATATCCAATAAATCGAGCCACACAATCATTGGCATCAAGGATTAAACCCGTTTTCATATCTGTCCGAAATATTCCTGTTTGAGCATTCAAGAATATGTTTCTATACGTTTCTTCGGCGGCTTTCAGGGCATCCTCTCCCTGCTTGCGCTCGGTGATGTCGTACAGCGCGATGCGGCAGACGGGCGCGCCGTCGGCGTCCAAAGCGGCGGTCGCCTCCAGATAGGCCCAGAAGAGGTCGGCGTTCGCGCGCAGCATCCTGAATTGACACACTTGCGGCTCACTCGTTTCAAAGAGCTGTTTGCGGTGCAGGTAGTAGATGTCCTGATCCTCTTTTAGGATGAACCGGGAGATCAGTTGCTTGACCAGCGCGCCCCGGGCTACGCCCAGCAGCTTGGCGGCGGCCATGTTGGCTTCCAAAATAAGCCCCTTTTCACTAATAGTGCAATACCCCACCGGGGCCAGGTCGTAGAGGTCGAAGTAGCGCGCCCGCGAGGCGTCCAGTTCCTCCTGCGTCTGGCGCAGCTCCTCGTTCTGCATTTCCAGCTCGATCTGATGCACCCGCAGTTCGTGGAGCGTCTGCCGGGTTTCTTCGGGCGACAGAACCTCCAGCTCCTGTGTTTCCAGGGATCTGGCTTTTTCCTCGGCTCGCCGGCGCAGCAGGGCCGGGTCAGGGTGGGGAGCTGCATCCGCTGGAAGGCCAGAGACCTCGTTTCGATTCTGGTTCCGATCAGTCATGGGCGTTCTCCTACTCAACTTTCCACGGCAGTCGCACGGTCACTTTGGCTCCTTTCCCTTCCTCGCTGGTAAGGGTGATCGAACCGCCGTGCTCCTCAACGATGCGGCGGCAGACGTAGAGGCCCAGGCCGGTGCCGGGGATCCTCTTCTGTTGGGCTGAACGACTCCGCTGGAAGGGCTGGAAGAGCTGGGCCTGTTCGTTGGCAGGGATGCCTAGGCCGTGGTCCTCCACCTCCAAGAGGAGGGTGTCTCCTTCCATCGCGAGACGGACCTCGACCTTTCCTCCCTTGGGGGAGAACTTGATGGAGTTGGTCAGCAGGTTCTCCACTACCCGGCCGAGGGCTTCCTCGTCGCCGCATGAACCCTGGGGTGCGTGTTGCAGATTCAGGTCGAAGCTAACCTGAGAGGAAAGGGCGTAACCTTGTAAATCCTCTACTGCCCGTTTGACCAGTTCCATCGGATCAGAGGGAGCCAGGAGCAGGGGGAAGCGGCCTTCCTCGCCGCGCTGGCTGTCCACCAGGTTGTTAATCATCCGCTCCAGGCGCTGCAGGTTGCGGCGCCAGATCTCGCCGTACTCCTGGAAGCGGGCCAGGGCTTCCGCCGTGGAGAGCTGGCCGAGCATCTCCTGGGTTTGGCGCAGAGTTTGGATGGGTGACTTCAGGTCGTGGGAGACGGCGAAAAGGAGGTCGCTGCGGACCTGACGGATCTTCTCTTCCAACTGCTTGCGCTCGGTGATGTCCCGTAAAACGCCCTCGTGGCAGAGGACGGCGCCCTCGTCATCGAACACATACCGTCCATGATCTTCAACCCAGATCTCCGAACCGTCGTTTTTCCTTAAACGTTCCACTTGCATTTGATCGAGCCCCTCATCCAGCGCCGCGCTTTCACGGTCTTCGGGGGCAAAATACAACTGTGATTTAATGTCGATGGCCAACAGTTCTTCCTTGCTCTCGTATCCGAGCATTTTCACCATCGCCGGATTGACCTCGAGGAATTTTCCTTCGTGGCTGCTTCGATAAACGCCATCCTGCATCGTTTCGATCAACAGACGGTACTGCGTTTCGCTCGTGCGCAGGGCATCTTCCGCTTGTTTGCGCTCGGTAACATCACGCACGATGGTGATGACTGTGTCCTTGGCGCAGGGCGTCACTCGGGCCTCGAGGCGCCTCTCCTCGCCACCAACCGGAAGCGCGTAGTTTATCTCCTGCACTGCTTCCAAATCCAGGGCATCCGCAAAGGCTTTCATGAATTGATCGGCGAGGGGCTTGGGCATAATCTCCCCGACCTTTCGATGGAGGAAGGTCTCCGGGGGAGCGAAGAGGAGTTCTGGGTGAGACGTGTGGACGGCCAGGAACTCGCCATCCCGGCGGTTCATGAAAAGTATGTCCGGAAAGGCGCTGATCAGCGCCAGGTTCTGAGCCTCGCTCTCTCGCAGGGCATCCTCGGCATGTTTGCGCTCGGTGATGTCTTGATTGACGCCATAGGTCTTTATGGTGCGGCCTTGGGGATCTTTGACAATGAAGAAGCGCACTGTGATGTAGCCGACCTGTCCGTCGGCATAGAGAATGCGGTGTTCTATCCGGCGGCTGTAGTTGGGATCGGTAGATTCGATGGCTGCCCGGGTCTCGTTGGCGACGATAGCAATGTCATCGGGGTAACAGAATCTTCGAGCATAATCCGCAGAGGACATCTGGCAGCCACCCACCGCAGCGGCCGTGGTCCGGAAGATTCGGTAGAAGTTGTCGTTGAAGGTGAAGATGTCGCGGTCCACGTCATATTCCCAGTGACCGGCATGCGCCATCTGCAGTGCGTTGGATAGATTGGCCTCGCTTGTCTGCAGGGCTTCCTGCACCTGCTTGCGCTCGGTGATGTCTCTGCCCTCGCCCAGTATGGATACGGGCTTTCCGCTGCCGTCCCGTATGATGCTGAACCTGTTTTCCAACCAGAAAGCGCTGCCATCCTTGCGGTAATACTCAAGTTCCATGTTGGTGACGGGATTGTAGCTTGGGTCGGCCTCCATCCTGGGTATCTCCTTAAAAAACACTCCTAATGCCAATTGGAGCGACTCCGGTGTGAGATTCTTCTCCAGCGGCAGATCCTTGATCTCCTGGTCCGTGAAACCGCGCAACTTTTCCGAGGAGGGACTCTGGTAAGTGGTCTTCGTATCCATATCCATCAGCCAAACGATGTCGGACATGTGCTCCGCCAACAGACGATACTTCTCCCCGCTCTCCTGCAGGGCCTCTTCGGCACGCTTGCGCTCGGTGATGTCCGCCATCGTTGTCAGCAGGCAGGGAACCTCGCCGATCATGACATGGTCCACAGAAAACAAGCCTACTCGGATGGCCCCGTCCTTGGTGCGGACCTGGACCTCCAGGTTGCACACTTGCCCAGTCTCGTCGAGTTTGGCAAGAGCATGCGCCCTGTTCTCCGGAACAGCAAACAGGCGCAGATCCACTGGGCTTTTCCCAATCACCTCATCTCGGGTGAACCCCACTGTCGCCAGGAAAGTCTCATTGACATCTATGAAGACTCCGCCCTGTTCTGTTGAGAGAGCCATCAGGCTCGTGTTGGAATGGAACGCCTTTGAGAACTTATCCTCGGAAAGCTTGAGCTGGGAAATATCCTTGCTGACGCCGAACAGCGCTGGTTTCCTGTCCCATTCACCTCTCGTCACCCTCGTCTCCACTGGGATCAGGCGCCCACCTTTGGTCATGACCGGCACTGGGCAAAAATCCATCGTGCCTGCCAGCATCTCCTGCACAATGCGCCCTGCTTCGTCCCTGCGTTCCGGTGGATGCACCATCAGGACCGGTTGACCGAGGAGTTCCTCTCGCGTGTATCCAAGCCGCCGGCTGACCGTATCGTTGGTGTGGAGCATGCGACCCTGCTCATCAAGCACGTAGAGGAAATCATCGATGGTTTCGAAAAACGTCTCATAGTTGTGTTTAGTCTGTGCGACCGCTTCTTCTACTTGCCTGCGTTCGGTGATGTCGCTAATGATGAAGCGGAAGACGGGCGAGCCGCCTTCGTCCTGAGCGACGGTCGTTTCCAGATGCGCCCAGAATGCGGCGCTGTCCTGCTTCACCATCCGCACTTCGCAGGCCTGCGGCTCACCGGTCTGGAAGAGCTGCTTGCGGTGCAAGTAGTAGATATCTTGGTCCTCCTCGAGGATGAAGCGGGTCAATAGCTGCTTGACCAGCGCGCCCCGGGTCACCCCCAGCAGGGTGGCAGCGGTGAGATTGGCTTCCAAAATAAGACCCTTTTCGCTGAGGGTGCAATAGCCCACCGGAGCCAGATCGTAGAGGTCGAAATAGCGCGCCCTCGTGGCATCCAGTTCCTCCTGCGCCCGCCGCAGCTCCTCGTTCTGCATCTCCAGCTCGATCTGATGCACCCGCAGCTCGTGGAGCGTCCGCTGCATTTCTTCGGGCGACAGAGCCTCCAGGTTTTCCGGGGACTGGGCAGCGTTTTGCCGGGCTGTCGCTTCGGCCTTCTTGCGCAGTTCGGCAGCTTCTTCGGGGCGGTTATCCTTGCTGGTCATCGTGCGCCCCTTTCACCCGGTCAACTCCGGCTCTTTCGCCCGTTCCGTGGTGGCAATGGCATAGATCTGCCCAGCCTCATTAACCAAAGCCGTGGAGACCATCGAGACCTCCACGATAGTGCCGTCTTTGGTGATCCGTTGGGTATGATACGGCTCCAGAATTTCAGCCAGGCTAAGCTGATGCGCCTTGGCCAAGGCTTCTTCTCGCAGCTCCTCCGGGATCCGGTCGCGGACGTTCATGCCCAGCGCTTCGACCTCACTCCAGCCGTACATCCTCACCGCTCCCGGGTTCCAGGCCAGGATGCGGCCATCCAAGTCCTGCACAGTGATGGCATCGTGCGCATCGCGCACAACCACCGCCAGACGCAGCAGGTCGTTGGCTTTCCGCAGCGCTTCCCTCGCCTTCTTCATTTCGGTGATGTCCATAAAGGTGATCACCGCGCCTTCGATCACATTGTCCAGCGTGCGGTAGGGCTGGATGCGCATCGTGAACCACTTGCCCTCCCTGGTCTGCACGTCCACCTCTTTGGGCGCCAGCGTGTCCAGCACGGTTTGCGTGTCCGCCACCAGGCGGTCGTAGCCGACCAGGTTGGAGACGATGTGGTTCACTGGCCGCCCCACGTCGCTCTGGATCAAGTTGATGATCGCACTGGCGGTAGGGGTGAAGCGCAGAATGCGCAGGTGAAAATCCACGAAGACGGTGCCGATGCCGGTGCCGGCCAGCAGGTTGTTCATGTCGTTGTTGGCCCGCGACAGATCGGCCACCTTGGTTTGCAGTTCGGCGTTGACCGTGGCCAGTTCCTCGTTGACCGACTGCAGTTCCTCCTTGGAGGTCTCCAGCTCCTCATTGGTGGACTGCAATTCCTCGTTCACCGACTGCATCTCCTCGTTAGAGGATTTAAGCTCTTCGTTGGAGGTCTCCAGTTCCTCGTTGGCAGTCTGAAGGTATTCTTCCTTGGCGCGCAATTCCTGCTTGAGTGTCAGGATGCGGACGTCGGCTTCCAGGGTGTCGGGGTTGTCCGCTCCTTCGCCGGCTTGCAAGGCGGCGGCAATCTGCAACTGTTCAGGGTCGAAGGGTGGCGCTTCCTCCAGGATGACCAGATAGAGAGGCGCTTCGGTGGTCGCGGCTGAGACTGCCGCCACCGGGCGGATAGTCAGGTTGACCGTGCTGAAGTGGCCGTTGGTTCTGACGCGCAGTCCCGGGCAGCGCACGATCTCTTTTGCCCCCGCAGCCTTATGCAAGGCGGTGGTCAGTTCCCGCCGCAATCCTTCGCGGGCCATCTTGATGATGTTGTTGATTCCAGCCTCGCCCGGGGTCGGTTCCAGGTACAAGCCGGTGCGTCCGTGGAGGTAGAGGATGTCGCCCTGGCCGTTGACCAGCGCGCCAGCCGGAGCAATCTGCTGCAAGAGTGCCTGTTCGGTCAGCTGGCGCAGCGGCAGTTTGATGGGGAAGGCTGTCTTTCCAGCGGCTCGAGGGAGCGCCTCTTCGACCACCGTCATAGGCAGGAGAAAGCGGCTCAAGGCGGCGCGCTGTTCGCCGTGAAAGTCTTCTTTGCGATAATAGAGCTTCGATTTACGGTCCAGCATGGTAAAAAGATCGCCAAACTCGCCCACAGTCTCCGAGGTGCCCAGGAAGAGAAAACCGTTCGGGTTGAGCGCGTAGTGGAAGAGAGGAATGAGCTTCTTCTGCAAGTCCGCGCCCATGTAGATCAGGAGGTTGCGGCAACTGATCAGGTCGAGCTTGGAGAAGGGCGGATCCTTGATCACATCCTGCTCGGAAAAGACCAGCATGTCGCGGATCCCTTTGTGGATGCGATAGGAGCTGCCATCCGGCTCGGCCGTGAAGAAACGCGCCAGCCGTTCAGGCGAGAGGTCGGTGGCGATGCTGGCCGGAAAGAGGCCGGCGCGAGCCGTGGCAATAGCCTGGCTGTCAATGTCGGTGGCGAAGACCTGCACCATGTAACTCTTCTTCATTGCCTCCTGGCGTTCGGCGAGCAGGATGGCAATAGAGTAGGCTTCCTCGCCGGTGGAGCATCCCGGCGACCAGACGCGAATTACCGCGCTGGCGGGCTTGCCGGCGAAGAGTTTGGGGATCGCCTGTTGCTCCAGCGACTGGAAGGCCTCCGGGTCGCGGAAGAAACTGGTCACGCCGATCAAGAGGTCGCGAAAGAGCGCCTCCACCTCGGACGGCGTCTGCTGCAGATACTTGACGTAGCGGTCCATCGTTTCGATCTGGTGGACAGCCAGGCGCCGCTCGATGCGGCGGTTGACGGTGCTCGGCTTGTATTGGGAAAAGTCGTGGCCGGTCTGGCCGCGCAGCAGGATGAAGATCTTCTTCAGGGCGTTCTCGGCTTTGGGAACTGGGACGATGGAGGGCTTGCCGGAGGGTTTGCTGAAGGCATGCGCCGCGTAGGCGATGAGCTGGGCAGGCATCTCCGCCGCCGGCAGCTCATAGTCCACCAGGCCGGTGCCGATGGCGCTGCGCGGCATGCCGTCGTACTCGGTGGAGGCGGGGTTCTGGACCATGACCATGCCGCCCTCGCTCTTGATGGCTCGCACGCCCTGGGTGCCGTCGCTGCCGGTGCCCGAAAGGACGATGCAGATAGCTCGCTCGTGCTGGTCCTGGGCCAGCGAGCGGAAGAAGAAGTCGATCGGCAGGCGCTGGCCGCGAGGCGCTGAAGGCTCCATCAATTGCAGCGTGCCGTTGAGAAAGGCCATGTCGCGGTTGGGCGGAATGATGTAGGCGCAGTTGGGACGCACCGCCATCCCGTCTTCCACCTCGAAAACCTGCATGCGCGTATAGCGCCGGATCAGGTCGGTGAGAATGCTTTTATGGTCCGGGGCCAGGTGCTGAACCAGGACAAAGGCCATGCCCGGATCAGTGTCGGCGGGCATGCCGGAAAAGAAGGCCTCGAAAGCGGCCAGCCCTCCTGCGGAGGCGCCGATGCCGACAATGGGGAAACCGACCATCCGTGCGGGTGGTTCTTCCTCCACTCCCTTAGGCGGGGGGATGTTTATCTTTTCCGACGAATCTTCACGGTCTGGAGCGAAAATGTCCGCTGGCTGCGGCGCCAGGGCGAGAGGCTGCGGCGCCTCTTTCGCCTCTTTCGCTTCCTTCGAGGGCTGCTCTTCCACTCGCTTCCTCTTCGGCATTTTGTCCTCCCCGACCGGCTGTGTGGCTGGCCGATCGTTTTCTTCCCATTCTACCTTAATTCAAGAATAATTCGATGGGTTGAAGCGAAAAAGGGGAGGATGCGGACGGCTAGCGTGGTCGATTGCCGTTGGTCGCGCACGAAAGCTTGACGCCGGCTCATTGACAACTATACTTTCCTTAATATCGGACGATGATGGAGGAAGAACGAGATGGATCGAAGCGCTTGGCAGATTGTGGAAGACCAGTTTCCTCAAGGAACGCCCCAGGAAGAGCAGTCCCGTTTCTTATTGCGATACGCGATCCTGGCGCCTTCTTCGCACAACACCCAGCCCTGGAAGTTCTCCCTGCAGGGAACGCGGATCCGCATCTTCACCGACCCGGAACGCTGGCTGAAAGTGGCCGATGCCGACCAGCGCGAGTTGCACATCTCGGCCGGCTGTGCGCTGGCCAACCTGAAGCTGGCCGCCCTGCGCTTCAGCTTCACGATAGAGACCGCATATCACCCTGAAGCGGACGGCGACCTGGCCGTGACAGTGGAGCTCTCTCGCGCTGCTGGGGTTGCCGATTCGTTGACGAAGACCCTCTTTCCCTTTATCACGGCGCGTCACACCAACCGCGATCACTACGACGGGAAAGAGGTGGACCCGCAATCCTTGGTTGCGCTCCGCGATTGTGCCGGGGTGGGGGGCGCGGAAGGCGCCTGGGTTACCGATCGGGAGGCGATCGAACGCCTCAGCGAGCTGGTCGAAAAGGGCGATGCGCTGCAATTCGCCGAGCCGGCCTACCGCAAGGAGTTGGCCGATTGGATGGGACAGGGAGTCTTCGGCCAACCGGTTTTAGCCGCCAAGTCCCTGGCTTTCCTCATCTCCCATGCCGACGTCGGCCATCAACAAGGAGAGACGGAGAAAAAGCTGATTCAATCGGCCTCCGCCTTCGGCGTTCTGGGTGTGGAAACGGTGGATAAGGTCTCGCAGATCAAGCTGGGAGAAGCCTACGAGACGCTGGCCTTGACCGCGGCCAAGCTAGGCCTGGCCCTGCAGCCGATGAACCAGGGGCTGACGGAGGTTCCCGCGCATCTGGAAGAGCTGCGGACCATCACTGGGATCAAAGGGATCCCCCAGATGTCCTTCCGCCTGGGCTACGCCAAACCGGCCGAGCCCCAGGTGCGCCGAGCCCTGGAGGATTTCCTCTAAAAAGGGGACAGATTTATTTTCCCACCGTCCACAACGCCTAATGGGGACAGATTTCAAATCTGTCCCCATTAGATCCTGTGACCGCCGCACCCCAGTGCGGCAAATCTGGGATCGGGACAGTCTCTGAGATTGTCGGCTTTCCTGCAAAAAGGGGACAGATTTATTTTCCCACCGTCCACAAGATTCGATCCTTTGCCGTGGAGTTTTCCCTTGAGCGAAGCGAGGGGCTCAGGATGGGCTGCCGGTCAACTGGCCCCGTTGGAGCGATCCACGGATCAATAAATAAATCTGTC
>JAPLHV010000030.1 GCA_026389455.1 Coprothermobacterota bacterium
GAGAAGGCACATTCAGTGGGTTCGAGAAAGGATATGAGATGAACGATAGAGACACGATCGAGGAAAAGATCGAAGATCGCCGAGCCCGTCTGGCGGTGATCGGGTTGGGTTATGTAGGCTTGCCGCTGGCCCTGGCTTTCGTCGAGGAGGGTTTTTCGGTGGTGGGGTTGGAGGTGGATGAGGAGAAAGCAGCTCGTCTCAACCGGGGGGAGAGCTATATCGACGATATCCCCTCCCCTCGGTTGGCCAAGGCGTTGGAGAGAGGGTTCCACGCCACCCTGGAGGAAGAGGAAGCGTTGGAGGGCGCCGATGCCATCCTGATCTGTGTGCCGACGCCTTTGCGCGTTACCAAAGACCCCGACATCTCCTACATCCTGGAGGCCAGCCAAGCCGCCTCCCGCCACCTGGGCAGAGCCTTGGTGGTCCTGGAAAGCACCACCTATCCCGGAACCACCGAGGAAGTGGTGTTGCCCATCCTGGCCGAGGGAGGGCGGACGGTAGGGCTCGACTTCTTCCTGGCTTTCTCCCCGGAGCGGGTTGACCCCGGCAACAAGGAGTATGGCGTGCGCAACACCCCCAAAGTGGTGGGCGGGGTCACCGCTCGCTGTACCGAACTGGCCGTTTTGCTCTACGGGACGGTGGCCGAACGAGTAGTGTCGGTCTCCTCGCCTCGCGTAGCGGAGATGAGCAAACTATTGGAGAACACCTACCGGGTGGTTAACATCTCCTTGGTCAACGAGTTGGCCCAGCTCTGCCAACGAATGAGAATTGACCTCTGGGAAGTGATTCGCGCCGCCTCCACCAAGCCCTACGGCTTCACCCCGTTCTACCCGGGGCCGGGCATGGGCGGTCATTGCATCCCCATCGACCCCTTCTATCTCTCCTGGAAAGCCAAAGCCTACGATTTTGATCTGCGCTTCGTCGAGTTGGCCGGCCAGATCAACGACTCGATGCCCTACTTTGTCCTGGACCTGGTGGCCGAGGCTCTCAACAACCAGTCCAAACCGGTGCGCGGCAGCCGCATCCTGGTCCTCGGGGTGGCTTACAAGCAAAACATCGCCGACGTGCGCGAGTCGCCGGCATTGAAGATCCTGCCCATGCTGACCGAGCGGGGCGCTGCGGTGGAATACTGTGATCCGCTGGTCCCCTCGATCAAGCTGCCAAAAGGGGTTCTGGTCAGCGCCCCCTTCACCCTGGAGAAGGTGGCGGAGGCGGATTGCGTCCTGCTCCTGACCGCCCACCGGGCTTTCCCCTATGCCGAGATCTCAGCGCATGCCCGCCTGGTGGTGGACACGCGCAACGCCTTTGCCGGCATTGCCGGCGCGCATATCGTTCGATTGTAAGGAGGAGTCCATGGCTGGTATCTTCAAAGCATACGACGTGCGCGGCGTCGTCCCTGAGGAGTTGGATGAGCCCCGCGCCTACCGTCTGGGGCGAGCTTTCGTTCGTTTCCTAACCCACTCCAATGAACGGCAAATTGGCCCCGCGCAAGCCTTGACGGTGGTCGTGGGCCACGATGCCCGTCTTTCTTCTCCGTCTCTGGCAGAGGCGTTCATCGCCGGAGCAACTGATGAGGGAGCGGAAGTAACCGCCATCGGCCTGGTCGGCACTTGCCAGACCTATTTTGCCTTGGGAGCTCACTGCTTTGGAGCCGGGGCGATGATCACCGCCTCGCACAACCCCAAGCAGTACAATGGCTTCAAACTGCTGCGCGCGGGCGTGGTTCCCCTCAGCGGGGAGAGCGGGCTGCCCGAGGTGAGCGCCCTCTACCAAGGGATTTCAGCCGAACCCACAGCAATGCTTGATAGCCGGCGCGCAGGGGCGCGGCACGCGGCGCCTCACCTGGACATCTACGCTGAGTACAGCCGGCACGTTCTCAGCTTCATTCAAGCGGACCGCATCCTCCCCTTGAAGGTCGTGCTGGACGCCGGCAACGGGGCAGCCGGTTTGGCCGCCCAGCGTGTCTTCGAAGCCCTTCCTCAAGTGCGGACCATTCCGTTAAACTTCCAACCGGACGGTAATTTCCCGGCCCATGAGCCGAATCCCCAACTGCCGGAGAACCGCTGCGAGATCGAGGAACGGATCCGCGCCGAGGGAGCAGACCTGGGCATCGCCTGGGATGGCGACGGCGACCGCTGCTACTTTCTCGACGAGAAAGGGCGCTTCATCGACGGCTATTACATCACCGCCTTGCTGATTGAGGCGATCCTGCGCCGGCGCCCAGGAGAGAAGGTGATCTTCGACACGCGCTTGACCTGGGCCAACCTGGACGCCACTCACGCTTTCGGCGGGATACCGCTGATTAACCGCGCCGGCCACTCCTTCATCAAAGCGCGGATGCGAGCGGAAGGCGCCATCTTTGGCGGGGAGGTCTCGGGCCACTTCTATTTCCGAGACAATTTCTTCGCCGACGATGGGATGATCCCGGCCCTTTTGATCCTCGAGTTGCTCAGCGCACGCGGGGAAAAGCTATCCCAGTTGGTTGGCCCGCTTGAGGAGAAGTACCCCAGTTCCGGGGAGATCAACGTTCAAGCAGCAGATGTGGACGCCCTGCTGGCCGAGATAGAACGGCGCTATGCCGACGGAACGATCGACCACCTGGACGGCCTCTCGGTGGAATACCCGCAATGGCGTTTCAACCTGCGCTCCTCCCAGACCGAGCCCCTGGTCCGCCTGAATGTGGAGGCGCGACAGCGGGAGCTGGTGGAGAAGAAGACGGCCGAGCTGCTAGCTCTGTTGCGTGTGGACCCAGAGCTATGGGGACAGATTTGAAATCTGTCCCCATAGCTCCTGAATCTGTCCCCATCGCCGCCATAGTAACTAAATCTGTCCCCATAGATTGGAAGAGTTGAAGACCGCTTGAGTCGTTCCCTGCGCGGGCTGCTGGCCAAGATCGGGAACTCTCCCTTGTTGCGGAGGCAGACCACCGCCCAGGCGGTGATCCTCCTGACCGCCCTCAACTTCCTCTCCAAGCCGCTGGGTCTGTTGCGGGAGATGGTGGTGGCCAACCAGTTCGGGGCCACAGCAGCCAAGGACGCCTTTGTCGTTGCAGGGAACTTGCCCACCATCTTCGGCGGGTTGGTGGCCGGCGCTTTGGTGGCTTCCTTCATCCCCGTTTTTATCACGGTGCGCGAGCAAGAGGGGGAAAGAGCGGCGTGGTCTCTTTTCTCCCGCGTCTTCTCGTTAATTGCCGTGGTGATGGGTTTAGGCTCCTTGCTGATGTGGTTTTTCGCCGCCCAGGCAGTCACTTTCATGGCGCCCGGCCTGGCTGCAGAAACCGCTCTTTTAGCCACCCAGCTCTCCCGTTTCATGGTGCCGCTGGTCCTCATTACCACCTTTCTGGGCCTCTTTACGGCGGTGCTCAACGCCTACCAGCATTTCCTCCTACCCCGCCTGGCCGAGCAATTGAACAACATCTTCCTGATCGCTGCGGTGCTGCTGTTAACCTCCCGCCTAGGCATCGTCAGCCTGATCGTCGGCTCCTTAGGCGCCTCCTTTGTCCAATTGTTGGTAGTGGGAGGGGCGCTGCTGAAGCGCAAGCCCTTCCTGCGTCTGGACTTCGGCTGGCGCGACCGGCGCCTCGGTCAAGTTTTCCGCCTGATGATCCCGATGCTGATCGGCGGCTCAGTGGGCGTGCTGAACATGATCATCGACCGCACTGTAGCCTCCTTCCTGCCCGTCTCCTCGATCTCCGCCCTGGATTACGCCGCCAAGATCATCGCCATCCCCAGCGGGATGTTCATCGGCAACCTTTCTACCGCCATCTACCCCACCTTGGCCCTCTACTGGGCGCGGAAAGAGCCGGAAAGCTTTCGCCGCTCCCTGGGGAAGGGGCTCTACGCCGTCTGGTATGTCATTCTCCCCGCGGCTGCGGGTCTGATCTTTCTTGGCAAGCCAATTATCTCGGTGGTCTTTCAGACCGGCGCTTTTACCCCCGAGGCCACCACCTTAACTGCCTCGGTCTTGCTCTTTTACGCCCTGGGCCTTTTCGCCTCGGCCGGCGCCAGCCTTCTCTCCAGCGCCTTCGTCATCATGGGAGACGCCATCACTCCCACTTGGCTGGGGATCGCCGCCCTTTTCGCCAACATCAACCTCAACCTCCTCCTGGCCGGACCGCTGGGGCTGGGCGCTCCCGGATTGGCTCTGGCCACTTCGATTGTCGGCACGCTGAACTTCCTCACCCTCCTCTATTTCCTGCAGAAGCGAGTCGGAGCCGGGATCTTCCGCGGCCTGGTGCGGCCGGTGGCAAAGGTCGCGTTGGCCTCCTTGATCATGGGTGGAGCTTCCTGGGGACTGTGGCAGCTCATCGCAACCTTCCTTCATCCGGACGGCTACTGGCTGCGCCTGGTTCTCGTCCTGGCCGTGGTAGTGGTCGCGGTGGCCCTCTACGCCGGCCTCAGCATGCTGCTGAAGATCGAGGAGTTCCAGCGCTACAAGGGCTACCTGGATCGGATTTTGGCTTTGCTGCGACATCGGCGGGCGGGTGCGGCGTAAGTGACCCCGCCCTTGAAATCGCCTCCCTAACATCTTATCCTTCCACGAGGACTATGGGGACAGATTTCAAATCTGTCCCCATAGTGCCTGTGCCCCCATGTAGTTCGCGGGCAACGCGCTTGAGCTTTACCAGGTTTGGCAACCTTTTTATAATGAAAGTAGGCGAAGACATGATACGACCTAGAGGAATACCAAAACGTCCGGTCCAGTCGCTCGTGGAAACCGCCGGGAGGAAGGAAGGGCCATGATCTATTTCACGTTGTCCCTTCTTCTGATCTTTGCGCTCCTGGCCATCTTCTTGAAAGACAACTTGCTCAGCATTCTTTCCCTGGCAGCCGTCTCCGCCCTTTTGGCGATCGTCTTCTTTCAGTTGCAAGCGCCAGTAGCCGGGGTCTTCGAGTTGTCGGTGGGGGCAGGTTTGATCACCGTGCTGGCCGTTCTCACCATCAGCTTCATCCAGACCAAGCATGAGAAGGCCCAATCAGGCGCCCTGCTCTGGGCGCTGGTTGGCCTGGCCGCAGTCTCCATCCTTTTCTTCCTTTTTCAGTTGTTCAGTCCGGGCGCCTTCTCTCCCACGCTGGCCGAGAGCGGCTGGAACGATGTAGGCCTGGTGTTGTGGAATGCCCGCGCCTTTGACCTCTTCCCCCAGGTACTGATTGTCCTGGCCGCCATCCTGGGGATCCTCGCTTTGCTGCGGAAGAAAGAACCTGTCCCTGTCGTCACCGCATCAGTTATGGGGACAGATTTGAAATCTGTCCCCATAACTGATGTCCCCATCGCTGATGAGAAGGACGGGGAGGAGCCGCACTGGGGTGCGGCGGTCCCAGGAGGAGAGGAGCCATGAACATCAACCTGCTGCCCTTCGTCTTCGCGCTCTTCGGCCTGGGCCTCTTCTGCCTCCTTACCCGGCGCAGTCTGGTGAAGCTGCTGATCGGCCTGGAGTTGCTGGGCAAAGCCACCACCCTGGCCATTATCTGGGCTGGCGTGGTGCAGAAAACCCCAGCCACCACCCAAAGCATCGCCTTGCTGGTGATCTCCATCGAGGCCGTGGTGGTGGCGGTCTACTTGGCCTTGGTCTACGCTTTCCACCGCCATAACCAGTCGCTGGACACTGATGACATGCGGAGGTTGAAGGGATGACCGCCCAGCTTGCCGGCCTGCTGCTCTTTCTGATCCCCTTCGCTGGGGCTCTGCTGATCCCTCTGGTCAATTTCTTTGCCCCGCGCGCGGTCCCCTGGCTGGCCGTTCTCTTCGGGCTGGCTTCCTCGGTGATCGCCTTCTTCCTGCTGGGCGGCACGCCGGCCGGGGCGCCGATCACCCTCGACATCCTGCCCGGCTTCTTCCGCTCCGGCCTCCTGCTTGATCCCCTCTCTCTGGTTCCTGCCCTGATCGCCACCTGGATCGGTTTCCTGGTGCTGATCTATTCCCTCGGCTACATGAAGGGGGAGGAAAACCTGGCCCGTTACTACGCGCTGGTTCTGCTCTTTATCGGCGGGATGGTGGGGATGGCGCTGGCTGATAACTTCCTGGCTCTCTTCTTCTTCTGGGAAGTGATGGGGGTCTGCTCGTACCAATTGATCGCCTTTTTCTATAAGGATCCCAAGGCCGCAGCGGCCGGGGCCAAGGCCTTCCTCACTACCAAGATCGGCGACATCGGACTGCTGGCGGCGATCATCATCCTAGCGGTGAACTCCGGCAGCTTCTCCTTCTCCGTCAACTTCGGGGCGGCCGCCGGGTTGGCTCTGCCCGTCCTGGGATTGGCAGCCTTCGGCTTTATCCTGGGGGCGGCGGGCAAGTCAGCCCAGTTTCCCCTGCACGTCTGGTTGCCTGACGCGATGGAAGCCCCCACTACCATCTCCGCCCTGATCCACGCCGCCACCATGGTCAACGCCGGGGTCTATTTGCTGGCGCGGGTCTCCCCGTTGCTGGCCCTGGTCCCTTGGTCGCTCACCCTGGTGCAGTGGATCGGCGCTATCACCGCTCTCCTGGGCGCCCTCCTGGCCGCTTTCAGCAACGACCTGAAACGCATCCTGGCTTATTCCACGGTCTCCCAGTTAGGGTACATGGTGCTGGCCGTGGGGATGGGCGCAGCCTTCGCTTCGCAGTTTCACCTTTTCTCTCACGCTATCTTCAAGGGTCTCCTCTTCCTTTGCGCCGGCGCCGTGATCCATGCCATCGGAACGCGCGACATCCGGCAGATGGGAGGGCTGTACAAGCACATGCCTGCGGTGGCTATCACCTTCCTGATTGGCGCGATGGCTCTCCTCGGCCTGCCCTTCCTGAACGGCTTCTTCTCCAAGGACTTCATCCTTGAAGAGATCATCCTTGGCGGCGCCTGGGGGCCGCTGGCATTGGCGCTGATCGCTGGCGCTTTGACTGCCTTCTACGCGCTGCGAACGACGTTCGTGGTCTTCTGGGGGAAACCGAATTACCAAACCCACCCGCACAAGACCCCTGCCAACATGGTGGTTCCCCTGTTGGCGCTCGCCTTGGCCTGTTTCCTCTCCTGGCTCCTGGTGGGACCTCTCTCAGAGGCCTGGATCGCTTCCGGCTTGCCGGCGCCGGCTTTGAGCGCCTTGGAGCTGATACGCGTGACTTTCTCCTCCCTGGCCTTCCTCTTTTCCCTCGCCGCAATCGTGGTCGGCTTCTTCCTCTTCCTGCAGCGGGCGCGACTGGCTCGCTACTTCCACGAGCAAGAGCCGGGCTGGATCCGCGCCACCTCACGGGGGCTGGGCTTCGACGATCTCTACACCTGGTTGGCTGACCGCATCCGCGACTTCGGCGTCTGGGTGCGCATGTTCTGGGAGGAGCGCGTGATGGAGGGGATCAACCGTTTTGCAGCATGGGGCAGCCTGGGCCTCTCCCGGCTCAGTTGCCGCCTGCAGACTGGTGATGTTCATTGGAACCTGCTCTATGTAACCCTTACGCTGATCGTCGTACTGGGGGTAGCGCTATGGTGAGCGCTCTGGTGATCCTGCAGCTCCTTCCATTGCTGGGGGCTCTCCTGGTCTGGCTTCTCCCACGCATACTAGCGAATTCCCGGCAACTTGACAGCCCCCGGCAACTTGATAGCCCCCGGCAGGGAGTCCTGGCGGGTTGGTTGACCGTCCTCTTTGCCCTTGCCCAATTTGTCCTGACCCTCTCCTTGATGCCCAACTGGGGGGTGGCCCAACTGCCCTTCCTGGGGGTGACCCTCTCTTTCTGCTTCGATCCCCTGGCCGCTACTGCCCTGCTGGTGATCAGCGGGGCCACGGTGGCGGCATCTCTTTACGCGCTGCGCAGCAAGGACGCCGCCGGAGCGCCAGCCCGCGGCAGCGCGTTCTACGCCCTAATCCTGCTGGTCCTCTTCGGAACCAGCGGGGTGGCGCTGGCTCGCGACCTGATCCAGTTCTACCTCTTCTGGGAAGCGATGCTGATCCCGGCCTGGTTCCTGGTGTCATTGTGGAACGAGGATCCGGCCAAGGTGAAAGCCACCGGCTTGAAGTTCTTCATCATTACCCACATCGGCGCCGTTCTGATGCTGGCCTCGATCCTCTGGATTTTCTCCCTGGCCAAAACGACCAACATGGATCTGTTGATTACCTTCCTGCCCTCTCTCCCCCTGGCCACCTTAGTGCCGATGACCATGCTCTTCCTGATGGGTTTCGTCGTCAAGCTGGCCATCTTTCCCTTTCATACCTGGCTTCCGGATGCCTATACCAGCGCCGTGATGCCGGTTACCCTGACGCTGGTGGGGGTGCTGACCAATATCGGCATCTACGGTTTTGCCCGCTTCCTGCCCTTCTTTCCCTCCAACGCCGCCGCTGCCCTTTCCCTGCCGTTGCTTATCGCCGCGGTGGTGACCATGTTCTATGGTGGGATTCAAGCTTTGGTGGAGAAGAACGTGAAGCGCATCGTGGCCTACTCCTCGATCAGCCAGATGGGCTACGTCCTTTTCGGTTTCGCCACCCTGACTACCTTCGGACTCTCCGGCTCCATCCTCAACCTCTACAACCAGGCGGCTACCAAACTGGCCCTCTTCATGGCCTTGGGGATGGTGGCTGAAGCAGCTGGCACCTGGCAGATCGACCAACTGGGGGGATGGGCCAAACGGTTACCCTTGGCAGCGGTCGTCGCGGTAACGGCCATGCTCTCCCTGGTCGGAGCGCCGCCAACCTTCGGCTTCTGGCCAGAGCTGCTCACCTTCACCGGCGGTTTCGCCTCCGGCCAGATACTGCTCTCAGCGCTGGCTTTGGTGGCCTCGGTCCTCTCAGTAGCCTACGCCTTGCGCCTGATCCGTTTCGTTTTCTATGATCCCTTGAAACCAGTAGGGAATATGGGGACAGATTTCAAATCTGTCCCCATATTCCTGGCACGCACTCCCTGGACTGGGAACTTGGCTTTGGTGGCCTGTTTCCTGATCCTCCTCTTCTTTGGCGTCTACCCGGCGCCCGTCTATCGGTTGGTGCAGGGGGCGCTGGCGTTCCTGGGGCTGGGAGGGTAAGCGATGATGACCCAATCTGCATTATTGGAATCGGCCGTCGCCTTCCTCATCTTCGGGACGCTGGCTAGCTATTTAGGCGGAGCTTTCTTCAAGCAGCGCGAGCGGCTCATCTCCGGCTGGATCGCCACCCTAGCTACAACCGGCAGCTTGGTCTACTTTGCCCTCCTCTTCCCCAGCCTGCAGGCTGGAAGCGCGCAGGTAGCGCTTTTCGGCTTCATCCCCTGGCGAGTTGACCTGCTCGGCTGGATCGTCGCTACGGTTGGGGTAGTCTTGGCTTTGGTGGTCAACCTCTACTCCATTCGCTACATGGAAGAAGACACCGGCAATAGCAAGTTCTTCCCCCTGATCCTGTTGATGGTCTTGGCTGTGGTCGGCCTGGCCTTCGCTGCGGACCTCTTCCACCTTTACCTCTTCTTTGAACTGCTGGCTATCAGCTCCTTCCCGCTGGTGGCTTTCCGCAAGGACGAGCCGAAGCCGGTGGAAGCCGGCCTGAAGTTTCTGGTTGCCTCGGCTACCGGTTCAGCCATGGTCCTCCTGGGCATTGCCCTGGTCTACCAGGGGTTCGGCACCCTGGACCTGGTTCAGCTCTCCACCTTGGTGGTGGGGGGACCTTCCCTCTTCCTCTGGCTGCCGCTGGGCCTCTTCACGGTCGGCTTCGGCATCAAGGCGGCCCTCTTTCCGCTCCACACCTGGCTTCCCGACGCTCACCCGGAAGCCCCCTCGGGGATCTCGGCGATGCTCTCCGGGATCGTCATCGAGGCCGGCCTCTTCGCTCTTCTGCGCGTCTACTTCACCATCGGCGGCCCGCTGCCCTGGCCCGATTTGCTGATCTGGTTCGCCCTCCTGACGATGACCGCCGGCAACCTGATGGCCCTCACCCAGAAACAGATGAAGCGTATGCTGGCCTATTCTTCCATTGCCCAGATGGGCTATATCCTGCTGGGTATTGGCATCACCGCCAGCCTGGGCGCTCCCGCCGGCGCTCCTGGCGGCCTATTCCATATTGTCACTCACGCCTTCATGAAAGGACTGGCCTTCCTTTGCGCCGGCGCTCTGATATTCCGCCTAGGTTCCGGCCAGACGGCTGATATGCGAGGAGCTGCCTGGAAGATGCCGCTTACTGCGGCAGCCTTCACCGTAGCTGTCCTCTCGCTAGCCGGGGTGCCTCCCTTTGCCGGCTTCATGAGCAAGCTGCTGATCTACCAGGCCGGCATCCAGAGCGCCACCACCCTTGGTTGGGTGGCGTCCCTGATCGCCATCGCCAACTCAGTCCTCTCCCTCGGTTACTATTTGCCGGCAGTGGGTGTCCTCTACAGCAAAGAGCGCTCCCCTCTGGTGGCCGCCAAGGCTAAGGAAGTGCCGTTTTTAATGGCCGCTGCATTGGTCATCCTGGTTGTCCTCATCGTCTACCTGGGCATCTCTCCCGATCCAGTGCGGCAGTGGGCTTTCCAGGCTTTCGCGCTCTTGAAAGGAGGGTTCTAAGATGGGCATTATCCCCCCCCTGGCGTTCCTTGGCTTCCTTCTCCTGGCCGCGATTAATGGGCTGGAGCGGGCGCCGGATGGCGCCCAAGGAACCTAGCAGCGACGCGTCCCGGACCTCCTACGCCGGCGGCGAGAATATCCCTGGCAAGAAGAGCTTCCCGGGGTATCACCTCTTCTTCCCGATCGCCCTTTTCTTCACCGTTCTCCATGTCCTGGCCCTGTTGCTTGGTCTGCTGCCGGCTGGCTCGGCCGGACTGGGACTGGTCTACGCCGGGCTGATTATCTTCGGCCTGATTACGCTGGTTTTGAGGTGAAACGATGTCCAAGATAATCAACTGGTCCAGGCGCACTTCGCC
>JAPLHV010000066.1 GCA_026389455.1 Coprothermobacterota bacterium
GCTCGGTCTTGCCGGCGGCGGTCCACATGAGGAGGGTCTCTTCTTCCTGGGGGGTGAGAGTCACGGTGATCTTGAAGCGTTTGTCATTAAGGGGGTCCATGACGTGATTATAACATATTAAATGAGGAATGCAACACTAGATCAACTTATCCGCAAAGAACCGGATGTCCGGCTTTACTTCAGCAACCTCTGCGAGATTCTCAAGAGACGCATCAAGTATCAGCGTATTCTTTCCATTCAGCCGAAACCAACAATGGATCAGATCGGTCCGCGCAGTCTGCTTGAATTTGGCATTGTACCAACTAATCTTCTCGGAACGTGGCTAATGTGGCGCAAATGGATCTTCGACGTTGACAACAGAAGCGGCCAAGAAACGGGCTATCTGTTTGAACCTGTTTTAGCTTCTTGCATGGGTGGCACAATGGTTGGGTCCAGGAACTCACCCGTAAAGCGCATCAATGAAAGTGGCTTGCAGACAGCAGACGGTCGGCAGATCGACTGTTTGGACGTTGACACCAAAATCGCTTACGAATTCAAGTTGCGCGTCACGGTTGCGGCCAGTGGTCAAGGTCGTTTTGCTGAAGATCTGTCATTTCCTTTCGAGTGTAAAGCGGCAGGACTTACGCCAGTGTTGATTGTCCTTGATTCCACGCCATCAGCCAGGCTTGATGAATTACAGAAGGCTTTTGAGGCAAACGGTGGCGCAGTGTACGTTGATGATGCATGGGGTTTTATTGAAGAAAAGGCAGGAAAGTGCATGAGCGCCTTTATTGAAAACTACCTTCGTCCGGTCCTTCTCCAAATGGCAGCCTTCGACGACAAGTTGCCCGACACGCTGACTCTCGAGTGGGGTAGAGACGACATCACTTTCAAAACTGATAAAGAGACGTTCAAGATAAAGAGAAAAGATGACGGTGGGCTTCAGGCATTGGGTGGTTACCAGACAAAAAGAAATGCTGAATGATCAATGGTTTGTTGAGATGGGACATGGTGGCTCTACAATGCTGTCCCCTGGTTCCCGGACGGGATTGTTCGTTATTAACGTTCGAGGCCCGGCAATAAAGCCGAGCCTCGATTGAGTCGTTGAGTCGTTGCGGGGTGAATCTGAAAGCGCTGCCGGCCGTCTAGTAGGTTTCCTCGAAGACCTCGTAGTAAGCCTGCGGGTGCTTGCAAGCCGGGCAGAGTTGCGGCGCTTCCTTTCCCTCGAAGATGTAACCGCAATTGCGGCATTTCCAGCGGACAACCTCATCCTTGCGGAAGACCTGGCCTGCGCTGACGTTGGCCGCCAGCTTGTTGTAGCGGGTTTCGTGTTTTTGCTCGACCTCGGCGATCTGTTTGAAGGCGGTGTAGACTTCCGGGAAGTCCTCTTGCTTGGCCATCTCGGCAAAATCCTGGTAGATGATGGTCCATTCCGCTTTTTCCCCAGCAGCAGCCGCTTTCAAGTTCTCCAGGGTGTTGCCGGTGAGCCCGGCAGGATAGGATGCCTGGATCTCTGCCTCTCCCCCCTCTAGGAAATTAAAGAAGACCTTGGCATGCTCTTTCTCGTTGTCTGCCGTCTCTTGGAAGATGGCGCTGATCTGCTCGCACCCTTCCTTCTTGGCAACGCTCGCGGCAAAAGTGTAACGGTTGCGGGCTTGCGATTCGCCAGCAAAGGCTTTCAGCAGATTTCCCTCGGTGATGCTACCCTTGATCGATTTCAAAACAACACCTCCTAGCGTTTTGATCAGAATAACACAGGAGAGGGGAGCCGTTATTCCCGACCGACACTATAGTTAATTGGGCTCCTACAAATAATACTCATTCCTCGCCATTCCCTCCCAACAGCGAACCGCCCCAAGCCCTTCTGCTTGGTTCCTTCTCTTTTCAAGTGGGTAACTTACCAGCCTGCATCTAGACAACCCCCGGCAGCTCGATAGCCCCCGGCAGGGTGTCCTGTGACATGCTGCCGCAGGCTGTTCAGAGCTGAATAGCCCCCGGCAGGGTGTTCTGTGTCGAAGTGGGGCAGATAGCTGCGAGAGAACCCCCCCAGAGCGCCGGCTTTCCAGAGCGGTCGGCTTCCGTCTTGTTACTGCAGATGCCGCACTGGGGTGCGGCGGTCCCAAGAAAACCGATGATCCCAGAGATTGTTTGCCACCGGATTGTCTTGCCCACTCGGGATGAGAAAGAGCCTTCCGCTCTCTTGGTCTGGATGGAGTGGCCAGCCTTTCTTGTCTCCTGTTCAACCGGGAAAGGGATGGCCAAAGGCCAGGCCTCTGATTTGCTCACCTTCGGGATGTCTTGGATGTTCCGCTTCTCGTTGGTACAATGCAGAAGCAGCGTCTGTCCTTAGCATTGCTGCGGGATATCCAATCAAATTTGCACCCAAGCGATGGCGATGAAATCCAGGAGAAAAATACCTGCCCAAAAGTTGGACCGGGAGTTGCCGCCGGCCCTTTCTCGGCATTTGCTGCAGGAGCTGCACCTGCTCACCCGGGAGGGGGATCTGAACGCCGACGCCAGGCGGAAACTGAAACAAGTGAATCACCTCATTTCTTTGCTTCAACCCACTTTGGACGACGTCTTTCAACGTGTCCCAGCTCCTGTTATCGTGGACATTGGATCGGGCAAGTCCTACCTGGGTTTCCTGCTCTATGATTTGATTTTGCGGCATCACCCCTCAGGCCGGATCATCGGTGTCGAGCCAAGGCCGGAACTGGTGGAGGGGGCGCGCAACCTGGCTTCAAGGCTTGGATTCGAACGGATGGAATTCCAGTCGAGGAGAGCTGACGGCGCCAGCCTTCCTGCCAAAATCGATATCCTGGTCGCTCTCCACGCCTGCGACACAGCCACCGATGATGCGATACTGCTGGGGTTGCAGGGCAAGGCTGAGTACATCATCGTCATCCCTTGTTGCCAGGCCGAGGTCGCCGGACAGTTGAAGGCACTGAAGTGGCTGCCCTTAGATCCGCAGCAATGCTCAAGGGCTGCTGCGGCAAGCCCGCTGGCGGAACTGTATAACCATCCTCTCCACCGAAGGGAGTTCGGCAGCCACCTCACCAATGTGCTGCGCGCACTCGCTCTTCAGGCAGCCGGGTATCAGGTCGCGGTCACCGAGCTGGTCGGCTGGGAACATAGCCTGAAGAGTGAAGTGATCTTGGGCCGACGCATCGAAGAACCTCGTTCGCCATCTCGTCTGCGCTTGCAGGCTCTACTGGATCAATTCTCGGTCTGCCCCAAGCTGATTCGGGATTTGGGGTACTGCACTACAGCTCCCTGCTCGATTCCGGGTGATCCAGGTCTTCCCAATGCCACCGGCGATGGCATGGTGGGAGGCGCGCTTCGCTCCAACCATTTTGATGACTCGTCGCAACGGCACACCCTGATCAACGGAATTTCCCAGGGAAGGCGACGGTTGCGTAAAGGAAAGGGCAGTCTTCTTGGGCCCTGAAAATCCAGCGCAGGAGAGACATAATGGAACAAATGAGACCAATCGAAGCGGGAGAAATGGCCCCCGACTTCACCCTCAAGGATCAGGACGGAAAGCTCCACACCCTCAAGGAAATGAGCGGCCGGAGAGTTCTCCTCTCCTTTCACCCGTTGGCCTGGACTGGCGTCTGCGCCAAGCAGATGCAGTCTCTGGAAGCCCAGTTCGAGCGTTTTGCCGCACTGGGCGTCGTACCCCTCGGGGTGAGCATCGACACTACTTTCAGCAAACATGCCTGGGCCAAATCGTTAGGGATCGAGAGAGTGCGCCTGCTCTCCGATTTCTGGCCGCATGGGGGCTTGGCAAAGGCTCTCGGTCTTTTTCGCGAAGGGGACGGTTTTTCCGAACGGGCTAACGCGCTGGTGGATGAGGAGGGCAAGGCGGTGTGGGTGAAGGTCTACCCGATCCCCGAATTGCCGGACCTGGAAGAGATCTTCCGACTCCTGGAAGCGCGATAGGCAATGACGCCGGTTCTTGGCATCCACGACATCCTGCGCCAGGGCTCTTAATTCACCCCAACGAATCGCAAAACAAGCGATTCACCGGGGATCCCGCTCAACGGGATGCGCGCACTCTCCGATGCCGCACTGGGGCGCCACGGTCCCATCCCAGGGCAAGGCGCTGTGGGTGAAGGTCTACCCGATCCCAGAATTGCCGGACCTGGAAGAGATACGAGGAAGGCTTTCGCCAGTATCTCCGTTGCAGTAGGATATATCGAAATCCACCATGAAGGAGAACACGGACAATGGATGCACTGGAAGCGATCCAGACACGGCGGAGCATCCGCCGGTATAAAGCGCAAGCGGTCCCCGAGGAGCTGATCACCCATCTTCTGGAGGCGGCTGTGGCCGCTCCCTCCGCCGGCAATCAGCAATCTTGGCAGTTTTTGGTCGTGGATGACAGGGAGATCCTCGATGGGCTTCGAACGGCTTCCCCCTACGCCGCCATGTTGAAGGAGGCCCCCTTGGCGATCCTCGTCTGCGGAGACCTCCAGCGCGAGAAGCACAAGGGTTTTTGGGTCCAGGATTGCGTAGCTGCGACGATGAATATCCTCACCGCGGCGCGGGCCCTTGGCTTGGGCTCCTGCTGGACTGCCCTCCACCCGGCGGAGGACCGAACCGAGGCGGTGCGTCGTCTGCTGAATCTACCTTCCTCGATCATCCCCTTGAACATCATCGCTCTTGGCTACCCCAATGAGGAAAAGCCTCAACCGGAACGTCTGGATCCTGAGCGCGTACACCGCAATCATTGGTGAAGCCCAGTGGGGCAGGTTCTTCGCTTTGCTCGAGGGGAGGCGCCCAAGTGGGAGATTGGTCCAGATATCGAGCGGTGAACCCTCATCTTCCGGCCGTGGTATGATTGTGCCATGGGGACATTGTCGAACGACGCGAAAAATACCCTAGGGACTTACCTGAAGGAACAGACAGAGTGGGTTCAGCAGCGCGTGCTGCATTATTCCGCGCAACGCTGGGTGGAAGTGGAGATGGACTCGCTGCGCCAAACCGTCCTCGATCTGGCCGATGGTTGCCATCAGGCGATCATCGCCGCGCTTCAACAACACTCCGCAACGAATCAGCCCCCGGCAGGGAGTTCTGAAACGCAGTCCGGCGATATCCTGGTCGGGGATCCCCTTTCTGCCTTCGGCGTCAGCTTAGCCAAACGACAGAATGGCATCGGGGCGAACCGCAATCTACCCCGAGCTTTTCTGGAAGATTGCCGTCGAACCTACCAAGATTTGGTAGAAAGGGCCGGCTGGCCGCTGGAGATCGAGCGTGAGATCCAGGATTTTCTGGACCGGTCCCTGGAGAGGCTGGAGGTGGCGTGTACCACTGAATGGGGGTTGCTCCCGGGAGAACAGTTGCGGGGCGCCCTGGAGCAGTACAACCGAATGCTGGCTCGAGAACGCAACCGCTATCTGGCTATCTTCGAAGTCCTGCCCGACCCCGTCTATCTGCTTACGACAGAGGGCCGCATTGCTGATTTGAACCATGCCGGAGCTGCCTTCCTAACCAAGTTCGCAGCAGAGGCGATCCCATCTTCGATCCCCTGGCTGGAGAAGGAGTTACCTGCCTTTCGCGTTTCGGGAGAATTGGCGCGTGACTTCGAACGCGAGCTATCCACGGCCCAGGGGCTGCGTTACTGTTTGGTGCAGCTCCGGCAGATGCTTGACGAGGAGGGGCAGGGAGCCGGGACTATTGTCATTTTGCACGATCTTACGGCGCGCAAGCGGGCAGAGGACGAACTTCGTTTCCTCAGCTTTCATGATCCCCTCACTCATCTGTTCAACCGGGCTTACTTCCAGGAGGAGCTGGTCCGCTTGAACACCTGGCGCCAGCTTCCTTTGTCCTTGGTGATCGGCGACGTCAATGCTCTCAAGCTGGCCAATGATGGTTTCGGCCATGCCATGGGCGACCGGCTCCTGGTACAGATGGCACAGATCCTGCGCCGCGCGTTTCGCAGAGAGGACATCATCGCCCGCTGGGGCGGGGATGAGTTCGTTGTGATCCTGCCCAAGACGCCCCACGAGGTTGCCTTGCGCATCTGTGAACGGATTCGCGAGAGTTGCCTGGCAAGTCCGGCTGATCCGGTCCGCCCCAGCATCGCCCTGGGCATCGCCACTAAGATAGAGCCAAGCCAGGATCTTGACCAACTGCTGCAAGAGGCGGAAGTCTCGATGTACGCCCAGAAGCTGAAAGAGACCAAAGCAGCCCGCAGCAGTTTGATCGAGTTGATGAAAGAAACGCTCAATCTGAGCGGCCTGGAGACGGAGGAACACATCCAAACCTTGCGTCGTCTGAGCATGGCGATGGGCTGTCGCCTAGGTTTCTCCGAGCGACGTCTGGAAGAGTTAAGCCTGCTCGCTGCCTTTCATGACATCGGCGAGATCGCCATTCCAGCGGAGATCCTGCGAAAGGTAGGCCGACTCTCCGATGAGGATTGGGAGATCATCCGCCAGCATCCGGAGATCGGGTACCGCATCGCTGGGACGAGCCCGGAAATCGCGGCCATCTGTGACTTAATTCTCTCACACCAGGAACGTTGGGACGGCAGCGGTTACCCGAAAGGGTTGCGGGGGGAGGCAATCCCGCTTCCCTCCAGAATTCTGGCCATCGTCGATGCCTATGATGCGATGGTTCGAGGGCGACCCTTCAGAGAGGCGATATCGCCGGATGCAGCTCGCCGGGAGTTGCAACGTTCTGCTGGAACTCAGTTCGATTCCTCCTTGGTGCAGCTTTTTCTGGAAGTCGAACAAGGCAGTGCGGCCGATTGACCCAGTTCAAGAGAGCGTTAAGCCCTTCTCTCGAAAGAGCGTAAGACAGGCATCGGCGACCCGCGGGTCGAAGGCGGCGCCGCGCTTGGCTCGAATCTCCTCCAAAGCTGCCTCGATGCCCAAGGCGGAGCGGTATGGGCGGTGTGAAGCCATCGCCTCGACCACATCGGCGACGGCTAAAATGCGTGCCTCGAGAAGGATCGCCTCTCCCTTCAAACCCTGCGGATAGCCGGAGCCGTCGAAGCGTTCGTGGTGCTCCAATACTATCTGGGCGACCGGCCAAGGGAACTCGATCCCTTCCAGGATCTCGTAGCCGGACTGGGAATGGGTTTGAATCAGGTTGAACTCCAGGGGAGTCAGCTTGGTCGGCTTGGCCAGGATCTCGGCCGGCACGTTGAGCTTGCCCAAGTCGTGGATCAGCGCGGCCATCATTAAACCGTTGACCCGTTCCTGCTCCAGCCCTATCTCTCGACCGATGGCCACCACCAGACGAGCCACTCCCCGTTGATGACCGGCAGTGTACGGGTCGTGCGATTCGACGATGCGGGCGATGGCATAGATCGTCCCAGCCACTGCTTTTTGCACGGCGCGGTAACTCTGCAACTGCAGTTCGGCTGCCTGCCGCGCTGCGGTGACGTCGCTGGTGGCGACCAATACCTGCGAGTAGTCCGCTGGGTCACTCCCGGTGGCCACCCATTGCAGGGCGGAGACGAGCGGCCTACCAGCGATGGTTAGTCCCGGGGCATCGAACTCGATGCGCCGTTTTCCTTCCAAGATGGCCAGCAATTGCTGCTGGATGGCAACGCGCGTCTCCTCGGTGATGGTCTGGGCGAAACCATCGATCAGATCCTCCTTTCTTGCTACCTGGAGAAACTGCAGCGTTGCTTGGTTGACATCAACGATGCGGACACGACGGATCGCTTCATCGACGATCTCCGGATGATCCTGCAGGAAAGCTTTCCAGCCCGACGGCCCGAGGTCCGGCAGACTAAGGAGATAAGACTGGACAGCGGAAAAATCCTCCTCCCAGAGGGCTGCCGGAGACTCTTCGAAGAGGGTGCGGTAGCGGGCTTCGCTCTTCCGCAGTTCTTCCTCGGTGCGCTCTGGCTCGCTGCGATCATCTCCCAAAACGGGGGGGGAAGATTTCAAATCTGCCCCCCACTATCCACTAGATAGCCCGCGGCAACTAGATAGCCCGCAGCAACTAGATAGCCCGCAGCAACTAGATAGCCCGCAGCAACTAGATAGCCCGCAGCAACTAGATAGCCCGCAGCTAGATAGCCCGCAGCTAGATAGCCCCCGGCAACTAGATAGCCCCCGGCAACTAGATAGCCCCCGGCATAGGGGAAGTCGGCTTGCGATACTAGCCGGTGAAGAGGTTTTCAAAGCGCCGGGCCTCCTCCAAGGAAGAGCTGTTGACCTCCTTCACCTCCTCGCTGCGGGTGGCCCAGGCCGGCATCGGGAAGCGGACCAGCACTGGAGCGGGGATGTCGGGCTGGTGAAGGATCATCGTCCCCGGCTTGATGATGCAGGAGCGAAGTCGGAAGCTGCCCGGCAGGTAATCGTATTCCGCGCTCTGGCTTTCAGCGAAGTCCAGGCGGCCATTGACCTTGATCGAGGAGTTGGCGATGATCCGCTTCTCCACTGAGCTGGCCGACTGCTGGGCGCCAATCAGGACTACCCCCAGGCTGCGGCCGCGTTCGGCGATGTCCAGCAAGATGTCCCCGATCGGGCTTTTTCCCTCGCGCGGGGCGTATTTATTCAGCTCATCAAGCAGAACGAAGACATAGGGCTTGCGTCCAGTACGCTCCTTCTCTTTCATCAGGCGCTTCAGGGTGGAGCCGACGATGAACTTCTGCGCTGCCGACTTCAGATTGGAGATGTGGACCACTGTCAGGCGATGGGCGTCAAAATCGATCTTGTAGCGTTCCGGGTGGTCGATGTCGCTGCGGATTACCCCGGCCAAGGCCTCGGCAGCCACACGGAGCTTGCGCAGAAAGGCATTCTTGGTGCCGGCGTGCTCATACGGAGGGAACCAGAAGCTGGATCGTCTGCGCCCCCCTCCCTCTTCTTCCCCTTCGTTGCCGTAGATGTCCTCTTCCAGGGTATCGATGAGGCCCCGGAGATCGCCGATCAGTCGCCCCTGCACCGAAAGGAAGGGACTCTCCGATGACCCCTCTCCGGACAATCGTTCCAGGCGAGTGGTGATGCTGCTGATGCAGCCTGCCATGCTGGTTGTCTCCGAGTCGGCATCGGCAAAGAGGAAGGGAAGGAGCCGTTCCCGGGAGAACTCGCGCAGGGTCCAGCAGAAAGGCGTGATGTCCGCCTGGCGCTGGTCGGTGGAGGGGGTGGGGACGCCCAAGCCCGTGCGCGGCGAAGTATAGAAGGCCACATCGCGGAAGGGTTCCACCGGCAAACCCATCCGGCCGTACATTTCCTCATCGGCTGAGTCCAGCCTGCTGTTGCGCTTATCGAGGAAGAGCATATCCTCGCCCTTCACGTTGAAAACAATGATTCGTGCCGAGGCTTTGTCAGCGGCCGGCACCCCTTTTGGGTGTTGGTAATTGAGCATGGCATAAAGCAGGAAGGTGGCATAGCTGGTCTTGGTGGCCACCCCGGAGATCCCCGAGATGGAGATGTGCGCCCCCTTCGATCCGTTCAGGAAATCGAAGTTGATGAAGAAAGGTTCTTGGCTGCGCAGGAGGCCGGCGGGAATGCGCTGCGCCATCGAGCTGAAGCTGAGGGCTTCTTCCAGCTCGCCTCCTTTGGCGCGAAAGACCAGGTCGGCGGGGTGGGGGGAGACGAAGATCTCCGGCACGATCTTGGTCACTACCACCTTGCCGACGTAGGCGACATTGGCCGGCAGGATCCCGGCGCGGACGATCTGGGTATCAGAGTCGAACTGGATCCCCTCATGGTATTGCGAGACCTCACTGACCGTACCGTAGAAACGCACGATAGCTTCGCGTGGGTGCCCCTCGACGGGGGAATCGACATAGACCACATCATCCAGCTCCAAATAGTTGCCCGGTTCCACCAGCACGAAAAATTCCAGCGTACTGGCCGGGCGGTGTCCCAGGACGTAACCGATTGGACTGTTCTCTTCCATTATCCCTCCTTGGGGACAGATTTATGCTCTGTCCCCCCTTGACCCAGCATGGCCAGGAGCCGGTTCCGCAAGAGGCGCGGATCTCCCAGGCGATTCTTCAGGGCCGCTTCCAGAGCTGCCACTGGGTACAGATTCTGCGGCGCCCGGCTATCAGCGTAGACGTTGCTGGCATAGTGGACGGCAACCGCCGCCGCGCTGTCCGCCAAGGAGACTGCCTGGCTGCGAGCCATCAGCGGGATTTCCAACCGCACCAGGTTGGCGAACGAGGATACGAAGGCGCTCAGCCCCTGCAACCGCACGAAGCAGCTCAGCTTACTGGTGCGGGCATCCTCGTAGCGGATGGCGAAGAGGTGGCTGCGCTCCCCCAGGCGCAACCCCGCCAGTACAGGCAATTGCTCCTTTGGCAAATAGAGCTCGCGAACGCTCTTGATCAACCCGACCAGCTTGCCGCCTTCGCGCTCGGCGGATCGCTCGAAGGGGATCGGTCCGTCGGAGATGACCATGGCTACTCCCTCTTCCCGCGAGAGGCGGGCGCTGGTGTCAGCCTCCAGTTCAGCCATCCTGTTCATCAAAGCGTTGTTGAAGGACTGTGGTTCGCCACTTTTGACCACCCTCACCTCGTAGCGGAGAGAACCAAGAAGGGCAGAAGTTGCCGGAGAGGAGATGAACTTTTCGCTTGGGTCAGGCGCGTTGGTGAGGAAGAGACGGGAAACCTGAACATGGCGGAGAGCTTCCTGCAGGGTCGACCGGCCGTCCTCCATGACCATCGCTCCAGTTGCTACCGAACCGAAGAGGCCGATGTGAGGGGGGAGATCCTCCACCATGGCATGCAGGTCGATCCGGCGCACGCCGTCGACGAAAGCCACCGCTCCTTGCAGGGGGACGGCATGCCGTCCACCACCTTCTCTCGCCCCGAACTGGGAAGGCTCCACTTCAGCGTCCAATTCCACGCGATATTTGCTGGGTGGGGACACCCTGCCGGGGGCTGTCATGCTGCCGGGGGCTGTCATGCTGCCGGGGGCTGTCATGCTGCCGGGGGCTGTCATGCTGCCGGGGGCTGTCATGCTGCCGGGGGCTGTCATGCTGCCGGGGGCTGTCATGCTGCCGGGGGCTAGACTGTGCTCGGCGACTTCCAAAGCGCCGCTGTAGAAGCTTTGCCAGTAGTCTGGCTTGATCCTCATGGCGGATCCCCTCGCCAGCGGAGGGTAGCCAGTCCCTGGTCGTTGGTGACTTCCAAGACATCCTCGAAACGTTCCACCAGGTCGCGCCGGTGGGTGATGATACCGACTTGGTTGCCATCCGCCTTGAGCATTTCCAGCACATTGCCCACCTCTTGCACGGTACGTTCGTCCAGTGTACCGAAGCCTTCGTCGATGAAGAAACAGCCCAACTGCCTGGTCCGGGCCAAGAGAGACTTCACCGAAAGGGCCAGGGCTAAAGAGGCAAGAAAGGTTTCACCGCCGGAGAGGGTGGAGATATCGCGGGGGGGAGCGGTGGTATATCCGTCCAGGACTACGATGCGATCCTCGTTGCGATCCTCATCCCGCTCCAGTTCCAGCTCGTAGCGTCCGTTGGAAAGGGAGCGAAGGTGGCGGTTGGCTTCCTCCAGCAGTTCCTCAATGATGTGGTTGGCGACATGGTTGATCATCCCACGGCTGGAGAAGTCGCGGGCCAACTGGGCGTAGATGGCCAGTTGTTTTCGCACGAGCTCCCGATTCTCCTGGCGGGAGCGCAGGAACTCGCGACGTTCCAACAGGGTGGAGCGCCGGTGATTGAGCTCCACAAGGAGGGTGTTTTGCCGTTGCTGTGCTTCCCGGGACGAACGTGCCGCTTGATCGGTCTCCTGGTAGTACTGTTGCGTTTGTTCTCGTTTTCGTCCTCCCAGATCTTTCTCCAGCAGCTCGATTTGTCCGGCGATGCGGGTCAATGCGGAGCGGAAATCTTTCAGCCTGGCCCCCTCGCGTACGACAGTTTCTTCATCGAGGAGGTCTTTGCGGGCTTCCACCCACCTTGCGTAGCCAAGCTTCTCGGCGCTTTCCTCCAACTGCTGGCGCTGTCGCTCCTGGGAAGCCTGGGTTTGCTCCAGGCGGGCCGTCAGGCCTGCGGCCTCTTGTTCCTTGGCGGCCAAGGCCGCGCTCTCTTTTTCGGTCCGGCTTTGTGCATCCTGCAGGGCGAGATCCAGCGCGCGCTGTTCTTCCCGCAAGAGGCCGCGTCGGGCCTTCAAACTGTTCATTTCCTTCTCCAGATCGACCAAGGGATGGGAGCTTTCAGCCAGCCTGGGGAGGACTGTCGCGGCAGAGGAAGCGCGAAATTTCCCGCTCTCCAGGTTCAACTGGGCTTCCAAAGTGGCCAAAAGGCTTTCGCTCTCCGTCATCCGGGAACGAATGTCAACCTCCTGGGAAGTAAGCACGGCCTGCTCCTGGTGCGCCTCAGCCAGCTTGCGCCGAGCCTCTTCGGTACGCTTTTGCGCTTCCTCGATCTCTTTCTCCAGTTTACGCTGCTCGTTGCGCAAAGCGTCACGGCGCTCCTGCAGAAGGTCCAACCGCTCTTTCAGGGTAAACTGAAGACGCTCAAGAGCAGCGAACTCCTGGGGCAAAGAGGAGCGCAGTTCTGCCTCCTCATGGACCAACTGGGCGAATGCTTTCTCTGTTTCGAGGATTTGGTTTTGGCAGTTATTTTCCTGGTTGATCAGCACGGCGAGGGCTTGCTGCAATCCGGAGAGTTGCTGCTGGGCTTGTTGGTGTCCTTCCCGGCCTCTTTTCCAAGATAATTCGGCTGTTTTCAGATTCTCCTCGCGGTGGGGTATCAAGGTGCGGATGAGAGCTCCACAAACGGGGCAGGGATCTCCTTCCTTCAGGCCGGACTGCAGGGCCAGGGCGAGGTGCTCCTCTTGGGCGTGGCGCCAGGTCTCCTCGGCTCGGTGCAGTGCTTCAGTTTGATCGATAAAAGCCAGCTCGGCAGCTGCTTGAACAGCGCGGGCCCTCTCTCTGGAGAGCTGGTGCGTACTGAGTTGTCTGCGCAGCCTTTCCAGCTCGGCGCGGGTTTTCTCCTGCCGCCCTTTCAGCCCCTCCAACCCAGTCGCTGATGGCAACAGATCAGCCAGAGAGCTGCTTTCCGCCTCTAGGGCGGCCTGTCTTGCTTGGAAATCCCGCTCCGCTTTCCGCTGGATCAACTGGTCATGGTCATGCTGTGCGACAGTGGATGCTGCCGTACTCGCCTGGCAAGCAAGGCTGACGATCTGATTTCGGGCCAGGCAGCCGGATAATTGCCCGCGGAGGATAGGAATGGCCTTCCGCGCCGCTGCTTCCTGCCCCCGCAACCCCTCCAGGCGAGTCGCTTGGGGGAGCAAGCCAGACAAGGCGCCGGTTTCTTTCTCACAGGCTGCCAGCGCGTCTTCGAAGTCTCGATCTTGCTTGCGGAGGAGCAGTTGGGCCTGGCCATCACGGGCTTGCCGCAGGTTCTGACGAAGCGAGTCGACTTTGGCTTGGAGAAGGCCTCTGGATTTCTCCAATTCCGCTAGAAGTGCGCTGTTCTCCTCCAATTGACGCACGAGAGGGAGGAGGGCGGTCAAGGCAAGTGCCCGTTGCAACCGCTCCTCCAGAGTTTTCATCGCCGGCTCGAGATCTAGGAGGACGGTCTGTTCCCCCTCCAAGCGGGCTTTTTGGCCGTGTTTCTCCAGCAGAGTCGCCAAGGCGGCTTGTTCCCCTTGATAAGCAGCCAGTTGCTTGGCCAGCTCAGCGACGCTATTTTGAGCCTGATCGATCTCCTCGTTCAGAGCCGCCAAGGCATCATTGGAGAGCGCATCCAGGTCGATCCCCTGAAGATCTCGCTCCAGCACGGCCAATTCAGTTTCCTGGCGACTTTTGTACTCGCTCGCCTTCTTGCCGATCTCTTCATAAATCCTCAAACCCAGCAATTCAATCAAGGTGTCGCGCCGGTCCCTGGGCTGGTTGGGCTTCAGGAAGCGGTCGAATTTGCCTTGCGGAAGGACAATGATCTGGGTGAAGATCTCATAGCTCATCATCAAGATCGTTTGCGCCAAATAGCGGTCGAACTCTCTTTTGTTGATGATGGGTAGGCGCATCCCGTTGCGGACCAGGGAAAATTGCTGGGTGGGATTGCCGGAACGCCCCTGGCGAACGACTTCGTACTCATCAGCCCCCGGCAGGGCGTCCCGACCGAGCGAAAAGGACAAGCTCACGCGGTAGCCGTTGGCTCCCTTGGCGATCAGCTCATCGCGCGGCTTCCCCTTCAAGCGCGGGGTTTCATCATAGAGGGCGAAGCAGATGGCATCGACCAGCGAGGACTTGCCGGACCCGGTATCCCCGACGATGGCAAATAGGCCCAACCGGCTGAAGTCCAGATCGATCTGGCGGTACGGCATGAAGTTCTCCAGAACCAATCGTTTAAGGCGCATCGGTCGCCTCCTGGTATAACTCACCAAGGGCTTTGAGGACCTCCGGAGGGGCGTCCGGGCTGAACTCCCGGTAGCGGGCCAGGACGGAAACCAGACCGGTGTCGGCCAGCTCCTCCAAGGTTACTCCTTGGCGGCGGGCTGTCTCGGGACGGGTGAACTCACAGGCCAGGACAAAAGGGAACTCCTGACGGATCTGCGGCCCCAACTGGGGCGGAGCGCCCGGCGTGGTGATGCGCAGCTTGACGTAGCCGCCACGGGCAAGATAGGGAGAAAGGCTCTCGCGGTACTCGTCGGCGGTTGCATCCAGGGTAAAGAGGGGCTTGGCGCCTCGCAAAGGGATGAAGCGAGCCTCGACATCGCCGCGCCGGTTGATCTCCGCCAGGTAGAATCCCTTCTCGATCCCACACTCTGAGAAGTCCACCCGCAGGATCGAGCCGGAGTAGTAGGTTCGAGCCGGCGCCTGGACGATCTTCTGGTGGCGGTGGACATGCCCCAGGGCATTGTAGAGGGTATTCCCCGGCAAGTTGGAGGGCGGGATCTGATAGAGCTCCAGGGTCGTGTTCTCCCGCTCGGTATTGGAGAGGCGGGCTCCGCCGACCATCAGATGGCCGGCGAAGAGGTTGATGGCCTCTGGGTCAGCCAACTGGTCCAAGTAGTGCAGAAAGCTGGAGACGCGCTCGGCATATTCCCCCTTGAGGTCCTTGTCAGCGGCGCTTAGCTCGATCACCATCCGTTCGGTGGGGTAGGGAAGGGCGATCAGTTGCACGGCTTCCCCCTCGCTGCTCTGGAAGCGGAACTGATAGTTGCCTTGGGGGCGAATGCGGTCGAAGACGGTCACACTCCCCAAGCCAAAGAGGTTCTTGGAGGGCACGAAAACCTGACCGTCGTGGTTCCCAGCCACGATAGCGGCGCGAATGCCGTTTTTGCTCAGGCGGCAGAAGAAGTCGAAGACCAGGCGTTGGGAATCGTTGGATGGCGTTGGGCTATCGAAGAGATCTCCGACCACCAGCGCTAAATCGACGCGCTCGCTTCGAGCGCAATCGTAAATCTCATCCAGGAGAGCCTCGGATTCCCTCTCCCGGTTCATGCCGTACAACGAACGACCGATGTGCCAGTCGGCCGTGTGCAGTAGCTTCATGTTCCCTCCCTGTACTGAATGATTTTATTCTCTGGGGGTCCTCGAGACAGATCAGGACACCCTGCCGGGGGCTATCAAGCTGCCGGGGGCTATCAAGCTGCCGGGGGCTATCAAGCTGCCGGGGGCTATCAAGCTGCCGGGGGCTATCAACTCTCTCCTTCCCGGATACAGCGAGGAGGGAGGCGAACCCGCTTCCTATCCTAGCACTTCGCCAGGACACCCTGCCGGGGGCTGTCAAGTTGCCGGGGGCGTTCTTTCCCCCTTCCTTTTCTTTCCCCCCTATTTCTTCCTCCTGATATCCCTTGGCACTTCCCTTCGCTGCGATCGAGGGCAGGCGCCTTCGCTTGCATTGTCTTTCCATTATTGATAAAATACCGACTGGTCGGTATTTATTGACGAATTGAGGACAACGAGATGACCAAGCAAACGCGCGGCGAGGATACACGGGCCCGCATTCTGATATCTGCTGAACAAGGCTTTGCGCAGACGGGGTATGACAGCACCGGAGTCGCTGAAATCTGCAAGGCGGCAGGAGTCAGCAAAGGTGCTTTCTACCATCATTTCACCTCCAAAGAGGAGGTTTTTCTGGAACTGCTGGATCGTTGGTTGACCTCTCTGGATCGCCAACTAGCAGATGTCGCCGCCTCCGACGGCAGCCTCCAGGAGGTGCTGGACGGCCTCTTGAAGATTGCGCCGCAGATCCTTCAAGAGGCTGGCGGCCAATACGCCATCCTTTTGGAGTTCTGGACCAAGGCTCGCTCCGACCCCAAAGTCTGGCAATCTACAGTCGCCTATTTCCAACGCTACCGTGAGTTCTTCGTCGGACTGCTGGCGAACACCCCCGGGGGAGACTCCTTGGCGCTCGTCGAAAGAGAGGCGGCGGCTGAAGTGTTGGTGGCAATGATCATTGGCCTCTTGTTGTGGGGAGCGCTCGACCCCAAAGCGGCGGACTGGTCTTGTGTAACGAGAACCGGGTTGGAACTCTTCACCCGTGGATGGCAAGAGAAAGGAGAACAAAGATGAAGGCACTATTGACTGGAGCCTTCGGCAACGTCGGCAGCAGCACGGTAGAGGCGCTTCTGGCCAAAGGACACGAAGTGACCTGTTTTGACTTGAAGAGCCGAACCAATCAACGGCTGGCCAAAAGATACCGGGGGAAGGTGCGCGTGGTATGGGGAGACCTGCGCCGCTTTGAGGATCTTCTGGTCGCGGTGAAGGGACAGGAGGTTGTCATTCACCTCGCCTTCATCATCCCTAAACTCTCCCATACGGGGGTGGAGTGCGAGCGAGAGCCGGCTTGGGCGCGGGAGATCAATGTCGGCGGTACGGCCAACCTGTTGCGGGCGATGAAAGCGCAGCCAAAGCCGCCCAAGATCCTTTTCTCCTCTTCCCTTCATGTCTACGGCAAGACTCAGCATTTGCATTCCTTGCGCCAGGTCAGCGACCCCGTACAACTAACCGAACACTACATCCGGCACAAGGTGGCCTGCGAGGAGATGATCCGCAGCGCTGGGCTGGAGTGGGCTATTTTCCGGCTGGCTGCGGTGCTGCCCATCTCCATCCGCCTTGATGCAGGGATGTTCGATGTCCCGTTGGAGAACCGCATCGAGTTCGTCCACACGCGCGACGTCGGTCTGGCTCTGGCCAACGCCCTGGATACGCCGGAGGTGTGGGGCCGCGTCCTGCAAATTGGCGGCGGACCGCGCTGCCAGTTCACCTCGGGAGAGATGATGCGTCGAATCCTGGAAGAGATGAAGGTCGGCGTCCTTCCGGCGGAAGCTTTCACCAAAGAACCCTTTCCCACCGACTGGTTGGACACGCGAGACAGTGAAGCGCTGTTGCATTACCAAACCAGAACGCTGGATGATTACGTCCGTGAAGTATCCGCTCGCCTTGGCTGGCGGAGCTTGGCTGTGCGGTTTTTCCGGCCCTTGGTTCGATCTTGGATTCTCTCTCGTTCACAACCCTACCGCTTGGCGCACACCCCGGCCTGGCAAGCGCTGCAAGGGCGCACTGCCTTGGTTACCGGCGCTTCCAGCGGGATCGGCGCAGCTACAGCCCGGCTCCTGGCATCTCGAGGGCTGCGCGTGATTCTGGTGGCCCGGCGCGAGGACCGCCTGCAAGCGCTAGCGCAGGAGATCACGGATCGGGGCGGGGAAGCAATTGCCTTTGTTTGCGACCTAGCCCGGGAAGAAGAGTGCAGCCGCCTCTACCAGGAGACCAACAGCCGCTTTGGACCGATCGATTTCCTGGTGAACAGCGCGGGGCTCGGTTGGTATGGCTTCCTTGCTGAGATGCCTCTGTCGACAGCACGCCAGATGGTGGCGGTGAATAACGGAGCAGTGGTGCAGCTCTCTCTCCTCTTTCTGCAGGAGATGCAGCGGCGTGGACGTGGCTTGATCGTCCAGATCGGCTCCATTGCCGGCAGCTTGCCGGAGCAGGGGATCGCCCTCTACAGTGCCAGCAAATCATTCCTTGACTATTTCAGCCGGGCTCTCTACCGCGAGCTGCGGGGTGGACCGGTGCGCATCAGCCTGGTGAAACCAGGGCCGGTGGCCACCGAGTTCTACCAGACATCCCCCGACAGGGTGACTTCCCAGGATGGGCTGCGCATTCCCGGTGAACGATGGAGCGTGCGCCCGGAGGTAGTTGCCCAGGTAGTCTGGTCGCAATTTCTGCGCCCTCGCCGGGTCACTTACATTCCGGCTTACCTCTGTTTGACCCCTGCCCTGGAATTGTTCTTCGGTTGGGCGATCGACCTGCTCGGTCCGGCCTTGCTGCGAACGCAACTGCGCAAAGCGCGGATCTCCAGAGTCTAGCGGCAGTGGCTTAGTAGTTGAGTACTTAAGTGGTTAAGTAGTTTGGTTCCTTCTCATTTTAACTGGGTAATCTATTAGCCTGCGGCAGCATGTCTAGTCCAGCTTCCCTGTCATCAAGGCGATGATGACCTAAAAGGATCCTGTCAGCCCTGGGACCGCCGCACCCCAGTGCGGCACCTATTCTTTTGATCCACCGCGCCGTAAGGTTCTTCCACGATCATACAATCTTCCCCCAAGAGAACTCTTCAAGCGGTTCAACTAGACAGCCCCGGCAGTTCGATAACCCCAGGCAGGGTGTTCTGTGACATGCTGCCGCAGGCTGTTCCGAGCTGAATAGCTCCCGGCAGGCTGTTCCGAGCTGAATAGCTCCCGGCAGGCTGTTCTGTGTCGAAGTGGGGCAGATAGCCACGAGAGCACAACCTTCGGAGTGATTGCTCTCCAGTGCGGTTGTTTTCTCCCTTGTCACTGCAGATGCCGCACTGGGGTGCGGCGGTCCCAGGAAAACCGATAATCCCAGAGGTCTTGTTACACGAACCTGCGCCTACACTGCCGGTTCCTGGAAGAAGACCCAGGAAAGCCAATGATCCCAGAGAACTTGTTGACCTTCAGATTACCTTACCCACTCGGGATGAGGAAGAGCCTAATTACTTGACCGCTTGACGACTGCTTGAAGCGTGCGTCGGCACGACTGGAGAAAGCTGGCAATCCGTCTTATAATCACCTTGGCCGTGCTAGACGGGGAGTTAGCGGTGCCCTGAACCTGCAAACCGCTACAGCAGGGTTGAATCCCCGCCCCCGGTGGCGCCTTGTGAGGCCGGCCCTTTTAAGTAGTGTTGATCGCAGGGTCTTGCGCAGCGGAGCCCTGTGAACCCCGCCAGATCCGGGAGGAAGCAACGGTAAGCAGATCTCTCCGGGTGCCGCAGGGAAGCCTTGCGGGAGCTGGCTGGAAGGGTATCGCTCGGAAGGTGTCCATCAAAGGCGGGTGCACGGCCGTCTTTACCAAGATTATGAGATGCCCTATTCTGGGATGGAACCGTGGCGCCCCAGTGCGGCAAGACTCCCTGCCGGGGGCTGTTCTGTACTGTTTTGAGGATTTGACGATGCCCTATATCTCTCTCTACCGGAAGTGGCGCTCCCAGGACTTCGACCAAGTCCTGGGACAAGAGCACATCACCCGCACCCTCAAAAACGCCCTCCGCCGCGGCCGGGTGGCGCATGCCTACCTCTTTACCGGCCCTCGCGGAACTGGGAAAACTTCCACCGCCCGCATCCTGGCCAAGGCGCTGAACTGCGACCAGGGACCTACTCCGCAGCCCTGCGGGGAATGCCCCGCCTGCCTGCACATCCGTGACGGGAGATCCCTCGATGTACTGGAGATCGATGCTGCCAGCAACCGCGGCATTGACGAGATCCGCGAGCTGCGCGAACGGGTGCGTTTCGCCGCAGTGGAAGGCCGAACTAAGGTTTACATCATCGACGAAGTTCACATGTTGACGACAGAGGCTTTCAACGCGTTGCTGAAGACCTTGGAAGAGCCACCCGAGCATGTCGTCTTTATCCTCTGCACGACGGAAGCGCAGAAAGTGCCTGCCACCATCCTCTCCCGCTGCCAGCGTTTCGACTTCCGCCGGATCCGGACCGGCGTCTTGCGCGACCGCCTGCAGCAGATCGTCCAGGCGGAGGGCGGCGAGATCGAAGAAGAAGCGCTGGAGCTGCTTATTGCCGGCGCCTCCGGCTCCTTCCGCGACGCCGAGTCTCTCTTGGAGCAACTGCTCTCCTACGCCGAGGGCAAGGTCACGCTGGCGGACGCCCGCGAGGTGCTGGGCTTGGTGGAGGATGAGTGGTTGGAAGCGCTCACCCGCTCCTTGCTGGAAAGCGATCTAGCCGGCGTCTTGAGGTCATTGGGAGGGCTTGTCGATAGCGGGCAAGACCCGCGCAACATCGCCAGGGAGTTGAGTCAGTTCCTTCGCCAACTGCTGGCCGTGCGCGTGGGAGGGCCGGTAGAGCTTTGGCAGCAGCGCTCCAAACACCTGGAAGGTTTGCTCGAGCAGGCGCAACCGACCGTTCTGCTGCACCTGTTGGAGGCGCTCTCCTCCATGGAGGCGCCCTTGCGAACCAGCCTTGAGCCGCGTTTTCTATTGGAGACAACCTTGATGGCGGCCAGCGAGCGTTCCCGCGGAGGGATGAACCCGGCGAAGGAGATCATCCCAGGACACCCTGCCGGGGGCTGTCAAGCTGCCGGGGGCTGTCAAGCTGCCGGGGGCTGTCTGCCTATTGCCCCAATAGGAACTTTCCCCCCCTCCGACCGGAGTGAGCTGCACGATGAACCGTACCCGGAGGAACCCAAAACCAAAGCACCGGTGAAAACACTCCGGGACAAGCCCTCGAGCATTGCTGCGGAACCCCCCGCCTCGCCCCATGCCTTGGAAGAGATGGACCTGACCGCCTTCAAGGAAGGTTGGCCGCGGATCCTTGCCCGCGCTATGCAGCAGAGGTTGACCTCAGCGGTCTTGCTCAACAAAGGGACCCCGATCGCTTATTCGGCCGGCCGGTTGACCATTGGCTTCGACCGCAATGGGGAGTTCTATAAGAAACACTTCGACCAGCCCGAGAACCGTGCCATGGTCGAATCAGCGATAAAGGAGGTCTGTGGCTGCCAACCCGCCCTTTATTTCATCGTGGCGGACGAACAACCCTTTGCCGCTGAGGTGGAGACGAAAGAGCATCCCTTGATCAAACAAGCCCTCGATCTGTTCGAGGGAAGTATCATTGAAATCCGAGAGGTGTAAATACATGCTAAAAGGCGACATGAACAAGCTGATGCGCCAGGCCCAGGAGCTGCAGCAGCAGATGGGAAAAGCGCAGGAAGAGTTGGGCGAGATGCAGGTCACCGGGGAGGCCGGTGGAGGCGCTGTGGCCATCACCATGACCGGTCAGTACGACTTGATCGATGTCAAGATTGATCCTGCTGCCATAGATCCGGAAGCTTTGGAAATGCTCTCCGAGCTGGTGGCGGCAGCGCTGCAGGACTGCCTGGAGAAGGTGCGGCAGGCTTCGGAAAGCAAGATGGGGAAGTTCTCCCGCCTATCGGGAGGAATGTTCTAGCTAGTGCCGGTCTTCCCTCCCTCCTTCAGTCGACTTTTGGAAGCCCTCCATCGTTTACCGGGAGTCGGCCCCAAGAGCGCCGAGCGAATCGCCTTCTTTCTATTGAAGAGCTCTCCCGAAGAATCGGAAGAGCTGGCTGAGGCGATCCGTTTGGCTCGCCGCAGCATTCGTGCCTGCAGCCAATGTTTCTTCCTCTCGGAAGGCGACCCTTGCCCGATCTGCCGGGATTCGCGACGGGATCCTTCCTTTCTGGCGGTGGTGGAGGATTCCCGGGATGTCATCGCCATCGAGCGAGGTGGCTTCTTTCGAGGGCGCTACCACGTTCTCGGAGGGGCGCTTTCTCCCCTTGATGGAATCGGCCCCAACGACCTGAGGATCGCCCAATTGGCGCCGCGCCTGCAGGATGGTCAGGTGAAGGAAGTGATCCTGGCCATCAATCCGGGAGTCACTGGAGATGCGACCGCCATCTTTCTGGCCAAATTCCTGAGGGCATTGCAGGTGAAGGTGACACGCATCGCCCGCGGTTTGCCGGTAGGAACCGACCTTGAATTGGCCGATGAAGTTACCTTGAGGCTGGCCTTGGATGGCCGATTGGAGGTTTAGCCGAGCGGCGATGGTGACAGGATAGCCCCCGGCAGTTTGACAGCCCCCGGCAGCTTGATAGCCCCCGGCAGGGTGTTACGGGCGAGTTGCAGGCAGGGCGATCAGAGAACAATCGTGCCGTTAGCTGTCCCTCGCTCGGGGCTTAGCAAGACCACTCGCCCGTCTTCCAAGACCGGCCCCAAAAGTAAAACCTCCGACTGGAAACCGGCAATGTCCTTGGGCGGGAAATTCATCACCGCCACCACCTGGCGGCCATTCAGCTCTTCTTTGCCGTAGAAG
>JAPLHV010000056.1 GCA_026389455.1 Coprothermobacterota bacterium
ACTCACCGGTGATGCATCAGGATTTTCTGACTGCATCTCTCCCTCCTCATTCTTCTGCCAATACCGTGTCGCAAAGTTGGCCAGCAAATCTACGATTGCCCCAAAGCTTGCTCCAGATTCAAATGAGCGCGGTACACTGCTCCTAACTTCGCTTCCCTTGGGGAAAGCACCCAGTTTCATCTTGCGCCTTTTACGACCACTCCTTTAGCCGGTCCTTCGATCATCGCTCTGGCCTTCTCGGCGTTTGGGCTTGGCAACGCAGCATGGCCGCCTCGCAGGGCCTCGATCTCTTCCTTGAAGCCCGCCGGCAGCAGGGCTTCTTCTTCAGCCCGCTTGATCAGTTGCTCGTAGATCTTCATGAACTGGGGACGGGCGAACTGGGGATTGGCATTGGCGAACTCCACCACCCCGAACAATTCCAGGGCCTTCCGGGCAAGGGGGTGCATCTCCTTCAGCCCCTCGCAACGCCAACCATCGCTGAATACAATAAGGGTTCCAATCGCCTGGATGGCCTGGTCATGCGCCTCAATGGCCAGCGGGTCGCGGATCTCTCTAGCCGCCTGTTGACATAAACCCCTCCTCTTGTCTTTGCTTTTCCATCTCTTGCTGGTAGAGCATTTCCCAGCCGGCGGTCTTTGAACTCTTCCCACCTCCGGCCAGGGCCAAGAAAGGTGGCAGGGTGCATGGTGTACCGCTGATCCTCGCCTCGGCGTGCGGCTGCATAATTGCCAGCGCAGGTGGTGAGCTGGCCACTGGTGATGCCTTCCTTCTGACGAGCCTTCCAGCAGCCGTAGCTGCGGCGCTTGTCGATGTGGGAAGGGGTACTCCTGCCAGAACAGCTCAAAGAGGGGAGGATAAACGAGAGTCTTCGCCGGTTTCTGTGGCGAAGTGGCCACACACTCTTTTGATTCTTCTTTTTCTTTATGATTCAAGGAAGAGGGACTCAACGAATCTCGATCTTGATCTTCGCCGGCCGGTCTTCCAATATTCCATTTCGATCCGCCATACACCATAGCCCAGCCAAGAGAAGACGATGAAGGGGAGAAAGCGAGAGGAGGCATTCATTCTTGAAGAAGCCAGGCTTCAGGTTGCGCGCTCTCATCGGTTCAATGACCCTACTTCCGGCTGGCGGTCGCCGGCGAGGGCGAGGGCGCTGTGGATCCTGGAGTGGCTTTCAGCGGCACGGCAGGTTTGGGGACGTTCACCGTCTTAGCAACTTCGGCTATGCTGCTCAGATCCTCCAGGTCCTGGGTGAAGAGGTCAGAGGCAGCCGTAGCGGTGAGCACGGCATCCACCAACGCCCGCTTCTTGGCTTGTTTCAACACCACGTTGTAGACATCGGCCAGGCAAGCCCCCGGGTTATTCCCCTCGGTAGAAAAGCGAGCCTGTAAACGGCTCTCCCGGGTAGAGCAAGAGCCCAACCCGGAGCAGACCACCAACCCGCTGGACAAGGAGCGCAGGCGGCAGACGATGACGTATTCTCGATGCCCCTCCCCCAGGTCCACCGGCATCCGTTCTCCCTCGAACTCGGGAGCCAGTCCAAAGCCCAGGGCCAGCTTCTCTGCTCCGGCCTTCAAGAGGGTGGGCTTGTCGCCAGCATTAACCACTCCGTAGTGGCGACCTTTGGTCAATACCGTGCCCAGCAGTTGTTGCACAGATTGTGACTGCCGGGTCAGGCGCTCAGCCATCGGCAGTCGAGTTCCCTCAGTAGGGAGGGTGGCATTCTTTTCATTGGCTACTCCGTTGTTCATCTCATCCTCCTTTTGCAGAAAAGCTTCACCAAAGGTTTCGGTGATTCACTGGCATCGCTCTCCAAGAAAAGGCTAGAGAAGGTGCGGCTGTGAATGAACAATCAGCACCACTTGTGTATAGTATGCACTGATAGGCCTCAAATTGCAAGCAAGGCATATCGCTCTGTGCATTTGAGCTAGATGAAAAGGACTTTCTCACGGCTCTGGCAAGGCGTTTATCTTCATTCCCCCCACCACCTTGGCCAAATCCGTGATGGCTGCGGTCAGCTTCTCCAGCTTTCCTTCAATGCGCACCAGCAGATAAGCGGAGACGACGATGGGAAAGCCGAAGTTGGCGATCATGGTGAGGATATCTTCCATGATCAGCCTCCCGCCACTTTGCCAAGAAGGTAGAACATGACGGAGTTCTTGAAAAAAGACCTGCCTCACTTTTCCTTGCTTGCGCCATGCTTCTTTGATATTTTTCTCTTGGGAAGGAGATCGTCTTATGTTATCCAGAGAAGTGCTTCTTAAGGAGATTGATGGCCTACCGGCAGAATTCATGGATGAACTGCAGGATTTTGTGCAATTCTTGAAACTGAAGCGCACCAAAAAGAACATGGAAGCAACCTTGCTCAGCGAATCTTCACTGCGGAAAGATTGGTTATCTGCTGAAGAGGATGAAGCATGGCGAGATTTATGAAAGGTGATGTCGTTGTCGTTCCATTCCCTTTTCCGATTTGACCTACGCAAAAAGAAGGCCCGCTCTTGTGATTGCCGAGCTCTCCGGCGATGACCTCAACTACTCAGTTTTTCTTGATGAGGAAAGCTTCGATTCAGGAGGGCTGAATAGGAAAAGTAATGTCCGCCCAAATCGCATCTTCACTGCCGCAAAACGAATACTTCTTTACAAGGCGGGGCGCCTTAAAAGCGAAAAAACTGCGTTGGTAATCGATAGAATCATAGAAGTCTTGACCAGCGACAGCGCAAGTTAATTTCCTCGCAGTTCAGAAATCAGTATTGGTTGTGCTTATGATCTCTTTTCCCGTCATTCGCCCCGATCAGGTTACAGGTCATCCCCTGCAGAGGGCAAAACCTCTCTTTCACTAATGGTCTCGTTGGTGTAGAGCGTCCTACCGCTAACCGGGTCGGTGCCTCTCACCAGCTTCAACTGCAGCTTGGTGGGAAATGGTCCATTCTGCATAAAGGGGACAGATTTATTTATTAATGACAGGCAAGCCGTTTTCTCGCGGATCCCGCTGACTGCCGATGATTTAGCTACTGCACCCTTGGCCTTGCTGACGGTGGAACAAAACGAGCGGAGAGTTAGGCAGCTTGGATATGACGGGAGAATAGGAGCTGATCCGACCATCGTTCCAATGGGGACAATGGACTAACAGCCCGTCTTGCGCACAGCGTAGGAGAAAATAAATCTGTCCCCTCATTCTTTTAGCAGTCCAGACTCCCACACAGGAAGGCTGGAAAGTAGAATTGCAGAGATGGGGCAAGATATAAAAACTCGCTTGCTCAGCGAGATATATTGCATTCGCTAGGTGCGCATGGTGAAAATAAATAAATCTGTCCCCATTTTCACCATTTTCACATCCCAGCATAGCAGTGGAAGGAGCTATGCCGTCCCCCGTGCCAACGTAACTCCACAATCGCCGAATTGGCACAAGATAGTGAAGATTGGCGGCGCCAGTGGAGCTGCTTGGGAATGGCGGACAGGGGCAACACCCCCAAAATGGCCTGCACACCACGACCATCCGCAGAGTTGAGAGAAAATGCTAAATCTAAAGACCTGACCCCATTTGAAGCAGTGACGCTGGACGCTTAATCGGAGAAATGGGGATTGGCTCGTTTTAAAGTGCAGCGTATAATGCAGAGCATGAGATTCTACAACTTTGAGATCGTCATCGAGAAGGAACCTGAAGATGAGGGGTATTTGGCTTACTGTCCTGCGCTGCCAGGCTGCTTCAGCGACGGTCTTACCATCGAGGAAGCCAGGATCAATATACGGGAAGCTCTTCAACAGCATCTCACCGTTCTGCTGGATCAAGGAGAGGAAATCCCGCAGAGAGACTCCATCGTGCATGTAGAGGAGCTATCGGTCGGAATTCCTTCGTGACGAGGCTCCCTCAGCTCACCGTGCGGGAACTCATTTCCTTTTTAAGCAAACATCATTTCGAGTCAATAAGGCAGAAAGGCAGCCATCTGACACTTTGGCATCCTATCCTGCGGTTGGTGGTGACCATTCCTGTTCATCCAGGCCGTACGCTGGGCCGAGGACTCGCTGTGCGGATTCTAAAAAGACGCAGGGTTCACCGTAGAAGACTTCCTTGCAGATCGCTGAGAGCAATTCCATTCATGCCACCCCGAGCTTAACAAAAAGTCTGAGATTTCGTCGAAACTCGTCACTCGATACTGCCTCCCCTGTCTAGGGAAAAGCAGCCTGTTCCCTTTTCGCTTTTCTTTTTTCACAATGTAAAAAGGGGACAGATTTATTTATTAATGACAGGCAAGCCGTTTTCTCGCGGATCCCGCTGACTGCCGATGATTTAGCTACTGCACCCTTGGCCTTGCTGACGGTGGAACAAAACGAGCGGAGAGTTAGGCAGCTTGGATATGAAGGCAGCTTGGATATGAGAAACCATAATGGCGGGAGAATAGGAGCTGATCCGACCATCGTTCCAATGGGGACAATGGACTAACAGCCCGTCTTGCGCACAGCGTAGGAGAAAATAAATCTGTCCCCTTTTCTCCCGACAGTGAGGGCAACGCTTGCCTGCTGGGCAGCGGGACGTTGGCTCATTTCTCGCTGTAGAGGGAGAGGATGGCTACACCTAACGGGATGTTGACAATGTTATATTATAGGTGCATATTGTGTCCTCGGAGGACACATGGTGGATATGAAACATAACATTCCCACGAAAACCCTGGGCGCCAAAGCCGCGCATCTGGTTACCTCACTCTACGAGGAGAACAAGAGCATCTTCCACCTGGAGGATGTCTCTAAAATCCTCAATCTAGAGGGTTCCACAACCCGTAGCCTAGTCAGAAAACTTGTCAACAGAGGAGTTGCCACCC
>JAPLHV010000062.1 GCA_026389455.1 Coprothermobacterota bacterium
GTCCAACTCGCGCATGGTCGGGGTGTAGGCGCCGATGGCGTTGATGTGCGCGCCCGGCTGCAGCCAGACACCTTCAAAGACCGGCTCCTTGGCATTGGTCGCTGTGGCGATAATGTCGGCCTCCTCCACCGCCTGCCGCACCTGAAGGGCTGGCCGCACCGGGATCCCCAGCTTCTCGCTCATGCGCATGCAGAAAGCGGCTTCTCGGGAATCCCCTGCGCTGACCACCCAGGCTCGCTCGATGGGCCGAACCAAACAGACCGCTTCCAATTGCGGTCCAGCTTGGGCGCCTACCCCGAAGAGAGTCGCCGTGCGGCTCTCCGGCCTCGCCAACAAACGCGTCGCCACGCCGCAGACAGCCCCCGTGCGCATCGCCGTGAGATATTCGCCGTCGAGGATGGCCTCCAGTTTCCCTGTGCGGGGGTCGTGCAATAGAAGGGTTGCGTGGATGCTCGGCAAGCCGAATTGCCGGAGGTTATCGGAAAAGACGGTCACTACCTTGACGGCCAGCGCTCCAGGGTCGCCATCCACGAACACCGGCATCGAAAGGTGAATGCCGTGATACGGAGCCACTGGGGTCACTGCCCGCTGCGGCATCGCCACCCTCCCTTCGGCCAGCCGGCGAAAGCCATCCTCCACCGCTTCCATGGCTAAAGGCATCGTCAAGATGCTCTCGACTGCGCTGCGATTCAACAGGAGCGTCATCGTCCCTTCCTTTCCAGCGACCCCGGAGTGAGAATCTCCCGGTCGCAACGCCATCCCCGGTTGGCTGCAGCCCTACTTCACGGCTTTCAGGGGCTTCCCGCAGCAGTTTAAATCACAGGGTCCGTCGCAGGAGCAGGCCTGCTCGATCACCACCACCAACCCGCAGTCAGAGCAAGTGTACTTTGTTCCCGCTTTGAGCGCGGCCTTTCTCTTCTTCTCTGGGGCAGCTTGGCTTACCGTTGCATCTGTCTTGCTCTTCTCGGCGCTTTCCTCGGCTGGTCTTTTGCAGGGCATCTTCGTTTCTCCTTCGCCTTTGATTTGGGTCATCATAAAAATGATCCCGGCAAGATATTATAGAACTTGCAGTTCTTTGATAAAGGAGGCAGCCTTCTAAATAAAAAGATTGTTGATTTTGGATTTTGGATTGCTGATTTAAAGACTTTCCAATCAAAAATCAGCAATCAGCAATGAGAGGGAATAAGCAAGGCATGGATTTGGTAAGAGGGTAAGAAACCTCGAAAGGAGGCCACAAGATGTCGAACATCAACCTATTAGAGACTGCTATGTTGAAAGAGGTCGCCGCCGCGGATTTTTATCGCGAGATCGCTGAACGGATCAGCAATAAAACCGGAAAGAGCAAGTTTATGGAACTTTCCCGCGAGGAAGAAGATCACCTGGAGGCGCTGAAGAGGTGGTACGCCAAAGAGAGCGGCGGTAAGGCATTTGACCCGGAGACAGCCTGTTGCCGTCTGGATTACTCTTTCCCCCAGGGCGCCGTCTTCGATGGGGCGTCCGCCCTGGAAGCAATCAGCGTGGGGATCAGCGCCGAGAGAGAGTCAGTCGATCTCTACACTTCCTTCCGCGCAGAGGTCTCCGACGAGGAAGCGGTAAAAACGCTGGAGCGCTTGATCGAGTTCGAGAAAGGCCACGTCCGTCGCCTTCAACAGGAATACGACGCTGTCCTTCACCACTTCTATTGGCTATAGAAGACTTGCTGCCGCAGGCTGTTTAGACATGCTGCCGCAGGCTGTTTAGACATGCTGCCGCAGGCTGTTTAGACGTGCTGCCGCAGGCTGTTTAGAGCTGAATAGCCCCCGGCAGCTCGATAGCCCCCGGCAGGGTGTCCTGTGACATGCTGCCGCAGGCTGTTTAGAGCTGAATAGCCCCCGGCCTGTTTAGACATGCTGCCGCAGGCTGTTTAGACGTGCTGCCGAAGGTTGTTTAGAGCTGAATAGCCCCCGACAGCTCGATAGCCCCCGGCAGGGCGTTCTGTGACATGCTGCCGCAGGCTTATTTAAGGGGACAGATTTGAAATCTGTCCCCTTAGATGCCGCAAGATGTTTGCAGCATTCCCCGCCCAACCAATGGGCGGGGTTTTTTTGCTAGAATGTCTCGAATGCCGGAACAAAAGAAGTTTGCCCATATCGCCATTGAGGGTCCTATCGGAGTGGGAAAAACCTCCCTCACCATGCTCCTATCGTGGGAATTGAACATGAAGCCGTTCTTCGAGCCGGTTGACCGGCACCCCTATCTGGCTGATTTTTACTTGGACAGCGAGCGCTTCGCCTTCCCAACCCAGCTCTTTTTTCTGGTCAAGCGATTCCAAAAACAGAAACGCTTGCAGAAGCTGAGGCAAGCCCAAACGGTCGTCTCCGACTTCTATTTCCAGAAGGATCTGATCTTCGCCGCCCTCAATCTGCAAGGGAGGGACAAAGATCTCTATGATCGGGTGATCGGGGAGATGCTGCCCTTCGTCGAACAACCTGACCTAATCCTCTACTTGGACGCTCCCCTGGCTGACTTGATGGAACGAATCCGCCGCCGCGGCCGCCAAGCCGAGAGCTCTATCAGCGATTCCTACGAGGAAGCCTTGCGGGTGGCCTACCAGCAGTTCTTCCATGATTTTCAACAAGCCCCTCTCCTGCCGATTGACACCACCTTCCTCGATTTCGTCAACCGCGAGACGGACAAACGAGCTGTCTTGCAAGTCGTGCGGAGCGCCCTGCGATGAAACCCTTGCCGCCGCCGGCGCCCTTCGTGGCTATCGCCGGGAACATCTCGGTGGGGAAGTCGACACTATGCGAGATCCTCGCCGCCCGCTGGGGCTGGGTTCTCTTCAAGGAACCGGAGATGACCAACCCTTACTTGGCCGACTACTACTTGGAACCTTCCCGTTGGGGGATCCACTCCCAGATGCACTTCCTGTTGGAACGCTACCAGGGACACTTGCGCCTCCAACAGCGTGAGACGCCGGCCTTGCTGGACCGCACCATCTATGAGGATGCCGAGGTCTTCGCCTACTCCATCTTGGACGCGCGCGACTGGAACACCTACCGTCGCTTCTACCATCTTGCCCTGCGCCTTCTTTCGCAACCGCGCCTGGTAGTGTATCTGCGAGCCAAGCCGGAGACGCTGCTGGGCCGCATGCGCTTGCGCGGCCGCCGGTACGAGCAATCCGTCAGCTTGAGCTACTTGTCTGGATTAAACCGTCGCTATGAGGAATGGGCCGGCCGATTTCGCCGTGCCCCACTCCTCACTATCGAGACTGAAGACCTCGATTTCGTCCGTTCCTCGGCAGACCTGGAGCGGGTCGTGGAACAGGTGGAAGATGCCCTCCACCGCCAGGAGAGCTTCTCCCTATTCGAGGCAGAGGAGGAAAGGAAGGTACGCCGCTCCTTATGGTAGAATGAAAAAGAGTCTCCGAGGAGGCCATCCCAAGTGAATGAAGGATTACAGCCTGCGGCAGCAGGTATTGTCGATGATCTGGGGGAAATCCTGCAGGTTCTCCCACCGCAAGTGCATGACTGTTTGCTGCAGTTCGAGCAGCTCAATGACTTGATCGAAGTGGTTTTGGATTTGGGGCGCCCGCCGGAAGCCCGTTTTCCCCATCAGTTCTACTACCTCAGTGAAGATCCTGTGACCATCTCTGACCTAACTTACGTGGTAGAGCATATCGGCCGATTCGGCCCGGATCACCGTGCCGGCATCCAGCGCACGCTGCATCGCATCTCCAGTTTGGTGAATCGCAGCGAGGAAGTAATCGGCCTCACTTGTCGCGTCGGGCGGGCGGTCTTCGGCACCGTGGAGATCCTCCGCGACGTCGCCGAGTCCGGACAAAGCATCCTCATCCTGGGACCGCCCGGGGTCGGCAAGACCACCCTCCTGCGGGAGATGGCGCGCGTCTTGGCCGATGAGCTGAATAAAAGAGTGATTGTCGTGGACACCTCCAACGAGATCGCCGGCGACGGCGACATCCCACATCCGGCTATCGGCCACGCTCGGCGCATGCAGGTGCCGCGCCCTGAACTCCAGCATGAAGTCATGATTGAGGCAGTGGAGAACCACATGCCTGAGGTGATCATCATCGACGAGATCGGCCGGGAACTGGAAGCGATGGCTGCCCGCACCATCGCCGAGCGCGGCGTGCAACTGGTGGCTACAGCGCATGGGAACACGCTGGAGAACCTGGCTCAGAACCCCACCCTTTCCGACTTGATCGGAGGGATCCAGGCGGTAACCCTCTCCGACGAGGAAGCCCGCTACCGCGGCACCCAAAAGACCGTGCTGGAGCGTCGCGCCCCGCCGACTTTCAACATCCTGGTGGAGATGAAAGACAGAGAGACGGTGGCCATCCATAAGGACGTTGCGGCGACAGTCGATTCCATGCTGCGCAACGTGCTGCCCCGCCCCGAGATCCGCTCGCGGTCGCCGGAGCGGGCGCGCGAGTTGCAGGAAACCATCGATCGCGCTCACCAAAACTCCGAGGAGATCGGGGAAAAGGAGGAAGCGGAAAGCCTGCGCAAGACCGGTCCAATCCAGATCTACGCTTTCGCTGTCTCCCGCAGCCGGATCGAACGGGGAATCCAAGACCTCGGCCTGCCGATCACCGTGACCCGCAACCTCAACGATGCCCAGGTAGTGGTGACGATAAAATCACAAGAGAAGCGCCAACCTTACCTATTGGCCCAAGCCCAAGGACTGAATATCCCCGTCTACGTGCTGCGCAACAACGCCAGCGGGCAGATCCGCGCCTTTCTCCGAAGACTCTACGGGATGCCGGAACGGGATTGGGACTTTAAACTGATGGAGAGAACCGAGGAAATGATTATGAAGACCGCCCGTAGCCGACAGCCGGCTGATCTTCCGCCCGAAGCGCCCCAGATCCGCCGCTTGCAACACCAGATGGCCGAGCGCTACGGCATGCGTTCGGAAAGCCGCGGCGAGGAACCAAACCGTCACGTCGTGATCCTCCCGGCGGAGTCCGAGCCATGAGGGGTTTCTTCATCACTTTGGAGGGGATCGACGGGTGCGGCAAGAGCACCCAAGCCCAGTTACTGGCCGCCCAACTGCGCGAGTTGGGGTTTCCTGTCCTGGTCACCGGCGAACCGGGGGCTACCCGCATCGGCTCCCAGATCAGCCGCATCCTCTTGGACCCAGCGAATCCGGAGCTCTCGCCGATGGCGGAAATGCTTCTCTATTTGGCGGACCGCGCCCAACATCTGATCGAGAAGATCCTGCCCGCCTTGGAGGGTGGTCAGGTGGTGATCTGCACTCGCTTCCACGACTCCACGCTGGCCTACCAATGCTGGGGGCGCGGCCTCCCCTGCGAGGAAGTGCGGCGGACTTGCCTCTTCACCAGTGGGGGACTGCAGCCCGACCTCACGGTGGTCTTGGATATGGAACCCAACGCGGCGCTGGAGCGGACTTCCGGCGACCGCTTGGAGGCGGAAGGACTTGGCCTGCAGGAGAAGGTTCGAGAAGCCTACCTGGCTTTGGCCATCCATGACCCGGAACGGATCCGCATCGTCTCAGGGGAGGGCCAAACCGAGCAGGTCTTGAGGCGCATTTGGCGCTGGGTGCTGCATCTTCTCGAGCAAAACCCCCACGGTTGCGCGCCTCCCCTCGATCAAAGTGAATAGCCCCCGGCAGGGAGTTCTGAACCTACAACGGAATGAAGGAGGTACACGCATGAAGCTGCTGATTGTCATCGTTCAGGACAAGGACGCTGAGGCATTGCTCTCCACCCTGACCCAGAAAGGTTACCGCGCCACCAAGATGGCCTCCACCGGAGGGTTCCTGCGGGAAGGGAACTCGACCATCTTCCTCGGGGTGGATGACGACAAAGTGGAGGAGATCCTCTCTGTCGTTCGCGAGCGTTGCCATAAGCGGGAACACTTCATCAACCCAGCCCCGTATGCACCCAGCGCTCCCGGCAGTTACATCCCCTACCCGATGAAGGTGGAGATTGGAGGAGCCACCATCTTCGTGGCGCCGATCGATTATTTTGAGCGTGTTTGAGCGATCCGACCAAAATCGATGAGCGAGCTTTTTTCCGCCATCGTTGGACACACGCGAGTCAAGGCGCTGTTGGAGCGGGCAGCGCGAGGAACCCCTTCGCACTCCTACCTCTTTTTCGGCCCGGAGGGAGTCGGCAAGATGCTCATGGCTCGCGCTTTCGTCCGAGCTTTGGTTTGCACGAAGGCAGTCGATGGCTGTCAATGCCCCTCTTGCCGCCTGATAAGCGCTGGAACGCACCCCGACTTGCACGTGCTCTCCCTGGGCGATGAATCGATCAAGATCGAGGAGACCCGCCACCTGCGGAAATCCAGCGTGATGAGCCCCATCCTTTCTCCCTACCATATCAACGTGATCGACCAGGCAGATCGTCTCACCGTCGAAGCGTGCGCTTCCCTTTTGAAGCTGCTGGAAGAGCCGCCGGCGACGGTGGTGAACATTCTCGTCAGCGCGCGGCCGGACGCCCTGCCGGCGACGATTCGCTCCCGCTGCCTGGAGATACCCTTCGGCTACCTTTCGCGAGTGGACCTGACCGCTCACCTAAAAGCGCGCGGGGTCGGGATCTCTGGGGTGACCGGAGGTCCTCGCCCAGGAAGCGCTCTTCCCGAGCCGGAGCTGTTGGCGCGCGTTGCCGGCGGGCGCATGGGGGAAGCTTTGCGTTGGAGCGAGCCGGAGGCCTGGAAGAGACGCTGGCGCTATTTGGAGATCTCTTGGGAGGTCGCTGCCGGCACTCCTTCCTTTCATCAAAGCGACGCTATCTTGAAAGAGAAGGATAAACGCACTGTAGTCGATTTTCTGCGTACCCTTTATTGCGCCTGGCGCGATTTGAGCCTATGGTGTGTTGAGCCGCAAGCGGTCATCAATACCGACCAAACACAGCATCTTGCGCAGATCGCCCCGCGCCGGTCTCCCGCTGCCTGGGCCGGCGGCTGCCGTCTGATCGAGGATGTCTTGGGACTATCCACCAGCCCAGTGAATATGGGCATGCTGCTTCCCGTGCTGCTCTTTCAATTGGGTGGGACACCCTGCCGGGGGCTATCATGCTGCCGGGGGCTATCATGCTGACGGAGGCTATGATGCTGCCGGGGGTTATCATGCTGACAGAGGCTATCTTATGACCTGGCTGAGCCAACTCCAAGATAAGAGAATTGAGTGGATGGCAGACCAGTTAAGCCACGAGGGAATCAAATGCACTGGGATCCTCGCAGTGCGGAACGAACAAACTGGAGGAAAGACGTGCCGAACCTGAAAATCGTCAGCGTGAAAATCCAGGAGATGAGCCAAGTGCAATATTTCGACGCCGGTCTTCTGGATCTAATGCTGGGGGACGAAGTAATTGTGGAGACGGGGAGAGGGATCGAGATGGGCGCCATTGCCGGCAGCCCACGCGAGCCGCTTCCCCCCGGGGATGCTGCTTCCGCCGGGGGAGCAAGTCTGCCCCGGGTCACACGTTTGGCTACCGAGAGAGACAAAGAGCGGCAGGAGGAGAATCGAGAGGACGAACAGCGAGCTTACCATGTCGCCAAAGAGAAGATTCAAGAGCACAACCTGCCGATGAACCTGGTCTCCGTTGAGTACCTCTTTGACCGCTCTAAATACATCATTTACTTCACGGCCGACAATCGTGTGGATTTCCGTGATCTGGTACGCGATCTGGCTTCCACCCTTCACTGCCGCGTGGAGCTGTGGCAGATCGGCGCCCGCGACGAGACCAAATTCTACGGCGGATTGGGAATCTGCGGCAGAACCTTGTGCTGTAATACCTTCCTCAAGGAATTTGCCCCAGTGACCATCAAGATGGCCAAAGATCAATCCTTGGCCCTTAACCCGCTGAAGATCTCCGGCATCTGCGGCCGACTGATGTGCTGCTTGCGTTACGAGCACGAAACCTACCGTGAAGCCCGTTCCCGTCTTCCACGCGAGGGTACGACGGTGATGACGATGAAGGGGAAGGGCCGCGTCAGCGAGTTGAACGCGCTGAAGGAATCGGTGACGGTGGTGTTGGAGAGTGACGCACGGGTGGAATGCCTGGCCGACGAAGTTTGGTTGCCGGGGGAACGCCCCGAGCTGGAGCGAAGCCTGGAGGAGGGGATGCGCCCGGCGCACGCCGAGCGAAGCCGAGTAAGACCGGTAGAGAGATCAAGCAGCCAGGGGGACAAACAGGGAAGTGAAGAGCAACGCCGGCGCCTCGGAGTCGCCCATGACCAAGTCGCCGCTTCCCTCCAGGCGCCGAAACCGGATGAAGCCCGTCCGAAGCGCCCCGCCGAGCCGGAGGGAACAACCGGGGAACAACCCAAAGCAGTTCGCCAACGCGGCAAGCGAACGAAGGAACGGGGCAAACCAAGAGGGCAGCGCCCCAGCCGACAAGATAGCCCCCGGCAGGTAGATAGCCCCCGGCAGGGCGTCCCGCTCTCTTCCCCGGAAAAAGAAGCGCAACCGGTAAAAGCAGAGGAGGCGGAAAAGAAGAAACGCCGGCGGGGAAAGCGACGGCGTGGCGTCAGGAAGGAACAAGGGGATGGGGCCGACCCCAACGCTAAAGCTAACTAAAGCGAAGCTGCCGCTGGAAGGTCGTTGGCAGGAATCCGACCTGCTCATCGGGGAAGGGAGAATCCTGGCTGTGGGCGATCTGACTGGCGTCCCCGTAGATGAAACCTGGGATCTCTCCGGCCGACTCCTCCTGCCTGGCGCCGTTGACCCCCACGTCCATCTCGACGATCCGGGTTTCACCTGGCGTGAGGATTTCGCCAGCGGCACCGCCTCGGCCGCCCTCGGTGGGGTCACCACGGTGATCGATATGCCCGAGACGTCGCTGCCCAACTGTCGCACGCCGCAAGGTCTGCTGGCCAAGTGGGAGGCAGTGCGCGGCAAAGCCTGGGTAGACTATGCCTTTTGGGGCGGGGTCACCGGCGAGGAAGTGCAGAACGGTTCCTACAGTGAAACGATGACTGCCCTGGCCTTGCTGGGGGTGGTCGGGTTCAAGGTCTATGGTGTTTCCGGGATGGAGACCTACCCCCGCGTGAGCAGTGGCGAGATGCGCGCGGTGATGGCCAAAGCAGCCCAACTTGGCTTGCCGGTAGCTTTCCACGCCGAGGATCGCGACATCATCGAAGAATCCCTCCGTGGCGTACGACAGAGTGGGGGGATCGGTTGGCGCGACTACCTGAACTCCCGGCCGGCAGCGGCGGAATGGGTAGCGGTGGCTTCCGCTTTGCAGTTGGCGCGGGAGACCGGCGCTCACCTGCACATCGTCCACGTCTCCAGCGGCGTTGGGGTGGAGCTGATCGCCGAGGCGAAAGCGAAGGGACTGCCGGTCTCTGCCGAGACTTGCCCGCAGTATCTTCTCCTCACCGAGCAAGACTTCATCCACTGGGGAGCGCGGATGAAGACCATTCCGCCGGTGCGCACCCAATGGGATCAGGAGATGCTTTGGCAGGGCTTGCGCGACGGCGTGCTGGACTTCGCAGCCACCGATCACGCCTCGTGCCGCTACCCCGAGGAGAAAGAAACTCCAAACTTCTTTGACGCCTACGCCGGGATTCCCGGGCTGCAGACCTTTCTCCCTTTAATTTGGGAGGAGGGGTATGTCAAGGGACGCCTCTCTTTGGAACGCTTCCTGGCTGTCACGGGGAGGCGGGCTGCGGAGCTCTATGGGCTCTCCCCGCGCAAGGGGCGACTGGCTGTCGGGGCTGATGCTGACCTGATCGTACTGGACCCCCGGGCTCGCTGGAATATCCGGGCCGAGGATCTGGTTTCCAAGGGACAATACACCCCCTTTGCCGGACGGGAGATCTGCGGCCGCATTGAAAAAGTGTTGGTTCGTGGTAGAATTGCCGGCTTGGAAGGGGAGAAGGCCAAAGAGCCGTCGGGCGACTGGGTAAAGCGAAGGTGAGAGAGTATGCCGATTTACGAGTATCAGTGTAAACAGTGTCATCAGTGCTTTGAGTTCCTGGAGGGGCTGGGGCGAGGCGAGAATACGCCGATCTGCCCGAACTGCCACTCGCGGAAGGCGGAACGCATCCTATCCCGCTTCTCCTTCTTCGACAGCTCCAATTCCTGGTCGAGAGGCTCGAAAAGTGAGGGAGATGTTGCCGCTAAAACAAGCGGTGGAGACGCTGCACCTAAAACGAGCGGTGGAAGCGGTGCATCCAAAACAAGCAGTGGAGACGCTGCCGCTAAAACAAACAAGAGCTAACGAAGCAGGGGTTCTTGCGGGGTTCGATGAAATGATAGAGGAGCAATGATGGAAGCTGAGGTCACCTCCCTGATCCGACCGTCTCACCTGCAAGAAGTAGCCCGGTTGTGGCAGGGCAATCCTCCTGATAGCCCCTTGGACGATGTAGTGAATCTGGTGTATCCGTTCGTCTGCCAAGGCTTGCCGCGCATCCTTCGTCTGACCCACGAATCTCACCGCACCCTTCCGCAAGTGAGCGCTGAGCTGGACTGGATTCACTACCTTTCCGGCGGTGGAATCCCAGTGGCCGCCCCCGTCCTTTCCCGTAATGACCGTTTGGCCGAGGTCATCGAGGCGCCAGGCTCTCGCTTTATCGCCTGCGTCTTCGAGAGAGCGCCGGGCGGACCTCCTAACCTGAATGACCCAAATTTGGACAAAGAATCCTTCTACCGGGAGTGGGGCCGCATAGTAGGACGAATGCATGCGCTTACCAAGAGTTACGACCCGGGGCCGCACAGAGGTCATCGGTCGAGCTGGCGCGAACAAGGGTCCGGTCTTGAGTTGTTCCGTGCCGGCGAGATTGTTCCGCCCGAGGAAAAGGCAGCGGTGGCTCGAGCCGAGGAGCTGTCGGCTTTCCTGGATCGCCTACCCACTGACCTTGACAGCTACGGGCTGGTGCATGACGACTTGAACATGACCAATTTCTTCCTCGACGGGCAAGGCCTCACCATTTTTGATTTCGATGACTGCTGCTACGATTGGTTCATCTCGGACCTGGCCACCACCGTCCCCTACTTCTCCGCCCAATTTGCCGGGGAAAGAGGCGAGGAAGAGGCACGCCATTACTTCCACCATTTCTTCACCGGTTATCGCCGGGAGAACGAGCTCGACGCAGTCTGGTTAGAGCGCCTACCTACCTTCTTCCGCCTCCATAACCTGAGCGGCGTGCTCTTCAGTTATACCATCGATCGGGAGAACCGGGAGGAATACAAGGGCTATTTCGACTTGGTTTGGAGAGTCTATCGAGAAGGCTGCACACTCTTCCATTTCGACTTTCTACAAGCCTATCGGAACGCCCAGCCGGTCTGATTTCTCTCGGCCGGATCAATCAGTGACCCAGCAGTGTGGACCAAGTGGCAGCATCCTCAACGCGCAGCATCTCCCGCACTTCCTCTTTTGACAGCGGCGGCAGCGGCCAGCGAATCCAATCCTGATCATCCTTCCCCTTTGGGGGACAGATTTCAAATCTGTCCCCCCCCGGCTCGAGGAGACAGTCGTTTTTAGCCAATGGTACATCCAGCCGCTCTCCCCGGGAGATGCGACGGCGGCGGTTCCACCAGGTTTGAAGAGTCGCCAAGAGCATTAATGGGAGCTGCCGGTTGCCGAGCCCCAGCACGCGGCAACGAGATCCAGTGAGACGGTGAAGAGCCATGTGCGGGGCATTGGGAAAAGGCATGCAACCATCCAGATGACGATCCACGATTCCCCGCAATCCCTCGCTGCAGTGGCCGATGGCCAGCTTCTTCCCCGGCAAGCGGGCGATCTCCTCGCGCGTAAAAGCCCTCCCCGATCGGTCAAACCATCTCCTCTCTCCTTCCACAGAAAGCCCGGAGCCGATCACCACCACTAAACGGAAGTCGCAGGACAACCCTTCCCGCAGGATCATCTCGAAAGCAAATCGGGCAGTGGCCAAACACCCACCTCGGCAAGCCATCTCCATGCGGCTGACCGCAACAGGATCGAGGCTCCCGCCGATGACCGGAGCGAAGTCGCCGTCTCTTCTCTCTCGTCCGACCAGTGCGACGACTTCAGGAAACTGCCGGGCAAATGCCTCGCTCAAAAGTGAAGGGTCTGCCGGGCGAAAAGCGGGAAGAACAGCCTCTCCTAACACGACCGTCTCCGCTGCGGCAAACCCCATCTCGGCGGCCAAACGCAGCAAGGGAACCTCTTCCGGGTTGAACCCCATTAGGCGGGCCGCCACCCGGTCCGTCTCCAAGGGGTGATTGCCAGCGATCAGTACCCGGCTGTTCACCGGGTCGACCGGCGCTGGGCAGTTCCCCTCCCCCCCAACCACCCCGTCCACCAGGGTCAAGTCGGGCCGCACCAGATAGAGCAGGTCTACTAGCTTTTGATCAAGCGCCCAGTTGTGGTTTCGCTGGCGAAGGTTGTAGGGGAGCAGGCCCATGGCGTTCTTGAAGCCCAGGGTGACGGTGGTGTAGAGGTTAGTCTTCATTTTGGGAAGGGAGAGATAGAAAGCCTCCCCCTCCACCACCGGCCGGAAGATGCGAGGGATCAACGCTTCCTTCAAGACCTTCGCTTTGGGCAGAAAATAACGATCTACCGGCTGCTCCTCCAGAGGCAGCAGACGGCAGCCCAAGCGGCGAGCCAAGCGGTCCAGGCCGGCCACGCGGAAAGAGCCGCGGGTAGGCGCCCCCCGTCCGGATGACTCCACGATGACGATATCAGAGCTGTAGCGCTGAAGCCATCGCACCCCCGCCTCCAGGACACGGGGGTCGGCGCTCTCCGGGTAGTCCTCCTCCACCAAGCCCATCCTGTGGTAGACGGTCACCAGGTTGGGTTTCACCAGCGCCGGCCGTCCCCTCAGCTTCCCACTGATGCCGGTTTCCACTTCCAGACGATCCAGGCAATCGTACACAGCCTCGCGAATGGCCCGCACGTCGTCTCGCTCTTCGTAAGCGCGGCTGCCGTAGTCACGAGGCAAGGCGACGCAATCCTTTCGGTAATCACCGGGGGGAAGCTGGGTAACCGTCACAACCGCCGGAGGAACGCTCATCAGCCGGAAAGAGGGCTCTTCTCATCAACGGTTGATGGAAGCAATACGATGGCGCCTACCGGGCAGATCACTCGGCAGAAACCGCAGGTCAGGCAATCCTCCGGCCTCTCCAGAGACGCCTTGGGGCGCTTCTCAGGGAAGGAGAGAATCCAACCAAGAGCGGTCACCGGACAGGAGGCCAAACAGAGGCCACAACTAAGGCAAGACTGGCTGTCAATCACCGGCATTGCCCATCGGTTGCGCGGTTGCCGCTCCACTGCTTCCCCATTCCCATCCTTCAC
>JAPLHV010000197.1 GCA_026389455.1 Coprothermobacterota bacterium
ACAGTTGCGTGAGAACGTTACTCCCACCCTTAGAGCCCTGCAAGGGAGAGGGATTATTGCCATTTCCGCCGGCGCCGATACGCTCCGTTTCCTTCCTCCTTTAACGCTGCGCCAAGAGGAAATGGAGATCGCCCTTCACGCCCTTCGCGAGATCTTCACTTGCGAGCAGGAAGATGTGTAGGTTTCTTCTGGCCCGTTCCGGAGAAGCTGCTTCACCGGCCTCCCTCCTGGCGGAATTCGCAGAAATGTGCGCAGAGAGCCGCACGATGGAGGGTGACCGGCAAGAGGACGGGTGGGGAATGGCTTGGCTGGAGTCGGGCGCTTGGAGGCGATGGAGATCGTTGCGACCGGTCTGGGAAGAAAAGAGGCGCTTTCCGTCCTTCCCGCCGACCACTCTTTTCGCCGCCCATGCCCGCAGCGCCAGCTTCTCCGACCAAAAAGGAGTGCTCGCTTACAACCAGCCCTTTCTCGATCACTCTGTTTGTTTTGTCTTCAACGGGATGATCCAGGGCATCCGTTTGAATCGTCCATTGGCAGGTAGGATCGGGGCGCAGAAGGTGTTCTCCTGGGCTGTCGAGCGGATGAGGGAGGAGAAGGCTGACGGCGAGACAACCTTGAGAGATCTCCGTGACTGGGTTCTCGGCAGTGCGCGGCAAGTTGTTGCTTGCAATGTCGGGATGATCTCCGGGGGAAAACTGCTGGCCCTTTGCCAGTATCTCGATCGACCACAGTATTTCACCTTGCACCATGTCTCGAGGGGAGGCTTGACGCTGCTCTGCTCCGGGCAGATCGGCGCCTATGCCTGGAACGAGATGGGCTCGGGGGAGGTTCTCTCACTCTAACATTTGCAGGTCGTAATTGGGGTCACATCTTCATATGTCACCAAATTTGGTGACATATGAAGATGTGACCCCGTTTCAAATCGCTTGACAAGGTAGGATGCGATGTGCTTGACTATCTCTGTTTTACACCCTGATGAAAGGAAGGGAGCGCAGAGCCGAATGATCCTCGAGAATGAGCTTGTTAGTTTTGATAGAACCGGAGTGCGCCTTCCCCTCTTCTGATCGATACCCGCACGACCTAGGATGCGGGGCTTGACAGCCCCCCCTCAGTCGACACGGCCACGAGCGCACTCTCCGCCCGCGGCTTTTTCTTTTCTCGTGGGTATGGAGTGGCCGTTTCCCAAACAACCTTGGAGGAAACGATTTGTCTCAATCCGTTGAATTGGATGCCCGGCCATTAATAGACTTGCCGCAAGAGTTCTTGTTTGAGGGGACAGTTGTCCGCAAGAGCACCGGGCAGTACTGGGTGACCGGTGAGACCGAGTTCGCCGGAGGCGCCCTGGTGGCATGCTCTCTGACCAATCTGCTGCGCAAGCAGCTTGTCTACCCGATTGCTGATCCCACCTCCTGGCGGCCTCATGTGCTGGCGGTGAAGGAGATCCGATTGGTCGACCCCGTAGCCATTGGCGACCGGGTCAGATTCCTGCCGGCCGGCCCGGGCAGGGGCCAGATTCAGGAAGTGCTGCCAAGACGCTCGAAGCTCTCACGCCGGGCTGCTGGAGCACAACCCTTGGAGCAGGTCATCGTGGCCAACGCCGACCAGGTGGTGGTGGTCTTCGCCGCCGCCCAGCCGGCCGTCAGATGGAACCTGATCGATCGTTACCTGGTCTCCACGGAAGCCTGCAAACTTCCCGCCCTGCTCTGTTTCACCAAGCTGGACCTGGTCAAGGAGGAGGACTTTCGAGCTGAACTGGAACCATACCGCTTCTGCGGCTACCGTATTTTGCTGACCAGCTCCACCCAACAGGTGGGGATCGAGGAGTTGCGTCAAGCCCTGCGCGGCAAGCTCTCCGCCTTGGTTGGCCCCTCCGGGGTAGGCAAGACCACCCTCTTGAATGTTCTGGAACCCGGGTTAGGTCAACGGGTGCGTGAGATCAGCAAGATCACCGGGAAGGGGCGACACACTACATCGTCGCTGGAGATGTTCTCCTTAACCGGCGGCGGATTCTTGGTGGACTCGCCGGGGATGCGCGAGTACGGCCTCTGGAATGTAGACCCCAATCAGTTGGCCTCGCTCTTCCCGGAGATGCGCCCCTATTTGGGCGGCTGCCGCTTTGGCGCCAGTTGCCGGCACAATAAAGAACCCGGTTGCGCTGTCAAAAAGGCCATGGAAGAAGGAGCTATCCACCCTCGCCGTTACCAGAGCTGGCTTCGGCTGGCAAGCTCGCTGCGGGAAACATAAAGGAAACGTGTAGAAACCGAGCCGGCGGGCATCTTGCACACTGCCTGCCCAACCTCAGAAAGAAGAGTAGAAGATGAACCCAATTCGCGCCATCAACAGCGCCCCAGGCATGCGGAGTTTCCTGATCTTCTGGATCGGCCAGCTCTTCTCCCTGCTGGGAACTGCTATGACCCGCTTTGCCTTGACCATCTGGGTGTACCAGATCACCGGGGAAGCGACTGCTTTGTCCATTATGGCCTTCTGCGCTTTCGCCCCGGAGATCGCCCTCAGCCCGCTGGCCGGCGCTCTGGTAGACCGTTGGAATCGCAAGTGGATGATGGCCATTGCTGACCTCGCTGCTGGACTCGCCACCGCCGCGCTGATGATCCTCTACTTCACCGGCAGCTTGCAGATTTGGCATATCTACGTGGCCGGGGGGGTGGCCGGGATCTTCTCCTCCTTTCACTGGCCGGCTTATTCAGCTTCGGTAACCTTAATGGTGCCGAAGAGCCAGTATGCGCGGGCCACCGCCCTCAGCACCCTGGCTGAATCCGGCACCTATATCCTGGCCCCCATCCTGGCTGCAGCTATGATTGGCTTTGCCAGCATTGGCTGGATATTCGTCGTCGATGTGACCACCATGTCCTTGGCCATCATCATCCTGGCTTTCACCCCGATACTCTCCCCCAAACGTTCGCAAGCTGGAGCGGAAGGGGCGGGAAGCTTGTGGAAGGAAAGCTGGTATGGCTTCCGCTACATCTTCGCCAACAAAGGGCTGCTCGGCTTGCAATTGATCTTCCTATTCGGGAATCTCTTCGCCTCCTTGAGCTGGACCTTGGCAGCGCCGATGATCCTGGCCAAGACTGCCAACAGCGCCACCACCCTGGCTGTTGCTGAGTCGGCCGGAGGAATCGGCGGCGTGGTGGGTGGGTTGGTCCTTTCCATCACAGGCGGGCTGTTCCGGCGAAAGACCGACGGGATCTTCATCGGCTGGGCCCTGCCATTCCTCTTCTTGGCCGCCTTCGTCGGTTTCGGCCAGAGCCTGCCGATGTGGATGGCCGGGTTTTTCCTGGCTTCCTCGGTGGGCAGCGTGACCTACATTTGCAACCAGGCCATCTGGCAGTCCAAGGTGCCGCCGGACATCCAAGGGCGGGTCTTCTCCACCCGTCGTATGATTGCTCAGGCCGTATCCCCGTTAGCCACCCTGGTTGCCGGCCCGCTGGCCGACCGCGTTTTTGAACCTGCTATGAAAGCCGGTGGATCGCTTTCCGGCGCCTTGGGGCCGATCTTTGGAACTGGGGCCGGCGCAGGGATGGCGGTGATGATCGTCCTGGCCGGCATATTAGGAGCGGTGGTTGGATTCTCCGGCTACCTCTTCCCGGTGGTGCGCGACGTGGAGAAGAATACCCCCGACCACGACACCTTGCCCGTTGTTATCGAAGAGCGCTGGTCAGCCGAAGAGAGCAAAGCCGCGGAGAAAGGGGCATCGATGACGAAACCTGAGACGATTGCGATACTGGCGCCTGAAAATCCACCCATCTCGTAGGATAGCAGGATTGTTCCAGTGTTTTCTTTATGGCGCGATCCGGCATAGAATACCGAACAGCGGGATCAAGTCACGCTGATCTTGAAAGGAGGATCCGGTGCGCAACAGCAGGGGTAGAAAAACTTTCCTGATTGCAACCATAAGTGTGATCATTCTTGCTCTTTTCTTCGTTGTCTTCTTCAGTGCGTTGGAGCAGTACAGCCTGGAAGGCGAAGAGCGAGCGAGTGCCATTCAAGTGGGAGATACTACCCGTTTGGACCGAATCGATCTCGACGCCCGCATCTTGACCCTGGATCCCATTCTTGGCATGCTCATGCTGCAGGTCCGCATCACCCCGCAAGGAGCGCTGGCCGCGGAAGAAGGCTATTCCTACGCCCAGACGATGGAGTTGGATGCGCTGGGAGCCAGCAAGCAAACCCGTTACATCCTGGAGAAAGGGGAGCCGGTAGGCCAGCTCGAATTGACCTATGCCTTGGAGGGGGATGCCAATGATTATCCCTTTGATCAGCATTCCACGACCATCCGCTTCGTTCTGCGGAAAGAGACGGGGCCGGACACGATGGAAGAGGCGCCGATGACCTTTTCCCTGACCGGGCATGTAGCTGGTTTCAAGATCGACGCGACCTCGCTGGAGGGAGTGGTTCCGATGGGGAGCGGATTAGAAATTGAGATCGAACGCTCGCAGACAGTGCTGGTGGCTGCAACAGCCGGCATGGTGATCGAGTGGGCCGTGGGATTGGGAGTGATCGCCCTGATCGTGCTGATGCTCAGCGGCTGGTTTGACATCCGCATCCTGTCGGTCTTCGCCGCCCTTCTTTTCGGGCTTTTCAGCCTACGCAACTCTCTCCCCGGGACGCCGCCTATCGGCGCTTA
>JAPLHV010000150.1 GCA_026389455.1 Coprothermobacterota bacterium
CGTGGTCATCGATGAAGTGCATGTCTTCATGAACTCCGATCGCGGCCGCCAGATCCTCTGCCAACTGCAACGGCTGCGTCCCTATCTCGCCCAGGAGCCTCGGAGGGTCGGCCTTTCCGCCACACTAGGAAATTATGACACTGCCGAGCAATGGCTTCGCGCCGGTACCGAGCGCTTGGTCATCACGCCGCGCCCGGAGGGAGGAGAACAACGCTTCCGCCTGGCGGTGGAACACTTCTTCGTCCCCCAGATCGATCGCGCTGCCGAAGTCTCCGAACCGAAGGGGGCGGTTGGGGCGGGTTTGAAACCCACCCCAACCGAGGACAGTGATCCTTTGCGACGCTCGATTCCGGGGGAAAATCACGTGATATCGCCGTTTATTCAGTATATCTACGAGAACACGCGCGGACGGAAAGCCCTCATTTTCTCCAATTCCAAGGAGGAGGCGGAATCGATGCTGTCCTCTCTGCGCATGGCAGCCAAAGCGCAAGGGGCGCCGGACGTCTATTTCATGCACCATGGCAGCATCTCTGCCCCACTGCGGGAGGCGGCCGAGGAAGCGATGCGCGATCCCTTGCTGCCGGCCGTGGTGGCTGCCACCATGACCCTTGAACTGGGCATCGACATCGGTCGCCTAGAGCGGGTTCTTCAACTGGAGGCGCCGTACTCGGTCTCCAGCTTCCTGCAGCGATTGGGTCGTTCCGGCCGGCGCGGCAACCCCCCGGAGATGATCCTGGCCTGCGCCGAAGAAGAGCCCCTGGGCAAAGAACTACTGCCGCAGCAGCTCCCTTGGTCTTTGCTGCAAGCTATCGCCATCATCCAGCTATACCTGGAGGAGCATTGGGTGGAACCGCACCGGCTGGTCCGTTACCCCTTCAGCTTGCTCTATCACCAGACCATGAGCATCTTTGCCTCCCAGGGGGAATTGACCCCGGCCGCTTTAGCGAAGCGCGTCCTGTGCTTGCCTCCATTTCGCCAGGTCTCCCAGGATGACTTGCGCGAGTTGCTCCGCCACCTGCTGAAGATCGACCACCTTCAATATACTGAGGAGGGCGGCTTGATCGTCGGCCTGGCGGGAGAGGCGGTGGTGCGCAGCTTCCGTTTCTTCGCCGTCTTTCAAGACGACGATGAGTTCTCGGTAAAGGAGGGGACCGAGGAGATCGGCAGCATCGCCTACCCGCCACCGCCCGGGGAACGCTTCGGCTTGGCCGGGCGACCTTGGGAGGTGCTAGAAGTGGACATCAAGCGCAAGTTCGTCTTCGTGCGAGGAGTGGAGGGCAAGGCTCTCACGGTCTGGCCCGGACCCTACGGCATAATACATACTCGCATTAAACAGCGGATGCGGCAAGTCCTGGTGGAAGACGTGGAATACGAGTACTTGCAGCCCCATGCCCGCAAACGGATCGCTGAAGCTCGCTCCCTAGCTCGCCACGCTGGATTGGAGCAGCGGTGGGTTCTTCACTTGGGGGGAACTGCCTTCGCCATCTTTCCTTGGATGGGGACGCGCTCCTATCGCACCCTCAATCATGCTTTGCGTCATTTGGTCGGCACGGAACTCGGCATCAAGGGCGTCGAAGGGCAACCTTCCAACTACTTCCTGATCAAGATGGAGAAGGGACAGGCAGCGAATCAGCCTGCGGCAGCACGTCTCTGCCGAGCTCTGGCGGCCGCCGCACATGACGGGATCAGCCCGGAGTCGCTGGTCGGGGCAAGCGAGGCGCCTGTCATGCAAAAATACGACCTTTATGTTCCGGCTTCCTTGCTGCGCAAGGCCTACGCCTACGACCACCTCGATGTAGAGGAGTTCAGTCAGTTGGTCAGCCAGTGGAAGGAGCAGAGATAGCAGAAAAAGGGGACAGATTTAAATCTCTCCCCATTGCAGCATTATCTTCTCGATTTCGTCCACAAGATCCGATTATTCGCTACACTTAGGACGGGCCGCCATTCAACTGTCCCTGTTAAAGCGATCTACGGATCAATAAATAAATCTGTCCCCTTTTTCTTAAGGTCGGGCGTAGGCGGTGAATCCAAAACGGGATCTATGGGGATGCTGGAGAAGGGAGAGAAAAGGAGATGACCTTGGAAATAACCACTGAATATGAAAGGTTCCGATGCTGTACGTGTAATTGTCTGGAAGGTGAAATTCACGCTCTCGGATGCGATGAGGAAAAGTGCCCATTTTGTGGAGGACAGCTCATAGACTGCTTCTGTGCTTATCATCGATTGAATATCCCCTGCGGACTCGGGACGGATGCTTACAAACACGGCCTGACAGACGCCCAGGACGCGCAATGGAGAGCGTTGCTTGAGAAGAAAGGGCGCGTCCCCTTTATCGAATATCCTGACGCCTGCGCTCGCTGTGGGGAAGAATACCCCGACCTTTTCACCGTACCGGATGACGAGTGGAGACATTACATCGAGATTGAGAAGCGAGGCGTGACGCTATGCTGGGTGTGCTATGACGAAATCAGAGTCTTAATCGACGGAAAAGGAAAGAATCTAAGAAAGCCGCTGAAGGTAGGTTATGACGATGAGCACCAACCTATCGAGGTGGACGCTGCCGATCTGGAAAAAATAGCCATAGCTGCAAGAGCCAAGAATACAACGATTCAATAGGAGCATAACCATGAATGGAGAAAAAGAGGAGGGGAAGGAGGGGAGAAAGAATACCCGCATTATTTATTGCTCTGTTGGGCAAGCAAGCCTATAGCGCCTGGCGGACCCACCGAGATATGCACCAAAGCGCAACACCGGCCGCCATTGTGCCATCTGAACCGCAAGTTGACCCCCAAACCGTTTTCAGGAAGTTAGAGTGAGCGGGATGTTGGGTTGGAGTATTTTCAAGCCGGCTATAGCGGGATCATGGTTTGCCCGGCAGAGTCGTAGGGCAACCCCACAATGATGATTTGTAGGGCCGTGGCGGAGAATTGGCGGCGGCTTGGACACAGCGAGCAGGCGCCGGCCGGCACACCTGCCTGCACTTCACAACAGCCGGTAGAATCAAGAAGGAATGCTAGATATAAAGACCTGACCCCAAACTGCAAACGATTAAAAGGAGTGATCATGAAACAGGTTAAGGACAAAGTTCCGAAGGACTCCAAGGTCTATCTCATCGGAAGCGGGATTGCCTCGCTCGCAAGTGCCGTCTACCTTGTCAAGGATGCCGGTGTTCCGGGTGAAAACATCCACATTCTGGAAAAAGACAGAATCCTGGGTGGGGCGCTTGACGGCGCCGGCGATCCGGAGGTGGGTTTTGTGGTGCGGGGCGGAAGAATGCACGAGATGCACTACGAGTGCTACTGGGATCTGCTCTCCCACATACCATCCTATGAAGACCCCGCGGTTTCCGTAAGAGATGAGTCGTTTGATTTCAACCAGAGGTTTGTTTCAAACGCCCAGGCGAGGCTTCTGAAGGACGGCAAAAGGCTCGATGTCTCCTCCTATGGGCTCAGTCTCAAGCAGCAGGCGGAGTTGCTGAAGCTGACCTTCGCTTCTGAAAAAACCCTGGGGAAGGAAAGGATTGAGGATTGGTTTGACCAGGATTTCTTCACGACCAATTTCTGGTTTATCTGGACATCAATGTTTGCATTCCAGAGATGGAGCAGCGTGGCCGAGATGAGAAGGTACATGAAGCGCTTCATTCATCTCGTGGACGGGCTCAACAGGTTGGGCGGCGTTCTGCGCACCAAGTACAACCAATATCATTCCGTTGTGCTTCCCCTGGTAAAGTATCTGACGGAAAAAGGGGTGAAGTTCGACCTGGGGATGGAAGTTGTTGATATCGATTTCGACCTGTCGGCCGACAAGAAAACCGCCACCGCATTGCATTTGAAGAATAATAATGAGATCGTGCTCGGGGAAAATGACTACGTATTCATTACCAACGGCTCGCTCACCGAGAGCACGGACAACGGGGCATGGGACAGGCCGGCAAAGTTGAAAGGCATCGCCGAATCCGGCTCCTGGCAGTTGTGGAAAAAGCTTGCGGCAAAAGATCCGGCGTTTGGAAACCCCGGTCCTTTCTGCGACAACATCGATCTTCAGAAATGGTTTTCATTTACAGGCACTTTCAAGGACAGCGCCTTCCACGACTACATGGAGGACTTTTCAGGCAACGTTGACGGGACCGGCGGCCTGGTTACACTGACCGACTCGAACTGGCTGATGTCCTTTGTCATCGCGCGCCAGCCTCACTTTCCCAATCAGCCGAAGGATGTAAAAATCTTCTGGGGTTACGGGCTGTACCCGGACAGGAAAGGCAACTGCGTTGATAAAACGATGGCGGAGTGTACCGGCAAGGAGATGCTGGAGGAGCTGTGGCATCACCTGAAGATCCAGGATTTGATGAAACCGGTGATGGAATCCGGAAAGGCAAACTGCATCCCTGTCGCAATGCCTTATGTCGACAGCTTGTTCATGCCCAGGGAGATCGGTGACAGGCCTGACGTGCTGCCTAAGGGAGCCACCAACTTCGCCTTCCTCGGCCAGTTTGCAGAAGCGCCGAAGGATTGCGTATTTACCGTTGAATATTCCGTGAGGACTGCACAGATGGCTGTATATGGGCTGTTTGAAACAGGGAAGGAAGTAATCCCGGTTTACGACTCAATCCACCAGCCGGAAGTCCTTATGAAAGCAGTCAAGGCGATCAGCAGGTAAGAGACGGGGTCAGGTCTTTATATTTAGCGTTTCCCATCATTCTGCCGCTGCCGGCGGGGTGCAGGCTGGTGTGACGGACCGCTTCCAAACGGTGGCGATGCGAACCTGGCTGCTCCGGGTCTGTTGGCAGGCGTTCAGGCTATGGCGCAGGGTCTCGGCCGATGGCAAGGCTTCAGCCATCTTGCGCATTCCCTTCCTCCTGTCGTTGAGCGATGAACCAGCGCTGACTTAGGACAGCGCTCTCAGGCGGCAAACTCTAGGATCAGCGAAAGAGGCCGGATTGGTGAACTGCTTGGTGAGCGTTCACACACCATCGTTCTGGATCGAAGCGGACCATTGGCGGCCACAGGTTAGCCCTCCGTCGACGACGATCGCCTGACCGTTCACAAAAGTTGACTCGTCTCCCGCCAGCCAGAGCGCTGCAGTTGCGATATCATGCGGTTTCCCAGCCCTGCGAAGCGGTTGGCTTTGGGCAAATATCTCTTCTAGACGCATCATCCTGTCTGCCTTCGCTTCGGGGCTTTCCAAATCTACGGTGAAGATGGGGGTAAGGATCGCCCCCGGGCAGATGCAGTTCACCCTGATGCCGCTTTCTCCCAGTTCGGTGGCCACGACACGGGTCATCCCTATGATTGCAGACTTCATGGCAGAATAGATGTGACCTGCATTGCCGGACTGCAATCCAGCGACGCTCGCAGTGCTGATGATACTGCCGCTTCCCTGCCGCTTCATGATCGGCGCCGCGTGTTTCATCCCGAGGAAGACGCCGCCCATGTTAATTCTGACGATCCGCTCAAACTGCTGCATTTCAATTCTCTCGATGGGAATAAAATCCTCGCCGATTCCCGCGTTGTTGAACATGCAATCAAGTCGCCCGAATTGAGAGACAGCGGCATCGACAACTGCCTTTACATCGGTTTCGGATGAGACATCTACGTGGGCGTAGACTGCTAATTCGCCCAAAGACCGGCTGAGCGCTTCTCCCTTAACATCCTGGATATCTGCAATGACAACGCGACAACCCTCTTCGACAAACAAACGAACGGTTGACTCTCCGATACCGCTCGCCCCACCGGTAATTATCGCTACCTTGCCTTTCAGTCTTTCCATGGAGACCCCGCTTAAGAAATAGGATTTTCAATTCTTGATATCAGGAAAAAGTATATTGGCAAATGGGATTCTCGGCAAAAATGATACTCTGATCGGAGCCCAGGGACGATCCGCGGGGAGTCTCGAGTGAGGCGCGCCAAGTGAGCGATCAAACAAATCTATCGCATCCATCAATAGAACGAGGTTCTTCGCACGGGCTGGAACAGTTCCCGGCGATGGGCGCAGACTGAATCGATCCGGCACAAGCGGCACTCCGGCGCGGACATTTCCGGGCACCGCGTGCGCGCGCCAAAGAAGAGCCAATCCACTGCGCCGGTGGTTTTGCCTGACGCAGCGACAACCTGCTCGATGGCGCGATAGGCAGCAAATCGGACCGCCCACTCTTCGTCCGGTGAAATGACCTGGCGATGGATCAACTTCCCCTTCAATTGATCATCAACGACCTCGATCAGGCCGACGCGCAGGCACGAGCGCATGAGGTGATAATCGATCACCGGCTCCACCTGCTCATCCTCTGCAAAGGGCAAGAATGATTCCGCCCGTTGATGCAAGATCAGTGCGAGCAATCCGCTTTTTTTTGCGATCAGCGTCCGCAAAGGGTGGGACGATGCCCGGGCTTCTTGCACCACCTCTGCCGGGGTGAGATGAAGGGCAAGCATGTCGCGCCCGTAGGTTTGAGCTGTTTCCAAATGCAAATCCAGAGCGGGCATTGGATCGAGTCCATCATCCGAACGGAAGACAGCCAGCAATTCAGCGCGACTCAGATTGGCCTGACGCTCGGGGCTGCAGAAGCCTGGATCGACCTCTAGCCGACGCCGGTATGCGTCAAACAAGTAGAAGGCTCCTTTTTGCATGACCCCGCCAAGCGGAGCGATCAGAGGCCGCTGATAGCGGTTGTTTTGTTCGGTCCAAAAACTGAATTGCTGCGCAGTGGCCGCAAAAAAATAATCCAAGGCGCCGGGGTGGTGGACAGGCGGCAGTTCGGGACTGACGAATGGAAAGGGTGAGGCTTCTTCAAGCGAAGAAAGCAGTCGCGAGACTCTCTGCACCTGCGAATGGTTGATTTGCACCCGCATATCGGCGGGGATGGCAGGCGCAGGCGCATCGGAGAAAAGCGCATCGGGACCGAGATGCTCGATCATTTGCGCGGCAAGCGGGATGGCATGTTGCGCTGCCATGATGGGATGCGCGCCTTGCATCAACCAGGCCAGTACCGAGCCGCAGAAGGTATCGCCCGCGCCGGTTGGGTCAAGTTCACTGGAGGAGACGGCCGGGAGGAACGTTGCATAATTCCCTTGAATGACACAGGCGCCATCGGCTCCAAGCGTGATGAATAATATCTTTCCTGTGTCTGTGCGGGCCGATTCCACCGAACCAAACAAGCCAATCGCTTCGCTTTCATTCATGAAGAAGAGGTCGGTCGCTTGCATGATGGCGCCGACAAGATGCGCAGATTCAGCGACGATGGCGCGATAGGTTCCTGCTGAGATGCGTTTCGCGCCGCGCCGGCGGCAGGCTTCAATAAAGCTCAGTTGTTTTTGCGCATCGCCCAAGGGAATGACATGCACAATCTCGTAGGGAGATAAATCTTCGGGAAGCATCTCCGGCGATAGAAGCGATTCCGCGCCAAAGAAGGCTTCGATGTATTCTGTCCTGCCGCCCTGATAGGAGATCTCAAAATGCGGCAACTGCTCTGGCGGGATCACAGGACCAAGCCATTGATCCAGCCGTTCCGCGACAGGCTTGAGAAGTTCAGGCATCGGGCTGGGGCATGGCGCAAAAAGAGAAACCTGCGCACCGCAGCGATGCGCGGCCATGGCCGTGTACATGCCCGCTCCGCCTGCCGAGGGGACCGTTTTGCGCTTCACGTGCAAGGTATCAGAGGATGCTCCGCCAATCACAAGCAGTTGGTTCATCGAGGTAATATAGCCCCCAGTGGGAAAAAGGGGACAGATTTATTTTTCCACCTTCTTCAGCCTTCTCGCCCTGGAAATTATGCTGGTCTTTCCGTTTCTCCTAATGCGGCTGATGGGGACAGATTAAATCTGTCCCCATCAGCCCAGGACAAGCCGCCAGCCGACTGCCCCCGTTGGAGCGATTTACAGCTCAATAAATAAATCTGTCCCCTTTTCTTTCACCAGTTCGGATCTTTTCACGCAGAAACGACTATCCTTTCTTCCGAATACTCTGAACCTGCGGAGGCGATTGCATCTTTTCGATTAAACTCAATTGCCTCCTGCAAGGTTGCGCGTAAACTTTCCAATAGTTCCTGCCGGCTGCGTTCCTGACAGTTTACGCCTAGAACCTCCCCAATCCATCCGATCCACCAATCGCCCTTCTGTTTTACTATTACGGTATATTCTGTATGCATTGACTGTTCCCTTCCTGACATATACTCATTATACAGGAAAATCACTCTTATTACTCCCGCCGTGTTCTTTCATAAAAATTGTGAGCCAAGTCATGAACCTTCGGGAACCTCTTTGCGGCGCTCCCAGACCAGTGGAGGCAATGCCTTTCACTCCAACATCAGTTTTCGGCAGCATATCCTGGCGCAGGTCTCCACCATCCGCCAGCAGCGAAGCCCTCCCCCGTGATCTATTGAGGACAGATTTGGAATCTCCCCCCGGCAGGCGCTGCTGGCAGCAGCGCACATTTCATCGAGGGTAAGCATAGGCGCAGCGACCATCGACCAGACGAAGGGGAGCAATGGGCGAGGAAGGGAGACGCTCTTCTTCAATCAGGACCGGCCGACTCCTCTTGGCCCGTCTCTTCAACCCCACCCGCTGGTAGCCGGTTTCTCTTCCCCGATGACTGAAGGAGATCATGCACTCCTTGCACCAACTGGAGAGGTGACCGTTGCGCTTGATGTAGAAAGCCTCCATCGGCTTCAAGCATTGGCGGTGGGGACAGCGCTTGCCGCTCACCGAGCCGGCGCCTGATGCGACCAATGGGGACAGATTTTAAATCTATCCCCATTGGTCTAGGACAGGTCGCCAGTCAACTGTCCTCGTTGGGGCGACCTGCGAATAAATAAATCTGTCCCCTTTTCTCGCTGCCTTGATTCGCCACTAGCAGTTCGTAACTGCTTTTATTACCTCACCACTCGCAACTCGAAACTGTATTAATAATTAGAGACTGTCCCCAATTTCATTTGACAATTCCAAACGGTTATGCTGTAGTCTTTGTAAGATCAAGTTTATGCACTATACACAATGTAGAATAACAAGTTCAGCATCATCAGCACATCACCAATTTCACTAGGAGGTTTGAGTGTCCAGCGAGATTGACCGCAAAGAGTTCTCCAAGTTGGCTGGTGTTACGGCCTTGGAGTTGACCGCATCACTTCCCGGTGCTCTCGCTCAAGTGAGCAGCGACACGCAGATGACGCCGGGATCCACTCTGCCGACTTTTCCAGAACAGTTCTACTGGGGTGTCGCCACCGCGGCCTACCAGATTGAGGGCTCTCCAGACGCGGATGGCAAGGGCAAGTCGATATGGGACACGTATGCGCACACCCATGGGAATATGAAGAATGGGGACACTGGCGACGTCGCGATCGATCACTATCGCCGCTACAAGGATGATGTGATCGTGATGAGAAACATGGGAGTCAAGGCCTACCGGTTCTCGATCTCCTGGCCGCGCATCTTCCCGAATGGGATTGGCGAGCCCAACCCGAAGGGCGTGGACTTCTATAGTGGCCTGGTAGATGAACTGCTCAAAGCCGGGATCGAGCCCTTTGCCACGCTCTATCACTGGGACCTGCCGCAGGCGCTTCAGGACAAGGGCGGCTGGCAGTCGCGCGACACTGCCCAGGCTTTTGCGGACTATGCCAGCCTGATCGCCGAGAGGCTCGGCGACCGGGTCAAACATTTCTTCACGCTGAACGAGCTGCAAAACTTCGTGGATATGGGCCACCGCGGGACAACGCTTCAAGTGCAGGGCAAGGAAGTTCGGATCAAACTTGCGCCGGGCCTGCAACTGTCCCCGGGTCAGGTCAACCAGGTGGCTCACCATGCCGTGCTGGCACATGGTCTGGCGGTTCAGGCGATGCGCGCCAAGGGGCCGTCAGGCCTGCAGATCGGGCCGGCGGACGTCCTGTTTACCGGAGTGCCCGTTGTCGACACGCCCGAGAATGTGCGCGCTGCGGAAATTGCCACACGGACCTACAACGAGCGCTTCCTGGACGTGATGCTGACTGGAAGGTACAGCGATGCCTATCTGCAGGCGGCCGGTCCGGCCGCCCCCAAATTCACCGACGCCGACCTTCGTGCAATCGGCAGCCCGCTCGATTTCGTGGGTGTCAACATCTACATTCCCAAGAGCTACGTCGAAGCATCGGACGACGCCAAGGGATTCCGCGAAGTGCCGACCTCGCTGTCGCATCCCAAGATGGGATCACCCTGGCACAGCTTCTCTCCTGAAGTGCTCTACTGGGGCCCGCGCCTGCTGAATTCCCTGTGGAAGCCCAAGGCGATCTACATCACCGAGAGTGGCTGCGCGGCCGACGACGCCGTGACGCCGGACGGCCGCGTCCTCGACACCGACCGCGTGATGTACCTGCGCGCGGTGATGTCGAACCTGCACCGGGCGATCTCGGAAGGGGCGCCGGTGAAGGGGAATTTCGTGTGGAGTGCCTTCGACAATTTGGAATGGACCAGCGGTTACGGTACGCGCTTCGGCCTTGTACACGTTGACTTCAAGACCCAGAAACGCACGCCGAAGCTTAGTGCCGCCTGGTTCAGAGAGGCCTCGCGGCGCAACGCGATAGTGTAGGAGCCAAACCAGCTGGCCGCGGCAGGGAAAAAGGGGACAGATTTATTTTCCCACTTTCCTTAGCCATCCCACCCTGGAAATTATGCCCGCCTTATCTTTTCTCCAAATCCGGCTAATGGGGACAATGCGGCTGATGGGGACAGATTTAGATCTGTCCCCATCAGCTTTGCTACTCTTAGGGCAAGCCGCCGACCGACTGCCCCCATGGAGCGATTTACGGCTCAATAAATAAATCTGTCCCCTTTTCTTGAGCCGCCAGTCAACTGTCCCCGTTGGATCGACCTGCAGAATAATAAATCTGTCCCCTTTTCTCGCTCCTCATAGCTCAGTTCTTTTCTAAATCTTTGGCGGTTCTCACCGGAAAAAGCTCCTGAAGAATCGACATAAATTCAGCAAGTTGCAGGTCCGGCCGATAGTACGGGCTTTCTCGCAATCGGAGCATTCCAAAATGGTCAAGGGCGGAGAAATATTCCAATACCAGGCGTCCCGCCTCCACAACAACAGGCTGATATCGATAACGATCTCTTAGCTCAAGACCATATCTCCACTCATCTTCAGTTGTCGTAGCCAGAATCATGTATAGATCCAAAGCGTGGTACCGACCGAATTCCTTGTCTGGATCGTTGAGCCTATCCCGGAATGCGAAGAGTTTCATCATCAAAAACGTGTATGGATGTGGTATGAATACCTCAGCCTGCAAGGTTTTGCTTGAACTAAGTTCTCCCGTCAACGTGACCGGCATAAGTCTTTCCTCTAGGGTGAGCGCCTCGTCTACTGGATGAGCGTGAATTCCTACGGAAGGATTGGGCCGTACACGGCGTGCGTCGACCCTCACGCTTGTACCCTGAAAACAGGTTTGAGGGCCGGTTAGGATATCTATCTTGACGCTCGAAGCTTCCATGCCCCTTAGCCCGGGTCGTACAAACTGGTATTTTTCAGCCCCGACCCTTAGCCCGGGTCGTACAAACTGGTATTTTTCAGCCCCGACGACGACTTGATAGCCAAGTCTTTTAATGGCCTCTGCCAGAGGCTTCAATTTTGCTGAGTCAATGAGAAGTGCCGGACGAAGAAACAAATCGAGGTCATTCGTGGAACGAGGTTCCGGCCATTCCTGCAAGAGGGTGCGCACGCCTAACTGCTGCACATGGTTGATCTTGAGGAATACTCCGAAGCCCCCGCCAATAATGAGCTTGATGTCCCTTCCTTCTATCTCGAGGAGCAGATCCAGTAGAGAAGTTGTAAGACCAGAAAGAGTAATCAACAGCGAACTGTGTCGATATAGGAAAAGACGTATGTCTTCACTTGTTCGG
>JAPLHV010000040.1 GCA_026389455.1 Coprothermobacterota bacterium
ATTCGGGGCAGAGCCCAATACCCGCGTCTGCCCGGTCTGCCTGGCCCTCCCCGGATCGCTCCCAGCGCTCAACAGGGTCGCTCTGGAGTCGGCCATCGCCCTCGGCTTGGCGTTGCATTGCCGCATTGCCCCATTCTCCCAATTTCATCGCAAGAACTACTTCTACCCGGATCTGCCCAAGGGCTACCAGATCTCCCAGTACGACCTGCCCTTGGCGCTGGACGGTTACCTGACGCTGCCGGTGGAGGGTAACACCAAGAGGGTGGGAATCATCCGCGTCCACATGGAAGAGGACACAGCCAAGTCGATCCACGGCGCCAGCCTGGCCCACAACGTAGGCTATGCTTTGCTCGACTTCAACCGTTCCGGCGTTCCCTTGTTGGAAGTGGTCTCCGCGCCCGACCTGGAGTCGCCCGAGGAAGCCTCCGCCTACCTGGTGGAACTGCGCGCCATCCTGCGCACGTTGGGCATCTCCAGCGGGAATATGGAGGAGGGCGCCTTGCGCTGTGACGTGAACATCTCCCTGGATCGAGGAACCCGCGCCGAAGTAAAGAACCTGAACTCCTTTCGCGCCGTGCGCAAAGCCCTGGAATACGAGTTCCAGCGGCAGTGCGAACAAGTCGAGCGCGGGGAAGCGGTGCTTCTGGAGACTCGTCATTGGGATGAAGCGAAGGGCATCACCATCCCGGGGAGGAGCAAGGAAGAGGCGGAGGATTACCGCTATTTTCCAGAGCCCGACCTGCTCCCCCTGGAAATCGATGCACGCTGGGTGGAGCAGGTGCACCGCAGTCTCCCCGAGTTGCCGGAAGGACGCCGGGAACGGCTAGCAAGCCTCAGCCTGCACCCCTCTGAAGCAGTCGCCTTGGCTCACAATCCTGAGCTGGCTCGTTTCTTCGATGGCGCCCTGGAGGTCGGCGCCCCACCTAAGGAAACGGCCAACTGGCTATTGGGCGAGGCGCAGAGAATCCTCCACGCCGGCGGAAAGTCCCTGGAAGAGACCCCCCTTACACCGGTCCGCTTGGCCGAACTCCTCGAGCTAATCCAAGAGGGAGTCATCTCCTCCAAGGGCGGAAAAAAACTGCTGGAGGCGATGCTCACTTCCGATCGACCCCCCGCTGAGCTGGTGGAAGCGCTCGGTCTGGCCCAGGTCAGCGATCCCGCCCAGATCCGCCTATGGGTACAGGAGGCAATCGCCGCCAACCCCAAGCAATGCGAGCAGTACCGGCAGGGGAAGGAAGCTCTGTTGGCTTTCTTCGTCGGCCAAGTGATGAAACAGTCCTCCGGAAAAGCCAATCCCGAGTTGCTCGACCGCATCCTCAAGGAGGAGCTGCAGGCGACCGCCTGATCGGTCTCCTGCCGGAGGAAGACGCAATGGACGATAAGCCTGGGAATGAAGACCTGCCCACAAACGAGACGAAGGGACGGGCATTGCATCCGGTTTTGCGGCAGGTCGCCCTGATCCCGGAAGAGCAGGTGGGAGACGGCTCCTGGCTGCGCCAGATCTTCCACCCCGCCCATCTTCCCCTCACTACGCGGCACAGCCTCTCCTACGCCAGACTGGAAGGCGGCAAGCAGACCCGACCTCATTCCCTGGAACAGTCCGAGACCTATTATCTCTTGGCGGGGAGGGGCCTCCTCCATGTGGGAGAGCAGGCCTTCCCGCTGGAGCCGGGAAGCATCTGCTGGGTTCCGCCCGGGGTCAGGCAGTGGCTGCGCAACGAGGGGGAAGAGTCCATGGAGTTTCTGGTGATCGTGGATCCGCCCTGGACCCCTGAGGGGGATTCGGCGGAGAATTGCAGCGAGGGCTGAGC
>JAPLHV010000045.1 GCA_026389455.1 Coprothermobacterota bacterium
AGAGAGAGAGAGAGAGAGAGAGAGAGAGAGACTTTTCAACCCTGGTTGAGCACGCCACCGACATGATCGTCCGTTTTGACGCCGACCTGCGCCATATCTACTGCAATCCGGCAGTCGAACATCAGCTCGGAGTGCCGGCGCATGCGTTGATCGGAAAAACGCCTCTGGAGACCGGCGGACCGCGCGCACAGGCCGAATTTGTGGAGCTCTCCTTGAGGATGGCTCTGGAAACAGGCGAGGAACAGGAAGTTGAACAGAGTTATTCATTGCCCTCAGGTCTAAAACACTTTCTGACCCGCATCATACCGGAACGTGACGAGCAGGGGAGGATGCGTTCCCTGCTGGCTATCACCCGCGACATCACCGAACGCAAGCAGGTAGAAGAGGCGTTGCGGGAAAGCGAAGATCGCTACCGTGCAATCTATAATCAATCGCCCATTGCCATCGAACTCTATGATACTGCCGGCACACTGGTGCAAGCCAATCCTGCGTGCCTGAACCTGTTTGGCATAGAGGATATACAGGCAATCCGAGGTTTCTCTCTCTTTGCTGACCCGAATATCAACGATGAGCAGAAGGAGAAGCTGCGCCAGGGAGAGACCGTACGTTACCAGGGACCTTTTGACCGCTGGGAAATCGTGCGCGTGCCGTCACAGGGTTCCTCGTGCAGGTCCAGGACATCACCGAACGCAAGCAAACGGAGGAGGCTCTGCGGGAGAGCGAGGAGACTCTTCGATCTCATATCGAAAACTCATTCGATGTCATTTTCACGCTCAATAAAGATGGCGTATTTTTGTTCGTATCCCCCGCTTGGGAACGGCATTTTGGTTATCCAGTCAGCGATGTAGTAGGGAAATCTTTCGCGCCATTAGTACACCCGGATGATAATGCGCCTCTCGCCGAATATCTTAAGAGAGTCTTGAGCGCTGGGCAGAGCGAGACGAGCCCCGCTTATCGCGTAAAACATGCCGATGGCAGTTGGCGAAGTTTTATTGCCAATGGCACAACCTATATCGATGCGAAAGGCGAGCGTCGGTTTATTGGCGTTGGCCACGATATCACCGAGAGCAAACGAGCGGAGGAAGCATTGCAGGAGAGCGAGGAGGAATTCCGAGGCCTCTTCGAAAACGCGCTCACCGGCGTGGCCGTCCATCAAATCCTTCTGGATAAACGAGGGAAAGCGGTGGACTACATCTACCTTCAGGCGAACGCGGCATTTGAGACACAGACTGGGCTACACGTCGCGGATGTCTTGGGGAAACGCGCAACAGAAGTGTTTGCCAATGCCAAAGAAGCTCCCTTCATCGACATCTACGGCAAAGTAGCCCTCACTGGCGAACCGGTCACCTTCGAACAATTCTTTGAACCATTGCAGCGGCATTATCACATCAACGTCTATCAGGTGGGTCAAGGCCGCTTTGCCACCGTATTCCAGGACATCACTGAGCGCAAGCAAACGGAAGGGGCGCTGCGGGAGAGCGAGGAGCGCTATCGCAGCTTGGCTGAAAACTCTCCCGACCTGATCTTCATTATCAATGAGAGGGACCGGGTAGATTACGTCAATCAAGCCGCAGCTCGATTGGTGGGGAAGCAAGTGGAGGAGATCATCGGCCGTCCCCGCGCGGTCCTCTTCCCAATGGAAGTGGCCGAGATCCAAGGCCAGCACCTGGCGGAAGCGTTCGCTAGTAATTCGGGCGATCCGCTGTGGCGGGAATGGTTGTTGCCCGATAGGATCCATGAGATCTGGCAGTCGGTCTGTCTGGTGCCGTTGCAGGGAAAGCTAGGCGAGGGTAGGCGGATCTTGGGAGTTGCCCGCGACATCACCGACCGCAAGCGACAGGAGCAGGAGATGACCAAGGCCCGGGCCGACTTCCTCTTCGCTGTCAGCCACGAGTTGAAGACTCCCCTCTTCCTGATGACCTCGGCCCAGGAGCTGCTGGAGAGCCTGCCGCAAGAACAACGGGCGGGACGTTTCCTGGAGTACGGAGAGATCTGGAACCGCAACCTGCACCGCCTGCGCCACCTCATCGAGAACCTGGTAGACAGCCAGCGCAGCGAAGGGATGGGCCAGAAGATCACTCCCGTCCCCACCGACATCAGCGAG
>JAPLHV010000081.1 GCA_026389455.1 Coprothermobacterota bacterium
GGTTCGGCTTCGTGGAGATCCTTTCTACGTGTCCGACCAACTGGGGTTTGACACCGGTGAAGGCAACGCAATGGCTGAAGGAGAACATGTTGCCCTACTACCCGCTGGGCGAGTTTGTAGGATCTGCACAGCCCCCGGCAGGGTCTAAACAGCCCCCGGCAGGGAGTTTACAATGATTCAGTTTGAATTGCTCTGCGCTGGGTTCGGCGGTCAAGGTGTAATGTTGATGGGCCAACTCCTGGCTTATGCCGCCGCCATGGAAGACAAGGAAGCTACCTGGTTTCCCTCCTACGGCCCGGAGATGCGGGGAGGAACGGCCAATTGCCAGGTGGTCATCTCGGACACCCCCATCAGCTCGCCTGTCTATTGGTGAATTCAACGCTCAACGATATCAAATCGTCTCGCACTGATCTGGAGATTTACGAGATCCCTGCCACAGAGATGGCCAACGAGCTTGGCGGGGCCATCGTCGCCAACATCGTTCTCTTGGGCGCCTATCTTGAACGAGTGCCGGCAGTCCGCTGGGAGTCGGTGGAAAAAGTGCTGCACAAACTTCTCTCCGGCTCTAAGGAGCGATTTCTGCCGATGAACCTGGAGGCCTTGCATCGTGGCGCCGAGACCATGCGCAGTATGAGGACAGATTACGGGGACAGATTTCAATCTATTCCCTTGCTGCGCAACGAAGCGAAGGGAAGCGCCTGTTGAACCCTGACTCCCACCGCCGGGATCGTTTGTTGGCTGATTTCCTGGAGTTGATCCAGATCCCCTCAGTCTCGGGTTCGGAGGAACTGGTTCGCCAAGTTCTTCTCCTTAAACTGAGCGATCTTGGCCTGAAAGTGGAGACAGACGAGGCAGGCAATCTCTTCGCCCGCCTTCCGGGCGATCCAAGCCTACTTCCCTCCGCGTTCAGCGCTCATCTTGACACGGTGCCCTCCGAGCCGGTGCGATACCGGATCGATGGGGAATGGATCCATTCCACCGGGGAGAGCATCCTGGCTGCTGACGACCGAGCCGGGATCGCTGCCTTGTTGGAAGGGGCGCGCAGGTTACAGGAAGGTGGCACTCGCCACGGCGAGGTGGAGATGCTTTTCACCGTGGAAGAAGAGATCGGCTTGCGCGGAGCCAAGGCATTCGACTTGGAATGGGTGCGATCACCTTTCATCCTGGTCCTGGACCACGGAGGCCCCCCAGCTCGGGTAGTGCGCGGAGCGCCGTCTCTGGAAAAACTGCGATTCCGCTTTCAAGGCTTAGCAGCCCATGCTGGAACAGAGCCGGAGAAGGGAGCTTCCGCGGTCCGTGCTTTGGCTCTTGCCATCTCGCGCATGTCTTTGGGACGAATTGATGAGGAAACCACCGCCAACATCGGCCAAATCAAAGGTGGAGATGCCGACAACATCATTCCCGAGAGAGCTGAAATGACTGGAGAAGCTCGCTCGCACGACCACGGCAAGCTGGAGGCTCAAGTCAAGGAGATGATCCAGGCCGCTCAATGGGCCGCAAAGGAGGTCGGGGTCGAGGTCATCTCGGACTGCCAACGGGAATTCGAGGGCTACTGCTTGCCGGATGGCGACCCTCTGCTGGAGATGGTAGGGAAAGCAGCCCTTGCCTGCAGCCTCACCTTCTCCTTGACGAAGGCCGGCGGCGCCTCGGACGCGAATATATTCAACGCTCGGGGCAAGAAATCCACCGTCCTTTGTTGCGGGTACTACGGACCTCACACCCGTCAAGAGAAAGCTTCCCTAAAAGAGATGGAAGACTTGGCGCGTTGGATCTGCGCAATCATGGAGCGGCATTGATGGAAAAACGGCTCTCGCAAACTATCATTTACCGCGGCAAGATTCTTTCCTTGGAGAAGCAGGAGGTTCTGCTTTCCTCCGGGCGGGTGGCTGAACGAGAGATCATTCACCATCCTGGCGCTGTGGCGATTCTTGCCCTCAACGAAAATGGGGAGGTGTTGCTGGAGGAACAGTACCGCGTTGCCTTGGAGGAGACGATTTGGGAGATCCCTGCCGGAAAGCTGGAACCCGGCGAGAGCATCCTAGAATGCGCCCAGCGGGAGTTGTTGGAGGAGACCGGATACGAGGCCGGCCAGTGGAAGCATCTTCACTCCTTCTACACGTCCCCCGGTTTTTGCGACGAAGTGGTTCACCTCTTCCTCGCCGAGGGTTTGGTGAAGAAGGAAGCGAGACCGGAGTTCGACGAGGAAATCACCACCCAATTCTTTCCTCGCGAGCGCTTGGCGGTCCTCCTTAAGCCTGGTCAGATCTGCGACGGCAAGACCTTGCTGGCCCTTCATTACTTGCTAGCCCCCGGCAGCTCACTAGCC
>JAPLHV010000119.1 GCA_026389455.1 Coprothermobacterota bacterium
CCCCGGCAACAAGATAGCCCCCGGCAGGGAGTACTGTATAATCCCATGAACAGCACATGAACCTCGGCGAGCGAATCCGACAGAACAGCAACCTCCTCTGGAGCGTGGGCCTTTCCGCCCTCGTCGTGCTCCTCTTGCTTGGCGCAACTTGGTTGGCGCTCTTCCTGGCGACCAAGCTTTTCGGCGTCTTCGTGGTGATCCTGCTGGGCGTGCTGATCGCTTTCATCCTGAACCCCGTGGTCAAAGCGCTGAACCGCATTTCCATCCCTTACTTGCTCTCCACCATCCTCTCTTTCCTGGCTTTCCTGGCCATCTTCGTGCTGCTCTTTTACCTCCTGATTCCCGCTGTTGTGGAGGAACTGCTCGTTCTTAAGAACAACCTGCCGAACATCCTGGCGGCCATAGACCAAGCCAGCAAGGGTATCGATGCGTTCCTCCGCACCCTCGGTCTGAGCATCTCTTTCGACCAAGTCTACGCCCAGTTGCAGCAGACTTTGCAAACCCGAGTGGGGGATCTCCTCTCCCAGGGCGTCTCCTTCGGCTTAGGATTGTTCAACGTACTCAGCCAAAGCCTCTTCGTCTTGCTCATCTCTTTCTTTCTGACCAAAGACTGGCCTTACCTGCGCGGACGTCTGCGCCTCTTCATGACGCGATCCCTCCCCCCGCGCAGTTGGGAACTAATGACCGGGATCGGCCGCACGGTAGGACGCTACCTGCGTTCCCTCTTCCTGGTAGCGCTGGCGGTGGGGGTGCTGAACGGCGTAGGGACAGCCTTGCTGGGGATCCCCTATGCCTGGGTTCTGGGCATCCTGGGGTTCTTCGGCGAACTGATCCCCTACTTCGGCCCCTTCATTTCCTTCATCCTCGCCCTCCTCCTCTCCTTAAGCAAGCCATTGATCTTCCTTCTCTACGTGACGCTCCTCTATGGTGGGATCCAGGCTTTTCAGAACTATTTCCTCTCCCCGCTGGTGATGGCCGACCAGATGGGTTTCCATCCCCTGGCGGTAATCATCGCCGTTCTTGTCGGCGGCGCCCTTTTCGGCATCTGGGGTGTGGTTCTGGCTGTTCCTCTGCTCTCGGTGGGGCGCAACGTCTACCAATTCCTGGTTCCGCAAGACCCTACCCTGCTCTTCACCTCCGCCGGGATGGTGCCGATGAAACCGTACTTCCTCGGCCAAGAGGAACCCCCCGCCCGGCGCATGGCGACCATCCAGAAGTGCTTCCGCACCACCGATATCGACATCGTCGGACACACCCCCCGCCACCTCACCTTCCTGGAGATGCTGGGGAACTTTTCGGTGGGGGACTATTTCAAGGAGGATGCCATCGCTTTCGGCTGGGAGTTCCTGACTCGAACGATGGGGCTCCCACCTGACCGCCTGTGGGTGACCGTCTTTCGCGAGGATGACGAGGCCGAGCGCATCTGGGCAGAGGGAATCGGTTTCCCCCGCTCGCGCCTGGTTCGCCTGGGAGAGACCGACAATTTCTGGGGGCCGGTGGGAACCACCGGGGTGGGGCCATGCGGCCCCTGCTCGGAGATCTATTTCGATTTAGGGCCGGCCTTGGGACCGGAAGCTCGACCGGGAGAAGAGACCGATCGCCTGATGGAGGTCTGGAACCTGGTCTTCATGGAATTCAATAAAGAGCCGGACGGTCGCCTCGTTCCTCTGACCTTGAAGAACATTGACACCGGGATGGGCTTGGAACGCTTGGCCATGGTCAGCCAGGGGGTCGCCTCGATCTTCGACACGGACCTCTTCCTTCCCTTGACTGAAGCCATCCTCGCCCAAGCTGGGGGAGCGGAGAAGGCGCCTGCGCAGCGCCGCACACTGGCCTTGCGAGTGATCGCCGATCACCTGCGGGCGATGACCTTCCTGATCGCCGATGGGGTGGTCCCGACCAACGAGGGGAGAGGATACGTGTTGCGGCGCGTGATCCGCCGGGCCTACCGTTTCGGTCGTTGGCTGGGCTTGGCCGGTCCTTTCCTCAACAAGCTGGTTCCCACGGTGCAAGCCTGCATGGGGGTTGCCTACCCAGAGCTGATGGAACGGGGCGAGTACATCCGGCGCATCGTCCGGATGGAGGAAGAACGCTTCCTCACCACCTTGGAGGGTGGGTTGGAGACGCTGGAAAGCCTCTTGACGACCCTGCGCCGGGAAGGAAGCGCGCAGATCCCCGGACCAACGGCTTTCCGCCTCTATGACACCTACGGTTTCCCCTTGGAACTGACTGAGGAGATCGCTGCTGAAGCCGGCTTTTCGGTGGATCGTTGCGGTTTCGAAGTTGAGATGAACAGTCAGCGCGAGCGAGCGCGCGCGGCCATGAAGAGGATGGGAATGGAAGCTTCCCCTTATGCCGGCCTGCAGGAGGAGAAGGGGACTGCGACCTTCATCGGCTATGACGCTATAGAGGGGGAAAGCGTTGTCCTTTCCCTGTTTCAAATGGGGCAGGAAGTGTCAGCCTTGAGCGCTAATCAAGAGGGGGAGGTCTTCTTGGCCTTGACCCCCTTCTACCCTGAAAAGGGCGGCCAGGTGGGCGATCACGGCAAGATCACCTGGCAGGGAGGGGGAGCGACGGTGCTGGATACCCAAGCTCCGTTGGAGGGGATCACTCTCCAACGGGTGCGGGTTCTGGAGGGGACCCTCTCTTCAGGGCGCACAGTGCGCGCGGAGGTGGATCCGCTCCGGCGATCAGCCATCGCCCGTGCCCATACTGCTACCCATCTGCTGCATCAAGCCTTGCGCGAGATGCTGGGCCAGGAGACCGCTCAAGCCGGATCAGCGGTAGAGCCTGACCGTCTGCGCTTCGACTTTAACTATTTCCGCGGGTTGGAAGATGAGGAATTGGATCGCTTGGAGCAGCGCATCAACGAGCTAGTTCGTCAGGATGAACCCGTCTCCACCCGCGAGATGTCTTTGGATGAGGCCAAGCGTTCCGGCGTGATCGCTCTTTTCGGGGAGAAGTATGGCGAACGCGTTCGCGTCGTCCAGGCCGGCCAGTCACGCGAGCTATGCGGCGGCACGCACGCCGAGCGAACCGGCCAAGTCGGCGCCTTCGTCATCACAGAGGAGACAGGTGTGGGCTCTAACCTTCGGCGAATCGACGCCCTTTGCGGAGGAGCAGCCATTGCTTCTTCCCAGCGGCAACGCAGCCTGGCGCGAGAAGCGGCAGCCTTGCTGCACACGCCAACCCAGGCTCTGGTGGAGAAACTGCAGAAGCTGCTGGAGGAACGAGAAGAAGAGCGGAAACAAACGCTGGCTCTGCGAAATCGCTTCCTGCGGCAGTTGGGAGCGACACTGGTCAAGGATCGCCGAGAGGAACCGATCCCACACCTGGTGGCCCGTGCGGACGGGCTGGATATCGAAGCGTTGACGCTTCTCTCAGATTCGTTGCTTGAGTCGATGGGGAGCGGCTTGGTGGTCCTCGGTTCGCTCTTTGAAGGCAAACCGTTGCTCTTGGTCCGCGTCAGTTCGGATCTGATCGCCTCCGGGCTGCATGCCGGCCAGTTGGCGCGCCAGTTGGGGCAACTGTTGGAGGGCTCTGGCGGCGGAAGACCGGAGATGGGACGAGCAGGAGGAAAAGCGGGATCCCCCCTCGGCGCCGCCTTGGAGAAAGCGCGGGAGCTGGTTGCGGCGCGTCCTCGCCCTTGATGTGGGTTCCATTCATATTGGATTGGCCCTCTCTGACCCACTTGGCCTTACTGCCCAGCCCTTGCCCACTTGGATCCGTCACAACCTGGAGGCGGACCTCGCCGGCTTGCTTCGATTGGTTAGGGAACGCGGTGTGGAGGAAGTCGTCGTCGGCCTCCCCATCAATCTGAAAGGGATCGAAACGCCGCAGACGGAGAAAGTCCGCCGCTTCGCCGAGGCGCTGCAAGCGTGTCTGGCCTTTCCCATCCGCTACTGGGATGAACGCCTCACCACCACTCAAGCCTTGCGTACCTTGAGACACGCCAAGCGGCGACCCTCACGCGAAAGAGGGCTGGTAGACCAGGTGGCAGCGGTCTACATCCTGCAAGCCTACCTCGATTCCCACAAGGACAGCCCCGGTGTTTGAAGAAGAAGAATTAGAACACATGACCGTCACCAAGTTTGACGAGCTGAGCGGTTTTCTGCATGAATATCGCTATGCTGGCCGCTTCGACTTCGAGGAAGCGGAATACGCTGTCTTCTACCCGGAAAAGGAGGACTACCTCCCACCGGTGGTGCTGCGCATCGAAGGGCGGCGTTTCTTCGACATCGTCAACCTGGAGGAGGAACAACGCCTTTTCCAAATCGTAGAGGAGCTGGAGGAAAGCGAGGACCAGGAACAGGAGAATGAGACCAGACAGTAGGCTGTGGGGAGTCCTCCTGCCGGCCATGCTGGTTCTTTTCCTGCTCGTCTACCCCTTTCTCCTCGATCCCCGCGTCTACGCGGCGGCTTTGGGGGCCGGTTCAAACACCCCCATCTCGATGCTGGATTTCTTCTATGGCCCTCGCGCCCAATTCCTCCTGGCCTTCGTCTGCCTCTTCCTGATTCTCTGGTCCGGCCGAGCCTGGCAACTGGGCAGCTATAGCCACCGCAACCAGGGGATGGACGGTCCAATGGTCGCTCTCCTAATCGTCTGGCTCCTCTCCGCGATTTGGGCAGGAGACAGCACAGCCTTCTGGGGAGAGGCGCGACGAGGGGAAGGCTTTTTCACCCTCTTCTCCTACCTGGCCCTCTTTCTCTTTGCCCAAGATTTCCTGAGGAAGGCGGTTTGGCGCCGCCGCGCCCTTCTTGCCCTCCTCCTTGGCGGGGCCTTGGTCTCTCTCTACGCCCTCCTGCAAGCGGCCGGGCTGGAGATTCTCCCCCGCGACTCCATCCGGATGGGATGGGACCGCACCTTCGCCACCATCGGCAATCCCATCTTCCTGGGATCCTATCTCTTGCTCCTCCTCCCCCTGCCTCTCTATTTCTTTCCCGGTCGCAGCCGGTGGGGAAAAGCGCTGATTTTCGCCCTGGTTATGCTCTTCTTCACTGCCATTCTCCTGACCAGTTCGCGCGGGGCCTGGTTGGGCTTGGTCGTCCTGGTCCTGGTTTTCCTCTTTGGGGAGCGCAACCGCCACTTGCGGCGTCTGGCCCTGGGAACCATGTTGGCGCTCTTCCTGGTCCTGGTTCTCTTCGCCAGTTTCGCCGGGACTACTTTCTGGGACCGCTTTGCCGCCGCCTTTTCCGATTCCACTTCCAACAGCATGGTGCAGCGTCTCTATACGTGGCGAACCGCTTGGCCCACCATCTTCCAGCAGCCGATCCTGGGCTGGGGGCCGGACCGCTTCGGAGACGCCTTCCCCCAGAACACGCCGGAGGGGGAAGAGGTCTTCGGCGGATTGGTCTACGTCGACAAAGCGCACATGGATGTACTCCAAGTAGCCGTGACCACCGGAGCGGCAGGGCTGTTCCTCTATCTGCTCTTTCTCGGCCGTTTCCTTCAGCTCGCTCTACGGCGACGGAAGGAGGATGACCTGGCTCGTTACACGCTGCCTGGTCTCTTGGGCTATTGGGTCTCCCTCCAGCTCTCCTTCTCCACCGTCAGCGTGGCCCCCTTCTTCTGGGTTATAATGGGTCTGACTTTGGCCCGGCCAAACGATTGGCCTGATGATCACAAGGAGACACTGACTTGACAGCCCGCGGCAGCTTGATAACTTGCGACAGCTTGACAGCCCCCGGCAGCTTGACAGCCCCCGGCAGCTTGACAGCCCCCGGCAGCTTGACAGCCCCCGGCAGGGTGTTATGAATACTGTACGACGACGCAGGCGCCGGCACTCGTCCCGCTTCTCGGTTCTCTATTTCCTCCTTCCCCTTCTGATGATCGGGGCCATGGTGGGCGGCTGGGCGCTGTGGGCGCCGCGCCCCCTCCCCCCACGGGAGGCGGTCCTGACCCTGGCGCCGGACCAAACTATTGACCAGATTGCTGCTCGCCTCTTCCAAGAGAAGCTAATCTCCAGCGAGCAAATCTTCCGTCAGGAAGCCCGCCTCCAACACCTGGACACTTTCTTCGAGGGCGGCGAGTACCTCCTTTCCAGCCAGTCCTCCCTCGCCCAGATGGTCAGCCAGTTAAAGGAACACCAGGTGTTGCGCTACAAGTTCACCCTGCCGGAAGGCTCTACTCTGCTCCAGATGGCTGAACGCTTCAGCGCAGCGCCGTTGGAATCCACCGCCAAGACCAGTTCCCCTACCCCCTTCGCCGGGAAAGAGCTCTTCCTTGCGTTGACCCTGGAGGGAAAGGAGCTCTTCGCGCAAGCGAGCCAATCAGAGCAAGCGCCGATCTGGAGCGCCTGGCTCTTGGACAATCCCACCTCCAGCCTGGAAGGCTACCTTTTCCCGGGAACCTACACGCTGGAACGGATCGATGAAAAAACACTGGTGACGACCCTCTTGGAGGCCATGGCCGAAGGCATCCCTCAAGCCTGGCTAGATCAGGCCCAGACCTTGGGTTGGACCTTTCATCAGGTTCTCGCCCTGGCCTCGATGATCGAGAAGGAGGCACAGGTGGACAGTGAGCGAGCTGTCATCTCCTCTGTCTTCCACAATCGGCTCCGTGAGGAGATGCTGCTGCAGTGCGATCCCACGGTCGAATACGCCATCGGCAGCCATCACTTCCCATTGACCGCCGAAGAGCTGGCCATCGATTCCCCCTACAACACCTACCTTTATCCCGGCCTGCCCGTGGGCCCGATCTGCAACCCCGGCTTGGCTTCCATCGAAGCGGCCCTTTTCCCCGCCCAAACAGAGCTTTATTACTTCGTCGCCAAAGAGGACGGTTCCCACCTCTTCGCCAGTACCTACGCGGAGCATCTGGCCAACATCGAAGAGATTTGGGGATCCCCATGAGTGGGCCGATCCTGATCGGAGTGGCCGGCGGCTCCGGCTCCGGCAAGACCACTCTGGCCGAGCGCATCCGCCAACACCTGCTCCCCTCCGTGGCGATTTTGCTGGAGGAAGACTCCTACTATCGAAACTTTCCCAACACCACTTTGGAGGAGCGGCGCACCTTCAACTACGACCACCCCGAGGCCTTCGACCATGATCTCCTCCACACCCATCTGCAGGCGCTGCTGCGCGGCGAGGCGATCGAAAAACCGACCTACTCCTTCATCAGCTACGAGCGGCTGCCCGACACGGTCCACCTGGAACCCACCCCGGTGATCCTCTTGGAAGGGATCCTGATCCTCGTTGATCGCCGGCTGCGTGACTTGATGGGGATCAAGGTCTTCGTCGACAATGACCCCGATGTGCGCTTCATCCGCCGTCTTCGACGCGACGTGACGGAACGGGGGCGAACGATGGATTCGGTGGTCAATCAATACCTGGAAGTGGTTCGCCCGATGCACCTGCAATTCGTCGAGCCGAGCAAGCGGTACGCTGACATCATCGTCCCGGGGGGCGGGCACAACGAGGTCGCCGTCGACCTGATCGTCTCCCGACTGCGTGGCTAGATGAGACCTCCCCCCGAGCTGCAGATCCTCCTGCGGGTTCGCAAGGAGGAGGAGTTCTACACCCAAAACGTCTTGGAGAGTTACGACGGGATGGTTCTGATCGCAGACTGTCGGCGTCTGGGCGAAGAAGTGGAGATGGTCTTGACCTCCTCGTCCTCGTTCCGCGAGGAATTGCTGAAAGTTCTGGATGGATTGGCGGAAGAGGTGGGTTTACATTACCAGGAAGTGCCGGCTTGAATCCGTTCTTCCCTGATGCCTTCTTCCCACGGGTCGAGGAGATCGAACCTGCCTTCCTTCACCAGCAGGGGTTGCAAGGGGTGATCGTGGATCTGGACAATACGCTGGCTCCCCGTCATTGCGCAGTCTGCCCGCCCTCAGCCCGGGCCTGGCTAGACCGGCTCAAAGCGGACGGGTTCCGCCTCCTCTTGCTCTCCAACTCCCCCTCCCGTCGTGTGCGTCAGTATGAAGAGCAGACCGGCGTTCCCTCCATCCCCTCGGCCATGAAACCCCTCTTCGGGGCGCACGGGCGCGCCATCCGGCGCCTGAGCTTACCGCCCTCACGGGTGGCTGTCATCGGCGACCAGATTTACACCGACATCCTCGGAGGGAACCTGGCCGGGGCCTACACCATCCTCGTGGGGCCGTTGTCGAAGGGCTCCGACCACCTTTGGACCAAGCTGGTGCGATGGGTGGAAAAGCCGGTGCTGCACGCCTATTTCAAACGCCATCCTTAACGGCATTTCCTCTCCGTGAAAGACGTTATCCACATTTTTATTCACACTATCCACAGGACACCTGTTGTAATCGTTAGAGGGTCGCCTTCCCTGGACTGTCGCCTTTCCTGGACTGTCGGTTTCCTGGACCATCGCCTTTCCTGGACTGTCGGCTCCTCCTAGGACCGCCGCACCCCAGTGCGGCAACAGCAGTGATCAGACAGAAGCCAACCGGGCATGACTGATCTCTGGGACTGTCCCTAGTATTGTCGGTTTTCCTGGGACTGCCGGCTCTCCTGGAACTGTCGGCTCCTCCTGGGACCGCCGCACCCCAGTGCGGCAACAGCAGTGATCAGACGGAAGCCAACCGTTCTAGGGAACTGCCTATCTCTGGGACCGTCGCCTTTCCTGGACCGCCGCCTTTCCTGGGACTGTCAGCTCCTCCTGGGACCGCCGCACCCCAGTGCGGCAACAGCAGTGATCAGACAGAAGCCAACCGCTCTGGGGAGCAGCCAACACGAGGGTGGCACTCCCACGGCTATCTGCCCCACTTCGACACAGAACACCCTGCCGGGGGCTGTCGAGCTGCCGGGGGCTATCGAGCTTCCGGGGGCTGTCGAGCTGCCGGGGGCTGTCGAGCTGCCGGGGGCTATCGAGCTTCCGGGGGCTGTCTAGTCGCAGGGTGGTAGGCTGCCCACTTGAGATGAAAAGGAACCATAATTCTCGATCTCGGCTCTACCCGACAGCAGTCTTCCCTTGGTAGAATGGAAAAATGAAGAAAAAGGATCCTTCCAGCTCATCTTGTCAAAATCGCCGCTGCCGGAATGTCCAGTGGGGTTTGCCTGTCCTCCTCGCCCTGGCTGTGCTGCTTTCGTTGGTCCTTGTTCCTGCAAGTGGGGTTCAAGCAGGAAAGATGGTCGTCGAGCTGTGGATCGGGCAGACCACCATCCAAGTGAACGGGCAGGCACAGACCATCGATGCCGCCCCTTTCATCCTGGAAGGCCGCACGATGGTGCCAGTGCGCTTCGTCTCCGAGGGGTTGGGGGCCAAGGTGGAGTGGTTCGCTGGGGAGAGAAAAGTACAGGTGATCCTGGGAGGCCGCGTGGTGGATCTCTGGATCTACCAGAAAAAGGCGTTGGTCGATGGCCTCCAAGTGCAGTTGGATGTCCCCCCGATCATTGACGACTTCCGCGCCTTCGTCCCCTTGCGCTTCCTTGGGGAGGCCCTGGGTGCCAATGTGGAATGGGATCCAGAGGCCAGGAAGGTGACCCTCTCGGTCAGCGATGCTCCTTTGGGCTCGGTTTGGTCTCTTTTCCATCGCGACCTCCAGCGCAGCGGCCGTTCTCCGTTCCCCGGGCCGGCCCAAGCCGTCTTTCGCTGGCAGTTCAGCACCGGCGGGGCAATCGACTCGTCCCCAGTGTTGGCTCAAGACGGGACGCTCTACATCGGCTCGTCGGACGGCATACTCTACGCGCTGGCACCCGATGGGACGAAACGATGGGAGTTCGCCACGGGGGGAGCGATTCACGCCACGCCGGCGATCGGGGGGAGTGGGATGATTTACCTCCCTTCCTCCGACGGTTTGCTCTACGCCATCTCACCGAGCGGGAGCGAGGTCTGGCAGCGAAAGGTGACAGCCGGCCTCTCCTCTCCACTGGCCGCCCCCGACGAAACGATCTACCTTGGCGCCACCGACGGAAGCCTCCTTGCCCTGGCTCCCGACGGCAGTGAGCGCTGGACCTACCATGCTCAGGAAGGTCCGGTCGGTACGCCTGCTTTGGGTTCCGACGGAACCCTTTACGTGGGAGCGCAACGGATAATGGTCGCCTTGGATCCCACAGGCAGCAAGATCTGGGAGTATCGAGCCGGAAGTGCGATCACCGGCGGCCCTTCGGTCGCCCCCAACGGAATCCTCTATTTCGGCTGTGCCGAAGGCTCAGTCTACGCCCTGCGGGGGAACGGCCAGTTGCTCTGGTCGTTCCGGGTGGGCGGAGCGGTGCGATCTACTCCAGCCATCGGCACAGACGGAACCATCTACTTCGGGTCGGAGGACTTCCGCTTCTATGCCTTGCGTTCGGATGGACAGCAACGCTGGTTCTACCAAGCGGGCGGGGCGATCCACTCTTCACCGGCACTGGGCGCCGACGGCACGATCTACTTCGGCGCTGATGATCGCCGTCTGTACGCTCTGACAGTGGAGGGCGCCAAGCGCTTCGAATTCAAGGTGGGGTTGGCTGTCCGCTCTTCCCCAGCCATCGGCAGCACAAAAGCGCTCTACGTGGGCTCGGACGATGGCAAGCTCTACGCGGTTGGTCCCTGAGCGATGAGAGCGGTTTTTTCGCGCCGGCTGATTGCCTTCCTGGTCGGCTTGGTTCTGGCGATCAGCCTCCTTGCGTACGGAGTTCAACTTGGCCAACCAGCCCGCGTTTACCGCAACGCCTCCATCCTCTGCTTAGGTTGCATCGGCATTGAGCCCTAGGCTGGGCAGGACGTGCTGCCGCAAGCTGTCTAGCCACAAGTGGCGGCTGGCCAGCCAGTCCACCTTCCTTCTGCTGTACAACTCCTATCTCTTCTTCCCGTTCTTCTTCAATTCCCTGGGGACCAACTTCCTGAAAGCCATCCCCTGCCCAGGTCTGAACTGCTACGCCTGCCCCCTGGCCATCTTCGCCTGTCCGATCGGCAGCCTGCAATACTTCGTCATCATCGGGCAGTTCCCCTTCTATTTGCTGGGCTTCCTCGCGCTGCTGGGGATCCTCTTCGGGCGGGCAATCTGCGGGTGGGCCTGCCCCTTCGGCTTCCTGCAGGATCTGCTCTACCGCCTGCCGGTGGCTAAACGCCGGATCCTGCCGGCCCAGATCTCTCTGCTCCCCTTCGTCGTGCTCCTAGGAGTCGTCCTGGTAATCCCCTATTTCACCAAGGAACCCTGGTTCTCCAAGCTCTGCCCAATGGGCACGCTACAGGCGGGAATTCCCCTGGTCCTGCTCGATGCCGGCTTGCGCGAGTTGGTAGGAACCCTCTATTGGGTGAAGATCGCCATCCTCGTTTTCTTCATCACCTTGGCCATCTTCGACTCCCGCCCATTCTGCCGTTCCGTCTGCCCGCTGGGGGCGATCTACGCTCTCTTCAATCGCCTCAGCCTGGTCCAGGTGAAGCTTGGGGCGGGGTGCTCGGCCTGCGGGGACTGTTCCGGGAGATGCCCGACCAAGCTTGAATTGCCCCGCCAGTTGAACAGCATCGGTTGCATCAAATGCGGGGAATGCGCGGCTTGCAAACAGATCCGTTTGGGAGTGGGGCAGCGGCATTGACTTCAGGCCGAAGGCCCGCTAGATTGAGGGGGCGGGTTCGCTCGTTAAGGGGCTCGACTGCATGCAATACTACCGGAGGTGTCTAATGGAAATACCCATACGGAAGAATATCCCGAACTTCATCATCTTCCTCAGTCTGTTCGGCTTGGTCGCGTTCGCAGTGGCCCTCTATACAGCGATTACCACATGGACCCCACCCTTCGACTGGCTCAACATCGCCGTCGCCGTGCTCTCGGTGATCGGAATTGTGGGGTTGATCGGACTCTGGCGGATGCGCCGTTGGGGGCTGTGGCTTTTCACCGGCCTCTCCGTCCTGATCGTGGCAATCTCCCTGGTGGATGGCATCTTCACTTGGTATTCCACCATCCTGCAGGCCATGCTGATCGCGGGAGGCTTCGCCTATTACGAGCAGATGAGATAAAGCTAGCCTGGGGTCACATCTTCATATGACAGCAAATTGGAAATTTGCTGTCATATGAAGATGTGACCCCTTTATAGCCCGTGATGGAAAGGGAGCAAGCCATACAGCGGATCGATGTACTGCGCCGGTTGATCGAACGCCACCGGTGGCGTTATTACGTATTGGACGCGCCGGAGATCTCCGATGCCCAGTTCGACGGGCTAATGCGCGAACTGCAGGGATTGGAAGCGGAGCACCCAGACCTGGTTACCCCCAACTCCCCGACTCAGCGGGTGGGCGCGCCACCAGTGAAGGAGTTCGGCACAGTCCGTCATCGCATCCCCCTACTCTCTTTGGATAATGCCTTCCTTGCCGATGACCTTCGCGCCTTCGACAAGCGGGTGAAACGGATCTTGGGCAGTGACGCGCTGCCGCGGGCTATTCAGTTGCCGGGGGCTATCGACTTGGAATACGCCTGTGAGCTGAAGTTCGACGGCTTGGCCGTATCCCTGCTGTACCGGCAAGGTCAATTCGCGCTGGGAGCAACGCGCGGCGACGGCCATGAGGGGGAAGACATCTCCACCAATTTGCGCACGTTGCGGTCGATCCCCCTCAGGCTCCTCGTGGAGGATCCCCCGGAATTGCTGGAGGTGCGCGGCGAAGTGATCATGACCTTCGCCGATTTCGAAGCGCTCAACGAGGAACGGCTGGCGCGCAACGAGAACCCCTTCGCCAACCCCCGCAACGCAGCGGCGGGCAGTGTGCGGCAACAGGACAGCAAGATCACTGCGGGGCGAAAACTAAGCTTTTACCCCTATTCTGTGGGAGAGACAAGCGGTTCGCCCTTTCGCACCCACGATCAAGCCATGGCCTATATCCGCGCCTGCGGCTTCAAAGAAACCCCAGCCTTCCATCTGGCGCCCTCCATCGAGGAGGCCATCGCTTTCTGCCAGGAGTGGCAGGCCAAGCGGGGAGAGATCCCCTTCGGCGTGGACGGCGCAGTAGTAAAGGTCAATGATCTCTCCCTGCAGGAGCAATTAGGCGCTACCACCCACAGCCCCCGTTGGGCCATCGCCTACAAATTCCCGGCTGCCGAGGAGATCACAGTGGCGGTGATGACTCCGGTGGAAGTGGATGGCTCCACCGTCTCTCATGCCTCACTGCACAATGAGGATGAAGTGCGGGGGAAGGACATCCGCGTCGGCGACTGGGTGGTCCTGCACAAGGCTGGAGCGGTGATCCCGGAAATCCTTTCCGTCTTGGCAGAACGGCGAAACGGCCAGGAACGTCCTTTTCAGATGCCCGCCAACTGTCCGGTCTGCGGGGCGGAAGCAGTGCGCCTGGAAGGAGAGGCGGCCACCCGCTGCACCAACATCTCCTGCCCGGCTCAGGTCAGCGAACGGATCCTCCATTTTTGCGCGGTAATGGGGATGGAAGGGGTCGGCCCGGCCATCGTTGTGCAGCTCTACAAAACCGGCTTGGCGAAGGATGTGGCCGATGTCTACAGCCTACGCCTGGAGCAGATGGTCGAGTTGGAGCGGATGGGAGCCACCCTGGCCAAGAAGCTGTTGGAGCAGATCGAGGGCAGCAAGCAGCAGTCCTTGCGCCAACTGATCACTGCCTTCGGCATCCCTCAGGTGGGTTGGCACGTCGCCGATCTGTTGACCCAACGCTATCATGACATCGAGGACTTCTTCCAAGTCAGCGGGGAGGAATTGCAGGCAATCCACGGCATCGGCCCATCCATTGCCGAGAGCATAGTTGTCTTCTTCCGGCAGGCGGAGACGCGACGGATCGTCGAGGAGTTGCGCAATTTCGGCATGCAGCTTCGCGACACATCTTCCATCCAAGAAAACGAGGCACTGCCCTGGGCAGGGAAGAACTTTGTCTTCACCGGCGCCCTGGCCACCCTTCCCCGCGAGCAGGCCGAGGAGATGGTGCGTGCGCGGGGCGGGACGGCCAGTAGCTCGGTTTCCCGCAAGACAAGCTTTGTGGTGATCGGGGAGAAACCCGGCAGCAAAGCTGAAAAAGCCCGCTCACTGGGAGTGCCGATCCTCGATGAGGGACAGTTCCTGGAGATGCTGACGCGAGTTGACGAGAAGAAAGGGAACCACCATGCGTGATCTGTTCGACCTGTTGCGGGCCGGATTGGCCCACCCTGAGGATTTGGCCCACTATGCGGAGAACAGCGTCCTCCTCCTGATCCTGGCGGCGGTTATCATCGCAGTGACCACAGCCGTAGGCGGCCTCTTCCAGCCACAGTTCCTGCTGATTTTCCCTCTTGCTTTCCTGCTGACGGGGTTGTGCGGTTTATTGGCCTTCGTCTGGGCGGTGAACTCGAAGGGGGAGGGAACGCTTTACCAGACCGTGATGGCCACGCCGGCCTCTCTCTTCTTCCCGACCCTGGTGACCATCGCCTTGCTCACAGTGAACCGCCTGATGATTCTTCCAACGATGGCCGATGGTCCCACTATCGTGTTCCAGTTGCTGGACGTGGTTTCCAGCTTGTTGGGACCGATCTTCGGCTGCTTTCTCTACGCTCAGTTGTTGCGCAGACTGCACAACCTGAAAGGCAAGCACGCGGTCGGAGCCAGCCTGGTGAGCCTCTTTGTGACCTTGATAGCAGCCTATTTGTTGGGGAACCTGCTATGACCGTTGCCTTCTCTCTCCTGCCGGTTGCCGATGGTCCGCACTCTTCCGCCGATGCGATTCTCCATCCTGTCCCTCAAGCAGTGAAACGATGATCGTCACCCTCGAAGATGTGCGCCATATCGCCCGCCTGGCTCGCTTGGCTTTCGACGAGGAAGAGCTTCTGGCCATGCGCGGAGAGATGGAGGCGCTGCTCTCCCACTTCTCCCGCATCTCTGCGCTGGACACCTCCCTGATCCCCCCCACGACCAGCGTCCTGCCCTTGGCGAATGTCCTGCGCGAGGATACCCCTCATATGAGCTTGTCCCATGAGGATGCCCTTGCGAACGCGCCGGAACGGGAAGGCGGGTTCTTCCGCATCCGAACCTTCCTGGAAGAACAAGGCGACGAAGAGACCAAATGATCAATCCCCTCTTGATGCAACCAGCGCACCAGATCCTCCCTCTTCTCCAAGCTGGGGAGATTTCCTCCTCCGAGCTGGTGCGCGCCTCCCTCAACTGGATTGCCGAGATTGATCCGCAGTTGGGATCTTTCCTCTTTGTAGCGGAAGAGGCCGCCACAGCCCGTGCCCGTTCCATCGACAAGGCGCGTGCGCGGGGGGAGGAGGTCGGTCCCTTGGCTGGGCTGCCAGTCGCCATCAAGGATAATATGTGTCAGCGTGATACCCCCACGACCTGCGGCTCGCGCATCCTGGAGAATTTCCGCTCCCCTTACGATGCCACAGTAGTGCGCAAGCTGGAAGAAGCCGGTGCTGTGATCCTGGGAAAATGTAACATGGATGAGTTCGCCATGGGTTCCTCTACCGAGAATTCCGCCTTCGGGCCAACGCACAACCCCTGGGATCTGGAACGCGTCCCCGGCGGCTCCTCAGGAGGGTCCGCAGTCGCGGTGGCGGCAGGCGAGGTGTACCTTTCACTCGGCTCGGACACCGGCGGATCGATTCGTCAGCCGGCCTCCTTCTGCGGCTTGCCGGGAATGAAACCGACCTACGGGCGGGTTTCTCGCTACGGCTTAGTGGCCTTCGCCTCTTCCTTGGACCAGATCGGCGCTTTTGCCCGCAACATCCCCGACCTGGCTCTGGCCATGCAGACCATCAGCGGCCACGACCCCCTCGATTCCACCTCCCTGCCGGAAGCAGCGCCCGATTACCTGGAAGCGTTGCGGCGTGATAGCCCGCGGCAGCGTGCTTCCGGAGCGCTGCGGGTGGGGGTGGCCAGTGACCAATTGGCCATGGAGGGGCTATCCCCTTCCGTGCGCCGAACCTTCGAGGAGGCCATCGCCAAGCTGGCCGGCCTGGGCTTCTCGTTGGAGGAGATCACC
>JAPLHV010000144.1 GCA_026389455.1 Coprothermobacterota bacterium
AAACAAAATGGCTTTTTGGTTTTGTGAATCAAAAACCATACTTCCATCGCTTCGTCCTGGTGGATAATCAGGCCCTATACGGGTCCAAATAGGATTCGTAGGCGACGCGGTTAAAACCGAATCTGCCTCGATCTGACCTGAAACTCTGTCTTCGGCTAGAAACAAAGGTTGAAACACCAACCCCGTAATCAGCAACAGAACACAAATGGTTCTGGTAATCGCCAGTTTCATTTTACCTCTCCCTGATTCTTGAATCGCTTCGCCCTACACGCAGGGCTTTCATCAAGAACAATATACCACTTCAGCAAGGTTTTTCAAAAAAGGGGACAGATTTATTTTCTCCAAACCTTCGCCGCGGAGCTTACCCTTGAGCGCCTGTCCTCGAGCGAAGCGAAGGAAAGGCTTACCCTTGAGCGCCTGTCCTCGAGCGAAGCGAAGGAAAGCGAAGGGCTTAGTCCGGGCTGCTAGTCAACTGCCCCTGTCGGAGCGATCTGCGGATCAATAAATAAATCTGTCCCCTTTTCTCTGGTCAGAGTAGACAGAGGCAGAACATCCACTTTATCAGCCAGTGAGTAGCGCCGCTCCCCGGGATAAATAACAAAGAGCCGATCCAGATCCAGATCCGTCAGGGCAACCCGCATGGGAGGGGTCAGTCTGGGCGCATCCGCTCGCTTTATTTCCACGCCTATGCGTCGGCGATCCTTGAAGAGCAACAGGTCGATCTCCGCCCCTGCATGGGTGGCCCAAAAAAAGGCTTCGTCGGGTTGGAAGCTGGTCAACAGCTCTTCGATGACATACCCTTCCCACGAGGCGCCGCACTTCGGATGCGTCAGGAGGTCGTTTTTCCCCCGGATGCCTAAAAGCTGATGAAGAATGCCGCTATCCCGAAAATAGATTTTGGGCGCTTTGACCTGCCGCTTCTTCAGGTTTTCATGCCATGGCAACAGTTGGCGAACCATCAAGACCCCTTCCAGCAGATCTAAATAACGGCGGACGGTGGATTCGCTGAGGCCGATGGCGCGAGCCGGTTCCGCCGCATTCCATACTTGGCCGTGATAGTGGGCGAGCATGGTCCAGAAACGAAACAAGGTCGGCGCTGGGGTGGTGACGCCAAGCTGGGGGAGGTCCAGTTCCAAAAAAGTCTGGATGAAGCTTTTTCTCCAGGCGGCGCTGTCGGTGTCGCTTGACGCCAGAAAGGAAAGGGGGAACCCGCCGCGGAGCCAATGCGCCTCCTGGAATCCCATTCCCAGGTCTTTAAGCGTCAGACCGCCGATCGGTACGATTTCCATCCGTCCGGCCAGAGATTCCGAGGATTGACGAAGAAGCGCCGGAGAGGCGCTGCCGAGGATCAGGAATTGGGCCGGCAGCGGTTCTCGATCCAGCAGCACCCGTAGAATTGGGAAAAGGTCCGGACGACGTTGAACTTCATCAATCACCACAAGCCCCGTCAGCCCTTTGAGGGTTGTCATGGCCTGATCCAGGCTGGCCAAGCTGACAGGGTCTTCCAGATCGAAATAGTTGGGCGAATCGGGGGGAACAAACTGACGAGCCAGCGTAGTCTTGCCGCACTGTCGGGGACCGAGCAGGGCAACAGCCCGGCTCCTCGCTAACGCGCTTCTGATGCCGGCTAAAGCCTGGTCGCGCGGAATCATGGCGCCATGTTACCTAGATATTCCCGTTTGTCAAGAGGGATTTTCAAGGTCACTCAAAGAACTTCATTGGAAAATAAATCTGTCCCCTTTTCTCTTTTCTCGTATTGAGTGGGTAAGGCGGTCTGAGGGTAAACAAGACCTCTGGGATCATCGCCTTTCCTGGGACCGCCGCACCCCAGTGCGGCATCTGCAGTGACAAGGGAGAAAATAACCGACCTGAAGAGCAATCACTCCGAAGGCAGTACTCCCGTGGCTATCTGCACCACTTCGATACAGAACACCGGAGGTCTCGTCGAATCGCTTAAGGGGGGTCTCTTTGGTGAAGATTGCATTGTCGTGGAAAACGATGCGGCGCGGTAGATCCATAAGAACAGGAGCCGCACTGGGGTGCGGCGGTCCCAGGGCCGAAAAGACTCCTTAGATCATCATCGTCATGATGACAGGGAAGCTGGACTGAACAGCCTGCGGCAGCATGCCTTTTCTTACTGCTGGCTGGTAAGTTACCCACTTGAAATGAAAAGGAACCAAGGCGGATCTTGTCAACTAACAGCTCTCTCACTTCTGTTGGCGCATCAGCGATTTCAGCAGTGATGATCTCGGAGATCACAGGCACAAGCTTTCCAGTGCGGAAGTCTTCGATCAGTGCATTCGACCAGCGGGCGAACTCTGGATCGAAACAACCGCCCAAGACAATGTAGACGCGTTGGGCTTTCATGACCCTGTTCTACACCCAGCGACGGTCGCCGGCAAGAACCAACAAGTAATTATTGGAGACAGATTTATTTCCTTGCCGGCAGGGAGAAAAACGAGCGGAATGTTATGCAGCCTGGGTCAAAGTAATCAATGCGGCTGGGAAGCTGTTCCGCAGATCGCCTCGCTCGGGGACAGGCAATGGGCAATCCGTTCTGAATGTAGTGGGGAAAATAAATCTGTCCCCTTTTTCGTGGTAGAATAGGACATGGAATTTCGTCAAGCTCTGTTTTGGGATACTGACCCAGAAAAGATCGACACAGAGAAACATGCCCAATATATCATCGAACGAGTGCTGGATTTTGGGCACGACGATGAAGTGCGTTGGGTGTGGCAAACCTACAGCAAGTCACTCCTGAAGAGCGTGATCGCCGGCTCCAGGTCATTGCAACCCCAGACAAGGGCACTGTGGGAGTTGCTTCTTCAAGATCGATGAACTGGCATTACGAGATACTGTCGCCTCAAACAAAGAAAGCCCTGGATTTTTTGTCAGAGGAAGCTTGGCTCGCAGAATCGAAATGGTATCTGGCAGGTGGAACGGCATTAGCGCTCCAGGCAGGTACGCGCAAATCTTTCGATCTAGACTTCTTCACGTCCGAATCTGAGTTCGATGGGGAGACGTTGTTGGCGAATTTTCTAATGACCCCGGATTGGAGAACAGAATGGGTAAAGAAGAATACGATCTATGGCGAGTTGTTTGGCTCGAAGATCAGCTTTCTTGCCAATCCATTGTTCTTGCCTGGGCGGGCGCCAATTCGGCATGGGGCGGTTTCGGTGTTGGCAGCTTTCGACATTGCAGTGATGAAGATCATCGCTATTTCCCAGAGAGGGCGAAAAAGAGACTTCTACGATCTGTATTGGTGCGCGCGGAACCTGGAAGGATTGAAGGATCTCATTCTTCACTTGCCTGCTCAGTATCCGTCGGTCGCACACAATTATCACCATATCTTGAAAAGCTTGGTCTACTTCCAAGACGCCGATAGCGATCCGGATCCAATGATCTACTTTCAGGCCAGTTGGGAGGGAATTCGCAGCTTTTTCCAGAGAGAGATGCCCCAGATTGCCAGAACATTGATAATACAGGATGGTTAGGAAAAAAGGTTCCTTCTCATTTCAAGTGGGTAACCATACTTTGCTGTAGTCCTGCTTCCCTTTGATTATGGCGATGATGGTCCTCAGGTTCTTGAAGGTTCCGGCGCCGCGAGCCTTTGCCTTGGTTGCCTGAACCAAGCTGTTGAATTAGCGGGGACAGATTTATTTTCTCGCCGGCAGGGAGAGAAGCGAGCGGAATGCTATGCAGCCTTGGCCAAAGTAATCAATGCGGCCGGGAAGCTGTTCCGTAGATCGCTACGCTCGGGGACAGTAAATTGGCAATCCGCCCTGAGTGTAATGAAGGAAAATAAATCTGTCCCCTTTTCTCAGACCCCTCAACCACATCGCTTCAGCGACGAGGATGCCTCTATGCCGTTCAATATGCGTTTACGGAATCGATGAACTCTTGTTGCCCCATTTTTCCAATGCCGCTCCAGAAAACCGGCCAGTTCGTATCGGTAATCGGATTAAAGG
>JAPLHV010000046.1 GCA_026389455.1 Coprothermobacterota bacterium
CCGGCGCGGAGGGATTGAACAGCCGCATCCAACATCTCATCAACTGTGCTCGAGGCTACCGTCGTTTCGAGAGTCTGCGCACTGCCATCCTCTTCTTCCTCGGGAAGCTGGAGCTCTACCCACAGAAAAGCTCATAGCACCATTTACTTTGAGGTCGTGGCCTGACAAACAACCGGAACAACAGCTTGCGAAGAGCCCAGCCAACCGCCAAACCGATCGCTAGACAAAAAAACCAATTGCCGACCACTTGCGAAAGAACGGGATTCGTTATCCTGCTCGCCAACCACGGTAGGAAATCAATACCCGTAAGACATCCTACATAAACCACAATGCCCACCAGGAAAGCTTTCCATAGCAGCCTTGGGATCGGATCAATCTTTTCCTCACCCTCCCGCGCGAGCAAATATAAAATAAAACCAGAGGCGAAATAGGAAAGATGCCAGTCGATCTTCGTGAGATATTCCATCCCCGGACTACCTATCTCCCTGTCCAAATACGGGGGGTTGCCCGTTCATCGTTTCCCTTATTCCATCTTGCCGAGGTCGAACGGCACTTCCTGATTGCCCGTGGGGGTGGTGAATTCGAGGATGATCTTGGCATCCCGGGGGATCTGGGCCGTGTCGTAAACCCATACACAGGCGCCTCTGTACTTCATGCCGGGGTATTTCTCGGTCGCGAAATCGTTGAGGAACCATCCGGTAAACGTCCCTTCTGGGGGATGCGGATCCAGAACTGTGCCGTTCTCCAGCTTCATCCGGGAGAAATAATGGCCTTCGTAGAATTTCTTGTCATTGCTGTAGATAATGGTGATCGCCCAAAGGTAATTAGAGGACACAACAGCGTTCTCTTTCACCTCTTCGAAAGAGAGCGGGGTCTCTCGGTAGTCCCGGTTCCAATAGACATCGTGGAATATCAGGGCATAGGGAGTCAACACGAAGGTCATTCCGTACAGAGAAGGGTCGAAGGTCCCCTCTTCGGTCACGGGGGAACCGTAATGCGAAACGATGAACTGCTGGAAATCTGCAGTTGAGATGCTGTTCCCCCGGTCAAGAACGTCCTGGATCTGGTCATCGCTGAGCATCCAGGCAGGAACCAGCGTGGGGGTTTTTGGTGATGGAGGCGTGAGCTTGGTCCGGCCGTAGCTGACCGTAACCGTCTGGTCGTGGGCGTTCCAGCTCACGGCTGCTCCCAGGTTCTCGCTGACGAAGCGGACAGGGACGAAGGTGCGGTTGCTCTCGATGATCGGCGGAGCGTCGAGGGTTTTCTCCAGGTCGTTGACCGTGGCTGTGTTCTTGCCGATCCACAGCCAGATGACATTCTTCTCCAGCGCAATGGTGACCTTCTGCTCTTCCTGCACCCAGCCTACCTTGGCTCCCATCGACTCGGCGACGAAGCGCACCGGCACATAGGTGCGGCTGTCTCGAATGAAAGGAGCGGCATCGAGGGTGCTGGTCTTGGAGCCGATCTGGGCTTCGGTGGAACCGATGGTAAGGACGATCATGACCTCGGGGGATTCGCTGTCGCTTGCGCTGGGGGTGGCAGCTTGGACAGGTAATGTCAGAAGAGAAAGCAAAGCAAGGATCAAGAGAATCCGTAATCGCCTGATAGGAATAGTTCTCGTTACTGCCCAGGTAGTTTTCTAACAGGATTACAGGGTGAACAGGAATCTGGCAAGAGGTAGGTTATCCGGATAGAAGGCCTCATCCTCAGTGGAGGCGCCGGCCGGCGAGCAGCTGCGGCTAAGAGGTGTTGACAGCGGGGATGAAGGGGTTTCCCAGAAAGACCCGACGCAGAGCGTCAAGAGGGTTGATGCCGTTCTTCCTGGCCGTGGAGAGATAGCCGCGGATACGACAGAAGTCCAGCAGGGCGGCAAACCCCGTCGCTTGGGGCCGGCTGACCAGTCCGTGACCGGGTTCTCGGCATAGCCCTCTTCCACGATCCGCCGATAGTCCTTCATAAAGCGGTCCAGGTCCTCGACCGGCAGGGCGGCGAGGTCTACGTCGCGAGCGGCATCGACGGCATCCTTGATCATCAGCAGATGGTCGATCATCGGCGAGGCCCACCTCTGCTTCTGCTCCTCGTCGAGGAAGATCAGTTCGCGCAAGAGGTGCGCGTTGCAGAAAGCATGCTTGCAGTCATACTTCAGATAGGATTTCCAGAAGTCGTGGACGGCGCGACCCCGGAAGGTGGGAAGAATGCTGGCAACATCCATGGCTTCGCGTCCGCGCCGCTTGTGCGCGAAATACCAGGTCAGCCGGGGGGTTGAGACGGTGTGCAGCCAGTGCAGGCTGCCGATGGCGCGGACGCCGGTCTCATCGAAGCCGGCCACCTTGGCTGCGGCCGCCAGATCGCGGATGGAAGCATCGACCGGTTCCAGCCGCCGCGAGCAATCGGCGTCGAAGTTGGTCAGGGTGCCCTCGCTGAAGCTGCCGCAGCCGAAGAGGTCGCGCATGATCTCGCTGAGCCGCTCACAGGGCAGCAGATGGTAGTCGCGCAGATAGACGACCAAGCTCTTCAGGCGGGGACCATACTGCACGGGGGCTGAGACTTCCGGTGGGAAGGCGGCGTGGTTGACGCAGCCGCAAGAGCAGGTTATGACTTCAGCCTGGTGCTCGGTGGAATC
>JAPLHV010000219.1 GCA_026389455.1 Coprothermobacterota bacterium
AAAATCTTCACCCCCGCCTCGATGGCGTCGCGCATGAAAGCCAGGATCGGCTTCCCCCCTTCGATAACCCGCAAGTTCTCGGCCACCCCCTTCTTCAAGAGCAGGATGCCGTCGATAGTGCAGATCATCTCCACCTCGTACTCCATGGCCGCAGCCACTGCCGCCAGGAAGAAGGGGGTACCGCAGCGGCGCGGGGTCTCCGGGCCGGAGGTCATCACAATGAGGATCTTGTTGGAATCCGCCATCTCGCCTCCTCAGATGAACAGAGAGACAGCGGCTTCGGCGGCGTAGGCCAGGAAAGTCGCTGCCCCGCCGACCTCGATGCCATCGATCAGCGCTTCTTTCTTCAAGCCGAAGGCGTCCATCGTCATCTGGCAGCCGATCATGCGCACTCCGGACTCACGGCAGATCTCCAGCAGCTCATTTATTGAGGGGGCATTGGCTTTCTTCATCATCCCTTTCATGATCATCGTGCCCATCGAGGTCATTCCCGGCAGCATCCCCAAGATGTTCGGCATCGGCATCGGCATGGCCGGGTTGCCTATGGGCGCGACGAAGAGCTTGTTCTTGCGGTCTTTGCGGATAATGTTCAGGCCGTAGAAAGTAAAGAAGATCCCAGCCTCCATCTCCATCGCTATCGCTGTGGTAGCAAGGATCAGAGGCGGGTAGGCCATGTCCAGGGTGCCCTTGGAAGCGATGATGGCGAGTCGGTTCTTGCGTTCTATCATCTCTTTCTCCTAGCTCTTCTTCAGAAAGAATACAAAGATCGCGCCGTCCTGGCTGGAGGACAGCAGCGTGTGGCCGGTCTTCTCAGCCCAGGCTTTCACATCGGCCACCGAGCCGGGATCGCTGGCCAGCATCTTCAGCACCTGGCCGCTCTTCAACCCGTCGATGGCCTTCTTCAGCTTCAGAATAGGCATCGGGCAACTGAGGCCTTTGGTGTCAAGGGTGAGATCCTCTTTCACTTCCGTCATTTTCAGTTCTCCTTCGTTTTAACTACCGGCATGTACCGTGTCTTTCTGTTCGTCTGTTTTGCTCTCGGTGAGAGAGACTTCTTTCTGTCCCTCGCGGAATTCCTTGATGGTGTGTCCAATCGAGCGGCCCAATTTGGGCAAACGATCGGCGCCAAAGAGCAACAAAGCCAACCCGAAGATGATGAGAAGCTCAGTGGTTCCCAACAACGCGCACCCCTCCTTTCTTTTTCCTATTCATCTGCTACTTTGGACAATTTAGGGACCACCGCTGACGCTCGTTCCAGCCAAAGCAGTAGACCCGGCTTTGCGCTCGGTCAAGCCAACCAGGAAGATGGAAAGCTCGAAGAGCAGGTACAGTGGAACCGCCAGGATCATCATCGTCACCGGCGAGGCATCGGGGGTTACGATGGCTGCCAGTAAGGCGATGCCCAGGATGGCATATTTCCGTTGGCGAGCCAGAGAACGCCGGGAGACAAGCCCAACTCGCCCCAGGATGAGGATAGCGAGCGGCAGTTGGAACATCAGGACACTGAAAAAAAGAAAGAGGGTGACCAAGGAGATCGTCTTATCCAAACCGAAGAGCGGCTGGGCGAGGGCAATGGTCATGTTGTAGAGAACACTCATCATCACAGGCAGCAATGCTTTCCAGGCAAAGAGCAACCCAAGAGCCACGAGCAGCGTGGAAGGAATGACCACGCCGCGGATGGCCTGACGCTCCTTGTCGCGCAGGGCAGGAGCAAGGAATGCCCACAGTTGGTAGAGGATCACCGGCGAAGCCATGGCAAAACCCAGCACCAGCGCTATCTTCATCTGCACAATCACCCCTTCGGCGGGGGAAAATACGTAGAGCTGCCAGGTGGGGAAGAGTTGCTCCTCGACCCAGTGCAGGATTGCCGGTGTGAAGGAAAAAATGACGACTGTGAAGAGGACTAAGGCCAAGGCCGCACGAATGATCCGGCTGCGAAGTTCGCGCAGATGGTCGATCACCGATAAGGCAGGACCGCTGTTCTTGTTTTCCATCAGATTCCCTCTTGCCGCTTTCCTGTTGAATGCTCGTAGGGAGTTATTTAATATATTAGAATATTCTAAATTTCTATGTAAAGAGAGAACGACCGATTCATGAGAAAAAAAGCATGGGCTTCACCGGGGCTAGCCTCCCCGGGAGCCGGAGAGGAAAGTGGAGCGGCAGGAGACGTGCAGGATTTGGCTCAGATGTTCGCCGCCCTCTCCAACCAGAGCCGTCTGCGCATGGTCAACCTGCTCATCGAAAAGGACCTCTGCGTGAGCGATCTGGCCCGAGTATTATGTCTCTCCCAAAGCAACGTCTCGCAACATCTGACTATTCTTCATAACGCCGGGCTAGTCAGCGCTCAACGAGTAGGGGCATTTTCGCTCTATCGATTGAACATCCCCGAACCCTATCAGCAGTTGATGCACTGCCTTCGCCAGAGCCGGGAGAACTTTCCCCTGCTGCAGGCGGACTTGCGAGAGCTTCGTCAAATCGCCATGGAATCAGAACAGGCCCCTTGTTGAGGCCTGTTCGGTCGGTTGCTTGATGATGCGGCTCAGTGGCCGCGAGTCAGGGTAAGACGGTGATTGACAAGATCAGCGGCTGCGCCAAGGCAGCCCCTCCCGGACCTGTCCAAGAATAGGCTCGCACGGTATAGCTGCCGGCTGCAGCAATGTTGGCTGCAATGAAGGGGGAAGCCACCTGGCCGGGGAGGACATTGCCCATCGCTCCGCCTCCTATGTATTGGCTGCCCACCATCACTGGGACGAAAACCATTGAAAGAGCGCTTGGCCCGACGTTTTGAATCTCCACTTTGATGAAGAAGTTTTGCCCCGCCCGCGGCGCGGCAATGGGATTAAAGCTGGCATCGGTGAAGGTGACGCTGCGGATGCGAACGGTAAAGTTGTAGACGGCGAAAGTAATCGCTGCGGTGACCGTGCTGGTGCCGTCCGTGAGCTGCACAACCGCCTGATGGGCGCCGGTGAGGGCATAATAGGAAGAGGGGATCCAATTGGCGGCAAAGCTTGTGCCCGGGTTGGGGCTGGTGATGGAGAGGCTTCCCGCACTGGTTACGTCCTCCCCTCCCGGGGAGAGGATTCTGATGCTCCAGCTCCCTGCGCCGGGGCTGCTGGCGCTGAGGTTCAGCGGCTTCCAGCCGGAGACATCAACCAAGGGTGTGGCAGTCAACCCGACGATGCCGATCGACTGCGGGTCAACCCAGGTGACGTTAGCCGGGGTAGTGGCTTGCCCTCCAGCAGAGGCAATGATCTGGTCCATGCCTTGTCCGAGACCGGCATAGGACCAACTGGCCACCCCGGACGGATTGGTGAGGGTGGTAGCTGTCTGGGAATGTGCCCCGGCCACCGTAAAGGTCACCTCCGCCCCGGAGATCGGCTGCTGGCTGAGGTCGGCCAGACGCGCCTCCACCTGCAACGGCTGCCCAACCAGAGCAGTGCTCTCCAGCG
>JAPLHV010000065.1 GCA_026389455.1 Coprothermobacterota bacterium
CCAAGCAGTCGCTGAAAAAGCGGTGAACCGGCAAGGTGACATTCTAGCTCGCGGCCACAGGATAGTCCGCGGCCATAGGATAGCCCGCGGCAGCGCGTTTTTAATGACCATACCCAGCAGGTCGGTGAATTGGGGGCTGACAAAGCGGACTTGCTCTTTTTTCAGTAGTTCAATGATCTCAATCTTACTCTGCACGATGGTTGTTCCCTTCGTTCTAAAAATTGCCTGAATGTAGCATCTGGGGACAAGCAGGAGAAGGGCGAATCACATCCAGGCGATACAGCGGTGTGCGTCCGGTTGTCGAAATGTTAGAAAGCAGCCTGCGGCAGCATGTTTAGTGCAATTATGGGGACAGATTTAAATCTGTCCCCATAATTGTGAGCCACCGGTAGATCACGGTAATCGGCCATAAGCCGGGAGTCTGCCGTTCGAATCATATAGAAGAGCGCCGGCATCGTGATTAAGGTCGCGTGCTTGAAATAGGCTTCATCTCCTCTGTTTCGTTAGAGCACCTCCCCTCCCAAAGGATCCTTCCGTCATAGAAATTCAACCAAAGTTCATGCATAGGAGCCGCTCCAGCAGGTTCAACGATCCACCAGAAGACCTGACTGCCTGACTTCGCCAGCTCTTCCAATGATTGCCATTGAGCGGGCTTGTAGATCAACTGGATTTGAAGTTGCTCCGAGAAACCTCGGCTTTCGGCGACCTCAATCGCCCTGGGTCGAGAAATTCCCTCGGCCAGGGCAACGACGAACTGTACGTCGGTGTCAATCCAAGCCCCTTTCTCTCGCCCCTCTTCATCCAGACCAATCACCAAGCGGTAAATAGGCCCGGCGGTGCATAGTTCTATCCTTTCGATCCTGACGATCCCTGCTTTCTCTCGAGCCAGGCGCTCCGTTTTAAATTCCGAGGTTAAATTCGGACCTATGATGGGACTACAACTAGAGCACAGAAAAGCCATGGTCAAGACAGAAATCAAACAAGAGGCTATTCTCAAAAAAGGAGCCATCTCAATATGGCATTACATATTTCCACGTGGGGTTATTCACCACCGAGCTATTATAATCAAGATAATAAGCGTTTTTATCCCAGGTATCGTGGACAATGATGTAATAAACTCCCATGTCGACACGATATCCATAGCCAGCCATACTGTGATCATGATATGTGGAACTACCCAGTACTGTGACGACAAGAGGCCTATTGTTTTGAATTTTGTCCATAAATTTGGACATGGTCGAATAATACCTACCTGTCCCATCATTCCATGATTGGAAGTAATACCCATGATTAGCGCCAACCTGGTAGATTCCTACTGGGATATTTCCGAGGCCGGTGGATCCATTAGGGGCCGTGGTCATACAGACCCCTGAACCATAAATAGGCGGGTACACCTGAGATGATTCTTTCCAAGAAGATAGAATCGGGCGTTGCAGAGCTGGAGGCTTTCTCTAGAAATGCCCAGGCCTTTTGATTCGTGCCACTAGAAGGCACATCAGTTGAAACGGCCTTCGAAGGAAGGGCAGTTAAAACCTCACCCGTTTGCAAATCAAAGATCAGGCAACCCGAAGAATCTTTTTGATAAATAGGGAATTCTGCTAAAAAAGTCGTGGCAGACAGATAGATGACCCTAGATGCGCCAAGCCCTTGGTCAGGAAGGAGCGCTGTTCCTGCTTTCGTACTGATCTCACGGTATTTTTCCAAGAAAGGAAGCCCCGGGCCATCTCCAAACTCTGGAATAGGAGCATCGTCCTTATCGGTATTAACGATGATGTAGCCGCAGGGTCCGTTCAAGTCCATGACATTAAAGCCATAAGCACTTAAATGATTATCCAAGTCGTATAAAGGAAAGGGTTCCGAAAGAGCGGCTCCTTTCCATTTGTCCAAAGCCCCCCAAGCAGAATGGGCGAGGAAGTTTGATCCCACCCGGACAACATCGACCAATGTTTCTTGCTGATCACCATTCAAGACAGTCGAGCTCGCTAGACTTATTTGTTGATATGAAACCAGAAATAGCGCACATAAGACAAGCAACACAATGAAATAAATGACCCTTCCCTTTTTCATGCTTTTTCTCCTTTTTTAATTCATCTTACTCATGGTTTTTTGGATTTCTCATTTCATCATGATGCCCCTAGTTTCCTTCCCCGCTTTACGGGCCTTACCCATCGACCTCCTTCTTTTTCTATATAATTATAAACGAAGAAAAGGATAAAAGGCAAACAAATTTCGATCAGCAGAAAATCTTATATTCTTTGCGCTGTTATATTGTCATATTAACCCAGTTCACTGTCTAACGGTGATTATTATGATGCACTTGCCTTTTTTCATTTACGCAGGTCATGCTTCCTGCCCTCTTGGCTCACAGAAGAGAAGAGCCACAAAGACATCCAAAGTGGCGCGGCCTGATAGCCCGATTGCCACATTTTTCTTCGGACTGCGTTTCCTTTCAATATGCCAGAGGTGGGTTTTGCTGGCCGAGTTCCCCGCTGAGCAGCTCCCTGAAGCCTTCTTTGAGGAGTAGGGTTTTTCATATTGGAAAATGCCCAAGAAAGGTCGGATCGAACAAACTTCTTTCATGGACCATTTTGTTCGTCCAACTTAAGCCCAGGTGCGGGATTCCCCTTCTGATTTTCAAAGTTCGATAAGGATGTGGGTTCCAGTAAGACAACCTGTGAGACGAGCACAATCGGTGGATAGGATCATCCTGACTAGTAGAACTCACTAGGTGCTCACCCGATTCGTCGCGAGAATGATGACCGCGACAGGAAGAAAGGAAGCTAATTCTTCCTGCTATCCACGCCTAACAGATCAGAACGAAGCGAGGAGATCAGCGATGAAACGCGGAGTTAGCGGCGGACGGTCACGTAGAGGAATTCCGAGTGCAGGGTGAATCCCAGCCGCTCCGCCAGGCGGCGCGAGGCCAGGTTATCGGCTGACACTCGGTAGATTGGTTGTTTGCCCTCTCCTAGCAAGTCATCTACTACAGCCGAGACCACTTTCAGGGCATACCCCTTGCGTTGGTGCTCCTCTTCCGTGCGCAGCCAAGCGATTTCCGCCCAATGCTCAGACTCGAACTGGGTTCCCCCGTAGGAGACCACTTGGTCGTCCAGGAAGAGCCCGTAGAATGTTTCCAGGGAAAGCTTCTCCTCGCCCACCTGATAGCAGACCGGGAAACCGCGGGGGATCAGGGGCCGGACCCGAGTATCCGGGGCTGGGATGAAGTCTTCTCGGTGAAGAGTGAAGAGCAGGTTGGTCTCCACCATTCGAACGATGAAAACGCGACGCAACAAGGGAAGCAAGGGATATGGCGCTTGAACCAGATAATGGTCTTCCTTGAGGTTGGGCAAGAGGCGCTCGCAAGCTTTCTCCTCACCACAGAGGAAGGCTTTATGGGCAGTGGGGAGCTCCACCAGGTAGGAATTTGGGCTCTCCAGCCAAAAGCGGGCTTCGCGGTCGCCGCGAAAATGGAACAAGAGCTCGAAATTGCCGACAGGATCCTGCAATAGAAGCTGCAGTATTTCGTTGCGCTGTTCCATTATCTTCTATTTGAAAGGGAAGCGGAAAAAAAGTCAACCTCGGAAAATCAGTAAATCAGTAAAAGACACCCTGCGGGGGGCTGATAAGTAGTCAAGTAACGAAGTGACTGAGTAAGAAAAGATAGGCTGACACCCTGCCGGGGGCTGTCAACTTTGTTAACAAGCTCAACCACTCAACCGCTGATTCGTTCCCAAAGAGAACCGAAGAAGCGCCCCATTCTCCAAGGGGATCCATCTCCCGCCGCCGATCGGCTCGGAGCAGACGGCCGGAAGCGCTGCGTCCTGTCTCTTCCAAAGCTGGTAATACGAGGTGAGTGCGGTATCGCGGTAGCGGCAGGAGACGAAAGCTTCAGCGCCATCAGAGAGAAAGAAGTTCAAAGCGGTGTAATCCAGGCAGTAATTCTCCAGTTCTGCCAACGCCTGGCCGATGGCTGCGACCCGGGCCGCTATGGCAACTCCCTGCAGGCGGTTCAATAGGAAGAGAAAAAGCCGCTCGGAGTCTCCATCCCCTTCCGGAGAGAGATTCCCAATGGGGATGCGGCCGGCATCATGGATGGTCCCGTTGTGGGCGAAAGCCCAACCATCACGACAGAAGGGGTGTGTGTTCTCCTGTCGAATGGGGATCCCCGGAGATGCTTTGCGCAGGTGCCCGATAACAAGGGTCGGGCGGCGCCCTGCCATTTCGTTGATGGTTTGGGCGCAAGCTGGAAGGCGGGGGTCGGCCGCCTCTTTCTGTAGGCTCAGTCCCACATCTTCGCACCAGTAAGCCCAGCCCCAACCATCCAAGTGACCAGCGGTGGATCCGGGCGGCACACGACCGCGCACGGCCAGTTCGCGAAAGGCGGAAAAGAGCGAAAGAGCCTCCCCGTCTGCGGGTGGGCTGTCTTTGTCTATGGTAAGGAGCAGGCGGCACATGGGAGATTTCGCTACGGTTGCAGCTCAACCGTGTAGAGGTCGCGCGCCTTGACCACCGCCCCGGCCGGGAAGACGCCGCGTACGGAGAGGCAGGGGTAGACGACGGCGCCTCGGCCGAGCATTGTCCCCGGATTAGTCACCGCGTTGCATCCGGTCTTAGCGCCATCGCCGAGGATTGCTCCGAACTTGCGCAAGCCGGTGTGAATCTCCTGGCCGCCATCTTTCAAGACGATCTCGCTTGGCGTGTTCTTCAAGTTGGCCAAACGGGTGCCGGCCCCGAGGTTGACGTGGTTGCCGAGGATGGAGTCGCCGACATAGTTGAAGTGAGCGGCGGCAGCGTGATCGAGGAGGATAGAATTCTTCACCTCGGTGGCGTGGCCAATCACCGAGTGACGGCCCACCAGCACGTTGCCGCGCAGGTAGGCGGCCTGTCGAATCTCGCAATCGGGACCGATCCAGGCAGGCCCCTTGATGTAAGCGCCAGGCTCTACAATTGTGCCCGGGCCAATGTAGATGGGGCCTTCCAGGTAAGCTCCCTCCAGCACCGTACCCATGATGGCCGGGTGGAGGGTGGCAGCCAGGTAGTCGCCGATCCTGGGAAGGATTTCCCATACGAACCTCACAGTAGAGAAGAGGTCTGCGAAGAGGCAGTCGTTCAGCTCGAAAAAGGCAGCGGGAGAATAACGGTCAGCAGTCATAGGCCGATTATACGCCACAGTGAAACTTCTGCGTTCTTTGCCTTTTTGTGCGGCTTGCGCGATAGTGAGAGAAAAATGAGGAGGATGCGATGAAGGAATTGAAAGTGGATGTGCCCATTGAGAAAGCCTTTGGGACCTACTCGAACACTGTGCGGATCTCGCACACGCCATTTGAGTTCGTCATCGATTTTGGCCGAACCCTACCCGACCAACCCGAGTTGATCAGGATCGTCGAGCGGATCGTCATGAGCCCCCAACACACCAAAGCTTTCTTACAAGCGTTAGAGGAGAATATGCGTAGGTACGAGGCTCAGTTCGGAGCAATCCCCTCTCCAGGCAGAGCGCCCAGCGGGAAGGGGCCAGAGTTCGTGCAGTAAAAGCTCCGGGGGAATAGACCTCCGGTCAATCCGGGAATTCCTTGGGGTGAGTTGCGACCGGACCAATCAGCGAGCTGCAGACAGCGCGCTGACCACTCAGTGAAACTGGAACTCCTTCTCCTGGAAGAGGCACAGGCAGGCATCCACCACCATCGTGTCAAAGAGATCCCCGCGGCCGCGCTTGATCTCCTCTAAGGCTTTGGGCACACCGAGGGCTGGACGGTAGGGGCGGTGGAAGGCCATCGCCTCGACGACATCCGCCACAGCCAGGATCCGCGCCTCCAAGAGGATCTCCTCTCCCTTCAGTTTTCTTGGATAGCCCGAGCCATTCATCCGTTCGTGGTGTTGCAATGCCATCTCCGCCACCGGCCAGGGGAACTGGATTGACTTTAACACTTCGTAGCCGGCCTGGGCGTGCGTTTGGATCATGGAGAATTCCAATTGGCTGAGCTTGCCGGGTTTGCTGAGGATCTCCGCCGGGACGTAAAGCTTGCCTAAATCGTGGATCAGACCACCTACGCGGATTCCCTCCACGCGCTCCTCGTCGAATCCCAGCTCCTGGGCGATAGAGGAGGCTAGCTGAGAAACGTGCAGTTGGTGCCCTGCCGTGTAGGGGTCTTTCATCTCCCCCACCGAAGCCAGCGCTTGCACGGTCTCGTCCAGAGTCTGCCGCAGCCGCTTCAAGCTCTGCTCCAGTTTCTGCTGCGCCTCGATGCGCTCGGTAATGTCGATCACCGTCCCCTGCATGACCACCGCGGCGTCCGCATCCCCCACGATCAGGGTGGCATTCTCGAGCAGCCAACTGGTTTTGCCATCCTTGCGGTGGATGGCGAACTCGATGTTGCTGAGTGAGCCCTCCGCCAACAAGCGGGCAATGAGCGACTTGCGCTCTTTGGGGTCTTGATAGAATGTGTCCGCCGGTTGCGCCAATACCTCCTCCTGTGAATCGTAGCCGAGGATCCGGGCGAAAGAGTCGTTGCAATCCAACAGCCGCCCCTCGGGCGTGCTGCGGAATACTCCAGCCAAGCTGCGCTCCACCAACAGACGGTAGCGCTGCTCGGAGATGCGCAACCCCTCTTCGGCCAGTTTCTGTTCGGTCAAGTCGAGCGCGTAGATGCGCACCAAGTCCCCCCCTTCCACCTCATTGATAGCCTGCTGGAAGAGCGAATTCCCGACGTGCAATTCCCGCACGAGGAAGGACAGGCCGTGGTCTTTCATCAGGGAGCGGACCGAGAACAGACCGGTCAGGAAGGGGTGCCGCAGTCCAGTGATCTCAAGGTCCGGGAAGCGCTGGCGAGCTATGCGATTCATATAGGTGACTTTTCCTTCCCCGTTGACCTCGAGAATCGGGGTTGGGTTCATCTCCGGGAAGGAGGCCAGGCGATTGCGCTCCTCCTCAGCGTCGTGACGCTCGGTGATATCCTCGAAAACGCTGAAGCTGCCGGAGTAATGGTTTTGATCGTCCATACGGGGAAGGGAAGTGACGCGCATCAAACGTCGTTGACCATCCAATCGGCGGATCCACAGCTCATAGTGGCCTGTTTCACCCTGGTTCCTGGCCTTGGTCTGCTCGAGCACCCGATCGAAGGTCTCTTGATCGGTGAACTCGCGCAGGTTGCGCCCGCACAAACTGCCGGGGGGGACGCCCAGGATGCGCTCGGCGGAAGGATTGGCATAGATAAAGGTCTCCTCCGGATCTACTTCGATGACGCCTTCCTCTTGACTGGTCACCAGCTCCCGGTAGCGTTCTTCGCTGTCTACTAGCGCCCGCTCGGTTCTCACTCTCTCCGCAAGCTGTAAACGCAACTCTACTACCAAGCGCTTATTTTCCAAGGCGATGGCGGCTTGGTCGGCGAACATGCTGACCAAACGGATTTCCTCCGGCGTGAAAGAACCAGTATGGATGTCGTCAGTGGCATTGATTACGCCAATCACACGCTCACCGACTTTCATCGGTACGCCTAGCACCCGGCGGAAGGAACGGCCGGCATAGACCGGGGCAATCCCTTCCCAGTTCAAATAGTCTTCCACCACCAGCGGCCGGCCAGTTTGGGCAATTCGCCCGGAGAGTCCTTCCCCCAGCTTGAGCCGGGTTCCGATGAGATCCCCCGGGAGGTGATGACTGACCACTAGCTCCAGCTCCTGACTGTCCTCCCGAAGCAGGTACAGTCCTCCCATCTGGGCTCCCACCAACTCCGCCGCACGCCGCACGATCGCTTTCAAAAGAGCCTCCTGGTCGCGTTGAGCGTTGATCTCCAGAGAAGTCTCGTAAAGGGCCTGCAATTCCTCGGCCCATTTTCGCTGGCGCGTTTCGCTGGCCTGGGCCTCCTCGTAGAGGCGAGCCCTGCTGATGGCCATGCTGATGTCCTCGCTTAGGAGGGTGAGGATGCGAAGATCTTCCTCACCCAGGCGCGTTGTGTCGCTGCTTTCCACGTTGAGGGTTCCGACGACTCGCCCTTGGTCGAAGAGCGGCACACAGACCTCCGAGGTGATTCCGGGGTGCGCTTTTAAAAAATGTGGATCAGCAGTTACATCCTTCAGCAGAACAGGAGAGCCGGTGCGAGCTACGCGTCCGCTGACCCCTAGGTCGGTGGGGATTTCGGCGATAATCTGGTCGTAACCCACAGCGTGCTGCACATGCAAGACCCTTCCCTCCAATAAATACAGGCTGACCAGGGTATAGCCGAAAGTACGAGCAATGGCTTCTACAACTGTGCGGAAGATGGTAGAGAGGTCCATTTCGCGGGCTATCGCCGTCTTCACTGTGTCCAGCAGAGAGAGCTCCAGCGCTTGGTGTTCGGCAGCGGCGAAGAGCTGCCGGTAGCGTTGTTCGTTATCAATCATCGCTTCCTCAGACGCCGTACGCTCGGTGACATCTTCAATGATGCGGAGACTCTCAACGGGTCGACCTTCCGCATCCCGGGAGAAGACCAATTCTCGATTATGCAGCCATCGCCACTGCCCATCCTTATGCTTCATACGGTACTCTACTTCACGCATTTCCCCTTCCTCGGCCTTGACTATATGCTGGAGATGCAGTGCGACGCGCGGCGCATCTTCCGGATGAATCAAGGTTTCAAAGAATGAGGAGCCCATCGTTTGCACCTCCTCGACCTGGTACCCGAGGATGGTGGCGATATCTCGGTTAGCATAGACGTTGCGATTTTCTCGAAGATCAGAAATGGCGATGATGTTGGGAGTGGCGTCGAGGACATGCTGCACAAAATGTCGGCTGGCCCGCAGTTCAACCTCGGTCCTCCGGCGCTCGGCTAGCTCGTTATTGGCCGTGGAAAAGAGTTTGGCGTTATCCCAGGCCACCGAGGCCAGACGACCGAAGCGGATGAGGATCTCCACTTCTTCCTGGCTGAAGCTTCTCTCCGGCTCGATGTGTGCGGCGCCGATGATCCCGATGACCTCCTCGCTGGAAAAAAGGGGAACAGCGACAGCGGCATGAAACAAGCCGTACGGATAGGTAGGAGAGCGGCCAGCCCAGGCGTCGTAATCTTCGACTACCATCGGTTTCGATGTTTCCCAAACCTTTCCGGCCAATCCTTGCCCCCGAATCATGCGGTAACTGAGATGCTGGGAATAGATACCCGATGCCGCACGGACCTCGATTGTCTCGCCATCTGGGGAAACCAGATAGATGTAGCCGTGTTCAGTCCCAACCAAGCGGCAGGCGCGGGACAAGATGACTTCCAGCAGTTCGTTCAATTCCAGGCGGTTGATTACCCCAAAGGTCATCTCGTTCAGCGCTTCCAGGTAGCTGTTCTGTCTCTGCAACCACTCTTCAGTGTGTTTTCGGGCGGTGATGTTCTGGATCACTCCCTGAATACCGGCAACCTTCCCTTCTTCCATGATGGGGATGGCCGTGTCCTCCAACCAAAGGAGATCTCCCGCGCAGGTTTGCAAACGGTAGATAGAGTGACACTTCTCCCCTTGCAAGAGGCGGACCAGGACTTCTTCAGCTTGGACTTGATCCTCCGGGTGGATCAGGGTAAGCCAGAAATGCGGATCCCGGAACGATTCCAACGGGTAACCGGTCAGCAACAGGAGAGAGGGGCTGTGGTAGCTGAGCATGGGTGTATCCGCCCGGGGATCCCAGGCGTAGAAGAACAGCTCCAAACTGTCTAGAACTTCCGGACTAATGCCATCCATCGCCGCAGCTTCCTTTCACGCTCTCCCGATGATAGCAGGACGCCCTGCCGGGGGCTATCATGCTGCCGCGGGCTGAATGCTTGCATTGGGAGATATAATAGAGATGGCGCTGCAGGCAGGGCGCCCTGGAGGTTTGCGCATGCGTAAGTGGGTTTCCCTTCTTCTGCTGGCAGCCATCACCTTGACCGGCTGCTCAGTTGACCTATCCGGCCTGCTCAATCCCCCCCGGTCGCTGGATGTACCGCGCATGGCCGAGGAGGTGGCCGCGGTCCGGCAGCTTGACTTGTTGCAGCCAATCCCCTGTGAAACCCTCGATCCCCAGCAATTGGAAGTTAAGTTGGCCGAGATGAACGAGCAGGAAGCTGATCCAGCCCAGACCCTCGCCGCTGAGAAGGTGATGAAGTTCTTGGGTCTGCTTCCGGCTGGCGAGGATCTGCAGGCGGTGATGGATAGCCTATACGGGGAGCAGATCCTCGGCTTCTATGATCCCCAGGAAGGCCGGCTCTACTTGGTCGACCGTAGCGGGGGCAGCGCTGGGGCGGCCGGAGCTCCCCAAAATTGGGCTGTCCTTGATCAGGAAAGAATTACCGTCGCCCACGAGCTGGTCCACGGCTTGACCGATCAGCATTTCGACTTGCTGCGATTCGATGAGCCGAAATGGTCCGATGATGACGACACGGCAACCGCTGTGGACTGTCTGATCGAAGGAGATGCCAGCTTGGGGGAGACGCTCTACTTAACTCAAGAAGGGCAGGACTGGGGGTCGCTTCTTGGCCTCCTCTTGGCCGGCGTCTCCCAAGACAGCAGCCAGTTGGATGCGGCGCCCCCTTACATCCGTGACTCACTTCTCTTCCCGTACCAAGCCGGCCTTCTTTTTGTCCAGACCCTCTACGAGGTAGGAGGTTGGACGGCTGTCGATAAGGCCTACGAGGAGCCTCCTACTTCCACCGAACAGATCCTCCATCCCCAGAAGTACATCCAGGGAAACGACCCCCCCTTGGCTATCCCGCTTCCCTCTTCCCCTCCAGCCCTCGCCGATTGGCGGCTGGTGTATGAGAACGTGCTGGGGGAGTTCGACTTCGCTGCCTGGTTCCGCACTTTCCTCCCCAGCGAGGAGGCAGACCGGGCAGCCGCAGGTTGGGGCGGCTGCCGTTACCAATTGTGGGAGGAGGGAAGCCGGCAATCATTCTTGCTGAGCAGTCGCTGGGACAGCGCGAAAGACGCCCGGGAAGCTCGATTGGCTCTGGAGCGTTGGCTTGTGGAGCGCTTTCCAGGGGTCACCCGCCAGGATGGATCAGCCACCACACAGCAAGGTGCGGAAGTTACGGCAATCCTCGACAGCCAAGAGGAGGAACTTAAACTGGTAATTGCCCCTTCCCCGGCCTTGGCTCTGGAACTCTTCCAACAGCTCAATAGCCCGCGGCGGCTCAATGGCCCCCGGCAGGGCGTTCAGGGACATATCAACTTGCGGCAGCACACGGCTACTCCTTCTTCCCCTACCAATAGCTCCGCGACAAGGCAGTTGCGGCCGTCTTATCCTTCTCCTGCTATGATGTGAAAAACCCACCCTCGTAAACGAGGGGATTCAACGAGGAGGAATCAAACCATGGTCAAACGACTCAGCCTGCTCGCCCTCGCGGGTATTCTGCTCTTTGTATGCAGTTGCGGGAACCCCCTCGACCAACCGGGCGGCCTCTTGGACAACTCCTTCAACGCCCCGGACGGGTTCACCCTCTACAACGGCTCAGCAAATGGGGGGGATCGAGCCTACGCCATGGCGTTGTCCAAAGACGGCCGGGCGCTGGTTGCTGGAAGCACCTACAACGGTCACGACGAAGATGTTCTTCTCCTGTGCTATACCAGCGAAGGGCGGTTGGACGATTCGTTCGGCCAGGGCGGAGCAGTCATTTATGGGACATCAGCCAATGGGCAGGACCGAGCTAATGGCGTCGCTCTACAGGCGGACGGAAAGATCCTTGTAACGGGCGCTGGTTCCAACGGCCGCGACCAAGATCTTCTTCTGTTTCGCTTTAATCCAGACGGAACGCTCGACCCCTCCTTCGGCAAGGCTGGGGTGGTGACTTATTCGGGCGGGGAGGAGACGCAGGAGATCGGTCGTGCGGTTGCCGCACAGGCGGACGGGAAGATCGTCGTCGCGGGGGAGGGCGGCCCCGCAACCAATCTCGATGCGCTGATCTTGCGCTTCACCTTTGACGGAAAGCTCGACCCAAGCTTTGCTACTAATGGGCTGGCCTATTACGGCAGCGCCGAAGGAGGGACCGACCAGGGACTTGCCATCGCTGTGCAGACGGACGGGAAGATCCTCCTGGCGGGCTCGACGACCCGCGCAGGACAGACCGACCTCTTGCTCTTGCGCTTCACACCGCAGGGGGCGCTCGACCCGTTTTTCGCCGCGGGAGGCGTAACTTTGTACGATGGCCCCAGCCAGGGCGCCGACTGCGGCAACGCCTTGGCCTTGCAGCCGGACGGCAACATCCTGGTGGCTGGTTTTACTACCGGACCACGCGGTCAGGACATTCTGCTGCTCCGCTATACCGGCTCCGGAAAGTTGGATAGCTCTTTCGGGCAAGCTGGGGTGGTTCTTTTCGGCAGTCCGGAGGATGTCTATGATGTGGCGCAGGGCGTCGCTGTGCAGGCCAACGGGAGGATCCTGGTCGCTGGAGCCAGGGGGGGAGGGCCGCAGCAGGATGGTCTCAAGGATGCCCTGGTTCTGCGCTTCTCCGCTGATGGCAAGTCTGACCTCTCTTTCGGCCGCCAAGGGACGATGGCCTTCGCCGGCCCCGAGCAGGGCGATGATTGGGCCTATGCGCTATCCCTGCAAACGGACGGGCGAATTGCAGTAGCGGGCAGTCGTTCCCGCGAGGGAAGCGACGACGCCTTGGTCATGCGATTGATGCCATAAGCTATCGCAGGGCAGGCGCCTTACGGGTACTTTGGGGACAGATTTTAAGGTTCCTTCTTATTTCAAGTGGGTAGGGCAGTCTGAGGGGAAAAATGAGGAGCGCTGCGTGGAAGGATAGACCGGAGGTCTACTCGGGAGTCCTTATTCGAGAGAGCCTTGCGGCTTGACCCCCCTTGGTGGATGACACGGATAGAGTTCCGTGGAAGCGAAGGGACCATCAAGGTAGACGACAACAAGCTAGCTTGCGGCAGCATGTTCTCTTGATGCCATTACGATACCGAGGCAGCCCGTCAGGTGAGGGACTGCTCCCGCGCAATACAGATAGGGGTCGATGAGACCTCAAGAGTAAAAGGGCTTGACCGTCCCTGAGACTGTCGGCTTTCCTGGGACCGCGGCGCCCCAGTGCGGAATCAGCAGTGAACAGACAGAAGCCAACTGCTCGAGGGAACAACCCAGCCCGAGGGTGGCACTCCCGCGGCTATCTGCCCAACTTCGACACAGGACACCCTGCCGGGGGCTATCGAGCTGCCGGGGGCTATCGAGCTGCCGGGGGCTATTCAGTTCGAAACATCCTGCGGCAGCATAATAGCTTGCGGCAGCATAATAGCCTGCGGCAGCATGCTCTTTGCCGCAATCGGCATTGGAACAGATGGAAGCGGAGCTGAAGGAGAAAGTCCAAGACAGTGATGCAGGTCAGATGCAACTGCGCCGGAGGATCGAGGTCTACTTGGATGCAGGTTATGGCGCCTGCGTCTTACGGGAAACTGATCTTGCCGCCTGTTTGTGTGTGTGATGCGTGGATCCGGTTCGACCCAAAACAGCCTGCGGTGGACCCATGAGAACAGGAGCCGCACTGGGGTGCGGCGGTCCCAGGAAGAGCGCACAGAACAGCCCCCGGCAGGGAGTCTTGCCGCACTGGGGCGCCGCGGTCAAAGGGTTGGCATCGGGAGAATACAGCTCAGGCAACCAAGGCAAAGGCTCGCGGCGCCAGAACCTTCAAGAACTTGAAGACCATCATCACCATCATTACAGGGAAACTGGACTGAACAGTCTGCGGCAGCATGTCGCAGAACACCCTGCCGGGGGCTATCGAGCTGCCGGGGGCTATCGAGCTGCCGGGGGCTATCGAGCTGCCGGGGGCTATCGAGCTGCCGGGGGCTATCGAGCTGCCGGGGGCTATCGAGCTGCCGGGGGCTATCGAGCTGCCGCGCTTGAAGGGTTCTCTTTGGGGAAGATCGCATTGTCGTGGAAGAACCATGCTGCCGCAGGCTGGTAGGTTACCCACTCGGGATGAGAAAGAGCAGATTTTTCTCTGTCCCCATAGTTGCTCGGATCAAGGACAGGCACTTCGCGAGTCAAAAAGAGGGACTTCTATTCCCAACCGTTTGACGAAATAGAGGAGCCCTTTCTCTTTGCGCACATGGAGCAGCGATGGAACGACTTCGCGCGTGAAGACGAGGGGGTGGGTGCGTTCCCCTCTCAAGACGGGAATGGCGATCCGCCCGGGAAAATGCACGGCAGCCTCCAACAGTGAGCGCAGGGAATCTGCGGGCAACGGCGCTCGGTTGGCCAGAGCCAGGATAACCAGCCGGGAGCGGTTGCTCAAAGCGCGGAGACCATCTTTCAAGGAGGTCGGCAAAAGATCCGCCGGGTATTTGGCTACTATCCATTTGAGGGCTGATTCTCCGCGAAAGGGGGAGGGGTCCAAAGATGGGCCGGCCAAGACGATCTGCTCGCGGATCTGGGGCATCTGGCGGTAGGCTTCCAGTGTTGCGGCGATATGCCGCGTGTTTTCCTCCCGGGCGGCCAGCACCAGCAGAGAAGCGAAGGGGCCGTGCTGAGAGTAAGGGAAGATAGCCTCCTCACCGCCGGTCCACCGGGCGCGGATCCCCTGGGTCTGGAAATCCAGGGTGACCCCATTTAAAAGGACGACGCGTCGTTCTTCCATGGGGGGTTGGCCTGGGCGAGATGGGGGTAGGCGAGGAACTTCACCGTTTCCATCAAAGCTTCGTACTCCTCGGCGGAGAGGATCACAGCCGCCGGTTGGCCGGAACGCGTCACCAAGAGCGGCGCCCGCTGTACCTCATCGAGCAATTCCAGCAGGCGCTTCTTGGCAAGAGATGCGGTGATCACCTTCAGCATGATTTCCTCCCGTTCGTTTGTCTTACATTATAGTCTCCTTCCTCCTCTTGCGGTTGGCATTTCATGGGTTATAATAAAGACCATAATATTGCCAATGAGGTGCAGACAAAATATGCGAACCAAATCGATGGAACACCCTGCCGGGGGCTGTCAAGCTGCCGGGGGCTGTCAAGCTGCCGGGGGTTGTTTAGTGATTAAGTGGTTTAGTAAGTACTTACCTACTCAACTACTTGACTACTTAATTACACATGCTGCCGCCGGCCCTATTGTCCTCCTCCTGTTGGTTCTCCTCTCTTCCTGCGGACCATCGACGCTCACCGTTCCTTCTTCCGTCGCGGCCATCTCCCTGACTGATGCCCTTGGCAGGCAGGTGGAGCTGCCGGCGCCGCCGCAACGGCTGGTGGCAGCCGGGAAAGGCGTCACCATGCTGTTGGATGCGATCTTTCTCTTTCCCCAGGCTAGGCAACACTTGGTGGCAGCCGGGAGCGGGCAGGCGGGCAGCGAAGGCTTTCTCCCTCTAGTGGAGCCCTCTTTCTCCAACGTCACCGTTCTCGCCGGGGACGGCGGGGCTGAACCGATCGCCGCAGCCCGTCCGGATCTGGTCCTGCTGAAATCCTACTCAGCCCCCAAGCTGGGCCAGTCGGTCGAGACCCTCGGCCTGAAAACCCTATACCTGGATTTGGAGACGCCCGAAACGTTCCTGCGTGATTTAGCCATCCTCGGTCAAGCCTTCGGCGAAACGGCGCGGGCCGACGAGTTGGTCAAGTACTACCAAGCTTCGATGGAACGGGTCGCACATGGCGCGACCACTTTGTCAGTACAGGACACCCTGCCGGGGGCTGTCAAGTTGCCCCGCGTCCTGCTCGCCCAAGTCACTGTCAAGGGCGGCAGTGCGGCTATTCTGGTCCCGCCTGCCGGATGGATCCAAACCATGATGGTGGAGCGAGCCGGCGGCCTGGCGGTCTGGAAGGAGGCGTCCGACAAAGGCGGATACGCTGTGGTTAACCTGGAGCAAGTGGCTGCCTGGGATCCCGATTTCATCTTTCTGATCGATTACACGGGAGATGCTGCCAAAACTCGCGCCGATCTAGCCCAGAGCGTCCAGTGGAAAGAATTGCGCGCCGTGCGGGAGAATCACTTCTTGGGTTTCCCCGGAGATTTTGTCTCGTGGGACCAGGCCGATCCGCGCTGGATCCTGGGGCAACTGTGGGTGGCCAAGCAGCTCGCCCCCGAGCATTACGCCACCCTGGATTTGCAGGAGGAGGCGGCTCGTTTCTTCCAGTTCGCCTACGGCCTCTCGCTGGAGAAGTATCGCCAAGGAATCACCCCCCAGTTGCAGGGAGACCTGCAACGCTGAGAAGTTCCTCGCCTCGCAGGAAGGGATTAGACGAAAGCCTGGCTCCGTCCTATGATGAAGACACATCCCGGCAAGGAGGAACGATGGAAACAGCCAAAGAGGCATCCCCAGTCTACTTCAGCGACCTGCGAACAAAACAAGGAAAGGGGTTGTTGGATAAATTAGGTAAGCTGGCTGTGCAAGCCGGCCTCCAGAAGATCAACTTTCAACGAAAGTTGGTGGCTCTGAAAGTGCATTTCGGCGAGCCGGGCAATTTAGCCTACCTTCGCCCTAACTATCTCGCGGTCCTTGTCAAGCTGGTTCGAGAAGGTGGCGGAGCGCCATTCCTGACCGATTGCAGCACCCTCTACTCGGGCCGCCGGACCAACGCCGTGGACCATCTCCAGGCAGCCGAAGAGAACGGTTTCAACCGCCTGGCTGTGGGTTGCAACGTGATTATCGGTGACGGGCTGAAGGGTACCGAGTACCGCCAGATCCCCCTTCATTTACCCCATTGCGAAGCCCCCAAGATCGGCTCAGCAATCGTTGATGCTGACGTCTTGATCAGCGTGACCCACTTCAAGGGGCACGAGATGACTGGCTTCGGGGGCGCCCTGAAAAACCTCGGGATGGGCTGCGGATCGCGCGGTGGAAAGTTGGAGATGCATTCCGCCTCCAAGCCGCGCATCGTGGAGAAAAACTGTACGGCTTGTATGGTCTGCATTCGCGCTTGTGCTCATGACGCCTTACGCCTGAACAAAGACAGGAAGGCGGAGATTCAATACGATCGGTGTGTAGGCTGCGGCCAGTGCGTTGCCCTCTGTCGTTTCAACGCTGCCCAGGTGCTCTGGGATGAATCAGCGGAAGTGGCTTGCCAGAAAGTAGCTGAATACGCCCTTGCGGCAGTGCATGGAAAGCCACACTTCCACTTCAGTTTCCTATTGGATATATCCCCAAACTGCGATTGCTGGGACCTGAATGATCGGCCAATCGTCTCCGATCTCGGCTTTTTGGCTTCCGCTGATCCGGTTGCCTTGGACCGAGCAGGGGTCGACTTGGTCAACCAGGCTTCTCCCCTCCTGGATAGCGCCCTATCTGAAGCTGGATGGAAAGATGGAGAGGACAAGTTCACCGCGCTTCACCCCAAGACGCGCTGGCAAGCTTGCCTGGATCACGCCGAGCGGATCGGCCTTGGCCGGCAACGCTACCAGTTGGTGAAGGTGGGGTAAACTCGGAAAAGGCATGAAGTAAGGCTCTGTGCGGATAGACAGCCCGCGTAGGGGGCGGGTTTCAAACCCGCCCCCTACACAGCCCGCGGCAGCGTGTTCTGCTACACTTTCCATAACCGCCTGGAGCAGGCGGAACTCGGGCGCCGCTGACGCGGCAGCGCCTGGGTAAGGAGGAAAGTATGGCCAAGGAAATCGGTAGTGCAACGGCGGGTGTCGAGGGATTGACCACCCTGCTCTCCAGCAAGGGATTCACTCTCGACTGCCAGTCGGGAGGGGAGGCGCCCCTGGAATTGACTGCGCGGGAGGTTCAAAAGGAGCCCACTGCGCGGGCCGGCGCCCTGCGCGATCTCTATTTTCAGACTCTCTCCTCGGTCTCGCTGGAGTTCCCCTACTGGTACACGCGCCGTTGGCGGCAGTTGGAGGGAGAGGTCCCGGTAGTGCGGCGGGCGGAGGCCCTCAAGATGGCGTTTTCTCATCTGACCCCGACCATCTACCCGGGGGAACGGCTGGTGGGTGGAAAGACGATCTACTACCGCGGCTCCTTCCCGATGCCCTGGCTCAGTGAAGGGTATTTTATGGCCGTGCAGGACCAGCTCTATCAAGCCGCTTTAGAGAAGGGCTCGGCAGCCGCCGACCAGGTCACCAAGTGGGGAAGCGGTGGCGGCAACGTCACCGAAAACTTCGGCTCTGTAGTTTCCATCGCCGGCAAGTTCGGTATCCCCCGCCAGGAGGTCCCCGCCTTGCTGGAGTTGGCGCGCGCCTGGGTGGGGAAGTCGGTGGACGACGTGGGGCACAAATATGAGCAGATGATCCCCGACTACCCCCTGAAGGAGAACCTCATGCACAGCGTCATCTGCATGTTCGACTCGGGGTACACGCTGCCCCAGGGGCGGGAGGCGACCAACTACTATTTCCCCTTGCAGCACGGCCTGGAGGGAGTGAAGGAGATCGCCCGCACCCATATTTCGGAAGTGGCCGGGGAGGCCGGCGGGGATGGCCTGCGCGGGATGGACCGCCTTTATTTCTACCAGGCCTCGATCCTGGTATTAGAAGGAATCCAAAGTTGGATCGGCAACTACGCCAAAGAGGCCCGACGTCTCCAGCAAGAGAGCGAAGATCTCCTCTTGCAGAATGAGTGCGGGGAGCTGGCCGATAGCCTGGAGTGGATCGTCTGCCGTCAGCCGCGCACCTTCCGCGAGGCCTTGCAACTGATCTTTCTACTGCACACTGCGGTGCTGAATGAGGACTGCATCAGCGGCCTTTCCCCGGGGAGAGTGGGGCAGATTCTCTGGCCATGGTACGAGCAGGACCGGGAAGCCGGCCGCCTTGGGGAGATGGAAGCCTTGGAACTGCTGGAGTTGTATCGGGTGAAGATGACCTGCTACGACTGCTTCGCCGCCATGGGAGTAGTGGGGGGGGTGCTCTCCGGCAACACCTTCAACCACCTCTGCTTGGGCGGCTTGGCCAAGGATGGCGGCTCAGCGACCAATCGCTTGGAGATGCTGATCCTGGAGGCGGGAATGACCTGCGCTACCCCCCAGCCGACCTTGGGCCTCCTCTACCACGAACGCTTGCCCGAGGATTTGCTGTTGCAGGCGATCGAGTGCAACAAGACCGGCACCGGCTACCCGGCCTGGTTGAACGATGAGGTGGCGCGCACATTCCTGCTCAGACAATATGGGCCGGAGGGGATGGACGTGGAGGAAGCCCGGGCTTGGTCGGTGGGGGGGTGTCTGGAGACCTCCCCCGGTTCCTGGCACGAGCTGACCCTGGGTGGGCGCCGCTATTGGATCCCCGGAGGGTCCGGCCAACCAACCAGTGTGGGGGTACACTTCCTCTCTCTCCCCAAGATCCTGGAGTGCGTCCTCTTCAACGGGCGGGACATGCGCCGCGACGTTCAAATATTTCCCCCCCAAGACCGCCCTCTGGTTACCTACGAGGAGCTCTGGGATACCTTCTGCTCTTATTTCGAGATGGCCGTGCAAGCCCTCTGCCGGGCCAATAACATTCAGCACGACATCTGGCGCAAGCAGAACATGCCGGTCTTGCACTCCCTTCTCAAGCCGGACTGCCTGGAGACGGGTTACCACATCGGCAACCTCGGCTACCGCTACAACGCCACCTACAACGTGGAGAGCTGCGGCACGGCCAACTTGGTGAACGCATTGACTGCGCTGAAGACATGTGTCTACCAAGACAAGAGCCACACCCTGGAGGATGTGCGCCAAGCCATTTTGGCCAATTTCGGCTTCCAGACGGCGGAAGAGGTCGGCTCCTACTCGCTGGCCGCGCAAGCGCTGCGTTCCGGCGGGGAGGTCTGGGAAGAGATCCACCACGACCTGCTCGCCGCCCCCAAGTATGGCAACGACGACCCCCGGGCCGACACCATCCTCGCCCAGTGGGAGCAATACTTCTCCACCGTGGCGCGCCGCTTCCAGTCGCTCTACGGCTTCCCCCTCTACCCTTGTCAGATCTCCGTCAGCACCCATGGCCCGATGGGAGCGGTGACCCTGGCTGGGCCGGATGGGCGATTGGCCGGGACGACCTTCGCTGACGGCTCGATGTCAGCCTACCCGGGTACTGACCGCAACGGCCCTTACGCCCTCTTTGCCTCAGCGACTTGCTGGGATCACAGCCGTTCGCAGAACTCGCAGATGAATCTGAAGATCCACCCCAGCGCAGCTCGCGGCGCGCAGGGAGCAAGAAAGCTGTTGGAGTTGACCCGCGCTTACCTGCGACAGGGAGCCTTTCACATCCAGTACAACATCGTCGATTCCAAGGTACTGAAGGATGCCCAAGCACATCCGGAGAACTACCGCACGCTGATGGTGCGGGTGGCCGGCTTCACCCAATACTGGGTAGAGATCGGCAAGGCGATCCAGGACGAAGTGATCGCCCGCACCGAGTACGAGTTCATCTAGGAGGAGACCATGGAGAATCAACATTCCGACTGCCGCCGCTACGTCCCGGTGGACGCGGCCAAAGGGATCTGCCGTCGCACCGGCGGGATGGTAAACCTGGAGGATCCGCCCTGCCGGGACTTGATCCAGCTACCCAAGTGCAAATACTGCGCCGGTTTCCTCTCCGGTGAACAGGAGGAACTGGGAACCTGCACAGCCGAAGCGGATCACCCTTGGACTTATCCCGAGCTGGTGGCCACCACTTGCTCCTGGTTCCTGCCCCGCGAAAGCGAGGGGAAAACGGAGAATCCTGCCCTTGAGCAAAACGTAGGTCTAAGCCCGGTGAAGGAGAGCCTATCCTGAAGGGATCGGACAGGACTCGCTGCCGCGAGCTATCAAGTCCCAGCGGCTTGGTCTTCGACTTGCAAGGGTTCTCGGTGCATGACGGGCCGGGCTGCCGCACGGTGGTCTTCCTGTCCGGCTGTCCCTTGCGCTGTTCTTGGTGCGCCAACCCGGAAGGGTTGCAGCCGTACCCCCAATTGCTTTTTGCCGTCGAGCGCTGCCGCTTCGAGCAGGGCTGTCGCCGCTGCCTGTCAGCTTGCCGCCACGCGGCGCTGGAGGAGGGGGAGGCGTTGCTCCTCTCGCGGCGAGTATGTGCTGGTTGCGAAGACCATCCCTGTGTAACAGCCTGCCACAGCGAGGCCCTGCGCATCTCCGCCCGGCGACTCACCCTCTCCGCCCTGATGAGCCGGTTGGCGCGAGACCGGCGCTTCTGGGGTTCGGGCGGCGGGGTGACCTTTAGCGGCGGGGAGCCTCTAGCCCAGCCGGAGTTCCTCCTTTCGGCGCTGGCTGAATGCCGCCGCTCCTGGATTCACACTGCCGTAGAGACCTGCGCCTACGCCGAGGAAGGGCTTTTCCGCGAGATGCTGGCATCGCTTGATTGGCTCTTCCTAGACCTGAAACTGATCGACCCCATCGCCCACCAGCGTTGGACAGGGGTCTCCAATGCCCCCATCTTGGCCAACCTGGATCACGTTGCCCGCTCAGGCTGGCAGGGACGGCTGGTGCTGCGTTTGCCGGTGATCCCAGGAGTCAACGACGACGAGGAGAACGCGCGGGAAACGGCCCGCCTGATGCGCGAGTTGGGCCTCGGGGAGATCCACTTGCTTCCCTTCCACCGCTTGGGGGAAGGCAAGTGGCGCCAACTGGGAGAGACCTACTCTTTCGCCGACACGCCGTCCTTACCGCCCGAGGCTTTGCTGGCTTTACAACGGATTTTCACCAACGCCGGACTGCACTGTTACTTGGGTTGGGAGACGCCTTTTTGACCGGCGCTCGCGTTCACACACGGTTCTCCCCGCCCTCTTGACAGCCCCCGGCAACTTGACAGCCCCCGGCAACTTGACAGCCCCCGGCAACTTGACAGCCCCCGGCAACTTGACAGCCCCCGGCAGGGTGATTTGGTACAATGAGCAGATCCGAATCACAACAGGAGGATGAAGAGAATGAAAAAGCATTTTTCCGCGGAAGAGGCCAAGGTTGTGGGCGAGAATTTGGGTATCGAGTGGACCCGTTTCGACGTAGAGCAGTTCCGCATGGGGATGGACGTGGAGCTTGAGCACGGCACAGTGGACGCCCACACTAACGTCACCGGCGATGACCCGGTTACGACCGGCAAGATCGCTCTGGCTCACCTCAATGAGTTCGCCGACTACTATACTCCGCTAGAGGCGTTGGAGGAGGAAGCGGAACGCTACTGGGAGGGAAAAGAGTAGCGGTAGACAGCCCCCCGGCAGGGTGACAGCCCCCGGCAGGGTGATACGGTCCATGGTCCAAGATCCCTGGTCCCGGGTCAAGAAGGCTTTGGACCAGAGACTAAGGACTTTGGACTGATTCATAGCCCCCGGCAGCGTGTCCTGTACTGAAAGGCTTCCCCCCGAGACGGGGATTGCCCTAGAATAAGGGAAATAACCCAAGAGGAACCGACATCGATGAAGACGCGTGGCAGGGGCCGGGGAGCCCAGCAGAATGAGGGGATGGGTTTAGCCCTGAAGAGGGTGGCACGGG
>JAPLHV010000073.1 GCA_026389455.1 Coprothermobacterota bacterium
GTCCGGATCGTTCCACTTCCAAGGTAGGAGGACGGGGAGTGAGGCGCGGGGAACCACCTGGGACGATGGAATCATCTCCGGCAGGCATGTAGCGAATAGCCTGAGTGGGAGAGAGGGGCTCCAGCAGAGCTTGGCCGCCAATCGTGACTTGAGCGAGCAAGTTGAAGGACTGGCTGTCCATAAGAAACTGGGCCGCGCCGGTATCTACTTGCAGGCTGCTCGAGTCGGGTGTGGTGATGACCAGGGGAGTTGCGGGGAGGGGTCCGGGCCCACCTTTCTCCAAGGCGAAACTATGCTGGGCGGAGGGAGTCAGGCTGTCCACCAAAGAAATCAGCAGCCATTGAATGGGCGCCGCTACGTCGTTAGGGGTGGCGCCCCAGCGGCTAAGCGGCTCCAATTGGGCCGGGACCAGTTCGCCATCGGGGCCGCGCACGCGCAGTTGATCGGCGCTTGTGGCGTTCCAGGCGCGCGGAAGGGGTAGACTGAAACTGGCGCATTCCCCTAGACGTTCGACTCCGCTTCGCTCTTCCAGGGTGAAGGGGAGCGAATCTGTCGTCGATCCCGCCAATCCAGGAGAGGGCATAGCAAGGAAGAACCCTCCGCTCGCGGCAAAAGCGAGGGCTCCCAGGAGCAAGACCACGGTCAGGCGCCAGAAACGCTTATGCACATCTCCCATTGTACCAGCACAGAGGGGGTGGAATTCACCTGGGAAAAAGAAAACGGAATCTTTACCGAATGAATGAAGGGTCCGGAAGCGATACAAGTTGGAACGGAGTTGAGCAAGCTTTCCAGTGTGCAGATAAAAGTGAAAGTTGGATAATTGAAGAAACTCTATGGTCTACATTGAGAAGGAGGATTCCATCACTGAGTGGAAGTGGATTCAGCAAAATACTGCCAAAGATTCGCGGTGGGCGGCACTGGCCAAGGGAACCATCGATGGCCGGCGTCACATCGTTGAGTGGGAGGTTTCCGCAAGTGGTCCTTCCCAGTACTCAGGCATGGTGCGCATCGATGGGCAGGCTATGACCCGCAAAGAAGCCATCTTACGCTATTTCACCGGCTCATCCGGGAAAACCTGATCGATTGGTAGCAATTGAATGAAGTGACGCCTCCTGAACTGGCGCGGCCAGTGGTTTGGAAAGGGCAGAAGCAAGCAGCGAGCCATCGCCTGGCGGCCGGATCGTAATGGGGTAGAATTTTAGGGTTCTTTCTCAAACTGAGTGGGTACAGAACAGCCTGCGGCAGCATGTCTAGTAAGGGCAAACAAGATCTCTGGGATCATCAAGGCTGACGACGACAAGTTGACTTACGGCAGCTCGATAGCCCCCGGCAGCTCGATAGCCCCCGGCAGGGTGTCCTGGAGAATGATGCATCGCTATGCTGAGACACCCCGTGCGTGGGCGGGTTTGAAACCCGCCCCTACGAGGACCACTCCGGCGTAAACCATACCCCTGGGACCGCGGCGCCCCAGTGCGGCAAACCTGGGATCGGGACCGTCCTTGGGATTGAGACCACTCCTGGGACCATCGGCTTTCCTGGGACCGAGACCGTCCCTGAGACTGTCGGCTTTCCTGGGACCGAGACCGTCCCTGAGACTGTCGGCTTTCCTGGGACCGCCGCACCCCAGTGCGGCATCAGCAGTGATCAGACGGAAGCCAACCGCTCTAGGGAGCAACCAACCCGGGGGTGGCACTTCCGCGGCTATCTGCCTCAGTTCGACACAGAACACCCTTCCGGGGGGCTATTCAGCTCGGAACAGCCTGCGGCAGCATGTCACAGAACACCCTGCCGGGGGCTATCGAGCTGCCGGGGGCTATCGAGCTGCCGGGGGCTGTCGAGCTGCCGGGGGCTGTCGAGCTGCCGGGGGCTGTCGAGCTGCCGGGGGCTGTCCACTTGAAATGAAAAGGAACTATAAAAAACAACGCCAACATCGGCCAGAGGGTCCAGAATCCTACTTGGACCATTCGGAATAGTTGTGCTAGTTCCTCGCCGGCTAGCTCTTGCCCAATCGCCCTCTTCATTTGCGCTTATAAAAGCTTAGCAGACGAAGGGATCCTTCTTGAACCTTTTCTTGCTGTCGAGATCGACTTTCGCTCAGAGGTCGGGGTCTAATGTAAAAACCTCTTCGCAAGGAGAGCTCAACGAAGGGATATTCACGATGAAGCGAATGTTCAGCGCCTGGCAAGGAATCGTTTTTGCTTTAACTCTGTTGTGTCTTCTGAGCGGTTGTGGAAGCGGGATCACTCCTTCTTCATCGCTGCCGCCGCCTTCCACATCTTCCTCTTTCCCTTCGCCTACCCCCTCCTCGACCAGCCAAACCACTACTTTGGCTGAGGGTTTGGAGGGGCTGCCTTTCGATGCCTTCCTCGAGGAATCGTACCACCGCCTTCTTCTACGCGACCCGGAACTGGTCACTCAGTTGGGCATGGGAGAATCGTGGGGGGTAAACGGCCGGCTCACCGACATCAGTGAAGCTTACCAGCGCCAGACACAGTCACTGGAGAAGGCAACTCTCGACCTGCTGAAGCGCTATGACCCAGCCACGCTGGATCAGGGTCAACGCCTCAATGCCGAGATTTACAGTTGGACCCTGGAAGATATAGTAGCCCGCCACCCTTACCTCCTCTGTGACTACCCAGTCAACCCAAGCAGTGTCTTCAGCATTCCCAGCAGCCTCCAGCGTTTCCTCACTGATCTGCAACAGGTGGGAACCGTCGCGCAAGCAGCCGATTGCTTAGCCTGCCTGAGCCAAGTGCCGACCAAATTTTCCCAGTTGGCAGAGGGATTGGCGAAGCGGAAAGAAGGCGGCGCAGTCCTTCCCAGTTTCCTCTTCAGCCCTGTCCTGGCCGAGTTGCGGGGGATCGCGGAGACCCCGGCTCGTTCGACGCCATTCTTCACCTCCTTCGCCGGGAAGGTGAACAAACTCGTCGACCTGAACCAAGCTGGAAAAGATGCCCTCCTCTTGGAGGCGGCAGAAGTCATTGAAGGAAAGGTCTTACCGGCCTACCGCTCGCTGCTGAAGACCCTGGGGGAGCTGCAAGCGGCGGCTCCTCAGCAGGCCGGCTGTTGGACTTTGCCGGGAGGGGAAGCCTACTACAAGGCGCTGCTGCGTCATTACACCACCACTGACCTGGATGCGGAGACGATCCACCAAATGGGGAAAACGGAGCTGGTCCGTATTCAAGGGGAAATACGATCCATCTTTGAAAAGCTAGGCTACAACAGCCAGCAGAGTATCCCGGAGCTCTACGCTCGTCTCCAGCGAGAGACCGGAACGCTCGTTGGCGAGCCGCTGCGGCAGGCCTACCAGGCTATCATCGAGGAAGCTCAAGGAAAGTTAGCCTCATTTTTCCATCTCCTTCCCCGTGCCAAGGTAGAGGTGGTGGGGGGCCCCAGCGGTGGTTTCTACGTCCCGCCGGCTCTGGACGGTTCGCGCCCTGGTCTATTCTATGCTTCCACGATATACCCCGTCGCTCGCTACGGGATGAAAACCTTGACCTATCACGAGACAATCCCCGGTCATCATTTCCAGATCGCTTTGACGCAAGAGATGCCCTTGCCAAGCTTCCGCCAAGGGGCTGACTTCGACTATCCTGGGAGCTGGGTTTCTATCAGGATGACCTGGCTGGTGATTTGGGCAGGTTGCAGGCCGAGGCCTTCCGAGCCGCTCGCTTGGTTGCCGATACCGGCATAAACGCCAAAGAGTGGAGTTTTCAACAAGCCCTCGACTTCCTGGTGGAGAACACCGGCAAACCAGTTGAGGAGGCAAGGGCTGATGTGACCCGTTATATCGTGGCGCCTGGACAGGCAACAGCCTATGCCGTCGGTTTCCTGCGCATCCTGGCGCTTCGTCAGGAGGCTCAACAAGCGCTGGGCGCTCGCTTTCAACTGGCCGACTTCCACGATCGCTTGCTGGGTCTGGGGCCGCTGCCCTTGCCGATCCTGGAAGAGCAGGTGCGAGAGTGGCTGGGCGCTATTTCTTCTCCTTGACCGAATACACCCCCGCTGGCGATCCTTGAACCGCACCAAAGAGGAAAATACTTTGCCGGAGAAAAGAGGCGCAAACCCTTGAGACTGGTCAGCGCATGCTTACTGGGCCTACGTTGCCGGTATGACGGCGGAAGCAACGAGCACTCCCAAGTCGTCGCCCTGCTTGATCGGGAAACCCTGATTCCCGTCTGTCCGGAGCAGTTGGGCGGCCTCCCCACCCCACGCCCTGCCAGTGAGATCGTCAGGGGAAGAGTGTTGACCCCCTCGGGGGAAGACCAAACTGAGGCTTACCAGCGCGGCGCCGAGGAAACCGTGGCTCTTGCCCAACGGCTCGGCGTTACTGAAGCTATTCTCAAACAACGCAGCCCGTCCTGCGGATGCGGTCAGCTCTATGATGGTTCATTCTCCGGCCGCGTGACGACCGGGGACGGCATCACGACAGCCTTTCTGAAAAACCACGGCATCCGCGTAATCTCGGAAGAGGAACTGTAGAACTGCAGCCGCCTTCACGCAGTAAGGTAATAAGAGTTCTTTCTCATCCTGAGGGCAAACAAGATCTCTGGGACCATCAAGGCTGACGACGACAAGTAAACTTACGGCAGCTCGATAGCCCCCGGCAGCTCGATAGCCCCCGGCAGCTCGATAGCCCCCGGCAGCTCGATAGCCCCCGGCAGCTCGATAGCCCCCGGCAGCTCGATAGCCCCCGGCAGGGTGTCCTGGAGAATGATGCATCGCTAGCCCGAGACAGCCCGTGCGTGGGCGGGTTTGAAACCCGCCCCTACGAGGGCCACTCCTGCGTAAACCATATCGGGGTTGCTGAGACCTCAAAAACATAAGGGGATGACTATCCCTGGGGCCGACAAGACTCTTTAAGACCATCATCACCATGAAAACCCTGCCGGGAGATCATTACAGGGAAGCTGGAATTGACATGCTGCTGCAGGCTGGTAGGCTGCCCACTTGAGATGAAAAGGAACCAATATTAGGAGTTGTGCGACAGGATGAGGTCAAACTGAAGAAATGGAACCGCTTCCTTGCTTCTCTAGGTGCGAAAAGGTTTGAAGCTCAAGGCGATAGGGATCAACAGGTAGAACCAGGAAGCCTGGTGGGGGGCGACGAAGGCCAAAACGCCCGCCCCCAAGGAACAGAGGGGCACTACCAAACCGCGCCGGCGTCCCCTGTTGATGATCTCTCGGCTGAGGCCGGGGTCCACCAAGCGGTAACCAGCGGTTGCATATTGCCAGTTCAGGGAAAAAAGGAGACCCAAGGCCAGCATGTTCACGGCGAAGATCAACTGCACCATCCAGTCCCCAGAGGTGTCACCCAGAAGGTCGGTGGTGTAGGGCATCAAAACCACAAAGAGCAGGATGCCCAGGCTGATCCAGGTGTGGCGGTGATCCGTGCGACGGTAGTAGCCGAACTGGCGGTGGTGGGTGACCCAGAATATGGATAGCAGCAAGAAGCTTTGGAAAAAGACCAACAGGGGCCGCCATTGTGAGAGGAGGTAACGGTGCAGCTCTTCCCCTTGCAAACCCTTTGCCCCGCCCGGAATATCAATGGTCACTACCAGGAGGGTCATGGCGAAGGCGAAGATCCCATCCGAAAGAGAGATCAGCCGTCCGATGTCCAACCAACTTTTGGCAGATGGGCCGTTAGATCTCGCTGCTGTTGCTTGTTCTTCCATGACACGATGATAGAGGATCAGTCAGCGGGTGACAATCGCTCGGCCGCGCCATCTTCTATTCCTCTCTCAAGTTGATATGGATCGTTTTTCGTCCGGGCTGATCCCTGCTGCCTAGCGCAATTCCTTGGGCAGGACTATCTGCCTTGATCGTCTACGCTGACGATCGCCACCCTTTTGTACCAGAGAGGGCCTTTTTGGCTCTTTCTCATGTTCAAGTGGGCAACCTACCAACCTGCGGCTAGACAGCCCCCGGCAGGGTGTTCTGTGACATGCTGCTGCAGACTGTTCCGAGCTGAATAGCCCCCGACAGGGTGTTCTGTGTCGAAGTGAATCAGATAGTCGCGGAAGTATCACCCTCGGGCTGGCTGCTCCCCAGAGCGGTTGGCTTCCATCTGTCCACTGCTGATGCCGCACTGGGGTGCGGCGGTCCCAGGAAAGACGACAATTCAAGGAAAGACGACAGCCCAAGGGAAGACGACAGCCCAAGGGAAGACGATAGTTCCAGGGAGAGTCATCTCCAGTTGGTCTCAGTCACTTCACTGCTGATGCCGCACTGGGGCGCCACGGTCCCAGGAAGAGCAAGACGCCCAAGGGAGCCGCACTGGGGCGCCACGGTCCCAGGGGTATGGTTTACGCCGGAGTGGTCCTCGTAGGGGCGGGTTTCAAACCCGCCCACGTACGGGCTGTCTCGGCATAGTGATGCCTCATTCTCCAGAACACCCTGCCGGGGGCTATCGAGCTGCCGGGGGCTATCGAGCTGCCGGGGGCTATCGAGCTGCCGGGGGCTATCGAGCTGCCGCAAGTTGATTTGTTGTCGTCAGCCTTGATAATCCCAGAGACATTGTTTCTAGACATGCTGCCGCAGGCTGTTCTGTAGACATGCTGCCGCAGGCTGTTCTGTACCCACTCAGTTTGAGAAAGAACCCTCTTAGCGGACCTCTATCCGCGCTATTTTTTGCATCCAAGCTTCCGCTTCCACTCCCGGCAATATCAGGCTGAGGCCGCGTTCCTCAAACGCCAGCATGCTTTCACGGCACTTCTGAAGGTCTTCCAAAGAGATCTCCACCTGTTGTCCATTCCTGGCCCAGAGTAGGAGAGAATGAGCCCCCGGCAGCGGTTTGGCTAATTCCAGCAAGGGCAAGAGGGATACTCCTTCGAATTCCTGGCTGCCGGTATTTGGGTGTTCGACGATGGAGTGTATGAGCGGAAGAGCGCGAAGCTCATCCCAAGTGAAAGAGAGAGGCTTCGCCACGGCGCCAGTGATCTCAAAGACGGGGAGCAGCTCGGGTGGGGTGGATGTGGCGCTCCAAAGAGCGGGGGAAGGAATGGGGGAGGAGGAGATGGACGATTTTGTCGGGGAGGGAGAGGATGGTGGATTGGCGCATCCAATCAGGTAAAAGGCCATAGAGAAGATCCAAAGCGCTTCTAAAAGTAATTGCCATCGCTGCGGTCTCATCGTCTCGTTCCGGAGCGATTGTAGCAGAGAACTGGAATGGCCATTGACAATCCACTCAGGCGGCGGACAATATGCGCCATGCGCCTCTTCGATAGCCACACTCACCTTTACGCTCGCGATTTCCAACCTGACTTGGAAGATGTATTGCAGCGAGCGCGCGAGGCGGAGGTGGAGAAGATGATCGTGGTGGGGGATAATTTCCGCCACTCCGCAGAGGCGGTGGCGATGGCCAAGGTTAGACCAAAGTTGTTCGCCGCAGTGGGGGTGCATCCACACGACGCCAAAACGGTGCAAGACGGCGATTGCTCTTTTCTGCTGGGGTTACTGGGGCCGAAAGTGGTGGCCTGGGGGGAAATCGGTCTGGATTATTACCGGGATCTCTCGCCGCGTTCAGTGCAGCAGCAGGTCTTCCGCATTCAGATCGCCCTGGCTCGACAGGCAAAACTACCTTTGATTGTACACGAGCGCGCCGCCCAACCTCATATAAACCAAATCCTGCGCGAGGAAAAGGCCGGGGAAATCGGCGGGGTGATGCATTGTTTTTCCGGCGACTGGCAGCAAGCAAGCACCTTGCTTGACCTAGGCTTCAACATCTCTTTTGCCGGCAACATCACTTACCCCTCTGCCCGCCCCATCCAGGAGGCTGCCATGAAGATTCCCACCGACCGCATCCTGGTGGAGACAGACTGCCCTTACCTGCGGCCGGAACCAGAACGGAAAGGACGCAATGAGCCGGCCATGGTGCGAAGCGTTCTGCGCTTTCTGGCCGATCTGCGCCAGATCGACGAAGAAGAGCTGGCTATCGCCACCTGGGCCAATGCTCACCGCCTGTTCAAGATCAAAGCCTCATAGCTTTTTCCACTGGAATTTGAATCGGTTACAATGAAAGACGATGGTAGAACATCCGCTGGTGCGATTAGCTCGCTTGACCATTGCAGCTCACCTTGAGGGGGCGCCGGTGGAGAGAGTGCAAATCTCTCTTCCCCCGGATCTTCCGGCGCGGGCGGCGGTTTTTGTCTCGTTGCACAGGGGGTCGGCCTTGCGGGGTTGCATTGGCACATTGGAGCCGCAAACCCCATCCCTGCGGGAGGAAGTGATAGCCAACGCTATCTCCGCCTCCACCAGGGATCCCCGCTTCCCCTCGGTCAAGCGCGATGAGGTGGATACACTGGAGATCTCAGTAGATGTCCTCACTCCCCCGGAGCCTATCGACGAACCTACCTCGCTCGACACCAAGCGTTACGGCGTAATCGTGCAGAGCGGCTGGCGGCGGGGCGTTTTGCTGCCTGACCTGGAGGGGGTGGATACGGTTGAGCGACAAGTGCAGATCGCCCGGACCAAAGCGGGAATTGGCCAGCATGAGCCGGTCCGGTTGTATCGCTTTGAGGTCCGGCGTTACCACTGAACTACAGGGTCTGTTCGGGCCTGTTCCCTGAAGTGGAGCGTTCGGCGTCGAGCTCGATGGAACGAATTGATCGTTGAAAGGAAGCGCAGATGAGCCAGAGCAGGAAAAAGCCGAAGAAGAGCATCGCAACGAGGGAAGAGACGGAGGTTGGTCTTCTGGGGGCCATCCTGACCAAATACGCCGGCGCCGCAGGGGCGGTAATCCCAATCTTGCAGGAATCCCAGGAAGCTTTAGGCTGTCTTCGCCCCCAAACTATCGAAACCCTGGCTCTTGGGATGGGCGTTCCGGCCAGCCAGATCTACGGTGTCGTGACCTTCTATTCGCAATTTCGCCTTATGCCGATCGGCAAGCATCTTTGCAAGGTGTGTCACGGAACAGCTTGCCATGTCAGTGGCGCCACTGAGGTTGGGGAAGCGATCCTTGACCAATTGCGCGTAGATGAAGGCGGAACCACTGCGGACGGTCGCTTTACCGTACAATCGGTGGCCTGTTTGGGCTGTTGCAGCCTGGCCCCGGTGATGATGATCGACGAGGAAACCCACGGACGCTTGACGCCAGACCGGGCGCGCAAGCTCCTGCGGGAGGTTTGAGATGGCCAATATAAGTAGACGCCCTGCCGGGAGCTATCATGTTGCCGGGAGCTATCATGCATGTTGCCGGGAGCTATCATGCTGCCGGGGGCAATAGAGAGGGGTTGATTGTGGTAGTGGGCTTAGGCTCCTGCGGCATCGCTGCCGGCGGCCAGAAAGTGAGATCCGCCCTGATCGAGGCGATCGAGCGCAGGGCGCTCCCGATTCAATTGAGAGAGACCGGTTGTGTGGGGATGTGTTACCGCGAGGTGCTGGTGGACGTATTTGACCCGCAGGGGAAGCGCTTCACCTACGGGAACGTCACTCCCGAGCGGGTGGAGCGACTGGCGACCGACCACTTCGAGAGCGGCCGGCCGGTGCGCGAGTGGCTGGTGCGGTCTTCTGAAGAGTCGTTGGCCGATGATAGTTTCTTCGCCAAGCAGAAACGCATCGTCCTGCGCAATTGCGGCATCATCGACCCGGAGAGCCTGGCCGAGTATCGCGCGCGCGACGGCTACCAGGCCTTGGAGAAAGCCCTTCGCCGGATGCAGCCGGAAGAGGTGATTCAAGCTGTGCGCGACTCAGGACTGCGCGGCCGAGGCGGAGCCGGATTCCCAACCGGCCTGAAGTGGCAGTTCGCGCGTGGCGCCAAAGGGGAGAAGAAATACTTGATCTGCAACGGCGACGAGGGAGATCCCGGCGCCTTCATGGACCGCTCTGTCTTGGAGGGGGATCCCCACACCGTCATCGAGGGGATGCTGATTGCAGCCTACGGGATCGGCGCCGACGAAGGGTACCTCTATGTTCGAGCTGAGTACCCGCTGGCCGTTCGCCGCTTGCGCAAGGCTATCGCTGACGCGACCATGGCCGGCTTCTTGGGTGAACATATCATGGGCAGCATGTTGACAGCCCGCGGCAGCGAGTTCAGTTTTCAGCTTCATGTCAAAGAGGGAGCAGGCGCTTTCGTCTGTGGCGAGGAGACCGCTTTGATGGCCTCGATCGAAGGGCAGCGAGGGATGCCGCGTCTGCGCCCCCCCTTTCCGGCGACCTCTGGACTGTGGGGCAAGCCGACCAACATCAATAACGTGGAGACTTACGCCAATATCCCCTGGATCCTGCTGCACGGCCCGCAAGCTTTCGCCGACCTGGGGACTGAAAAGAGCAAAGGGAGCAAGGTATTTGCTCTGGCCGGCAAGATTGCCCGTGGCGGGTTGGTGGAGGTGCCGATGGGGATCACTATTGGCGAAGTGATCTATGAGATCGGCGGCGGCATTAAGGACGGCCGCGCCTTCAAGGCGGTGCAGATGGGAGGTCCCTCCGGCGGCTGCATCCCAGCCTCCCTGGCCGACACCATGATCGACTACGAGTCGGTTACCCAAACCGGAGCGATCATGGGCTCGGGAGGGATGGTGGTGCTGGACGAGACAGCTTGCATGGTGGAAATAGCGCGCTTCTTCCTCGACTTCACGCAGAAGGAGTCCTGCGGCAAATGCACCTTCTGTCGCATCGGAACCAAGCGCATGTTGGAGATCCTCACTCGGATCACCCAGGGACAGGGACAGGAGGGGGACATCGAGTTGCTCTACGATTTAGCGGACAAGGTCAAGACCTCCTCCCTCTGCGGCCTCGGCCAAACAGCCCCCAATCCGGTACTGACGACGCTCCGTTACTTCCGGGAGGAGTACGAGGCGCACATTCGCGAGAAGCGCTGCCCAGCTCATTACTGCCGCAAGCTCTTGGTCTATCGCATCGACTCAGACCTCTGCACTGGTTGTACGGCGTGTGCCCGCGCTTGTCCCACCCAGGCGATCAGCGGGGTGGTCAAGCAACCTCACCTGATCGACCAAGCCCGTTGCATCCAGTGCGGCAGTTGCGTCGCCAAGTGCCGCTTCGACGCTGTGAAGACCCAGTAGATTCCCGCCCGGAGGTTGCCAATATGCAGATTCAAATTACCCTGAACGGAAGAAAAGCCACCTGCGAGGCGGGCCAGACCATCCTGGAGGTGGCCAAGGGCCTCGGCCTGCAGATCCCCAACATGTGCGCCGACGTAAAACTGGAGCCCTTTGGCTCTTGCTGGGTGTGCCTGGTGGAGGTGAAGGGAGCGCGCGGGTTCGTCCCGGCCTGCGCCACTCGTTGCGCCGAAGGGATGGTGGTGGAGACGGACAACGATCGGATCCGAGCGGCCCGGGCAATGGCCCTCGAGCTGCTTCTCTCCAATCACTTCGGCGATTGCATCGGCCCTTGCCGGCAGGCCTGTCCAGCCGGTTGCGACGCCCAGGGTTACCTGGCATTGGCGGCTAACGGGATGGAGAAGGAGGCGATCCGCTTGATCAAGGAGACTCTCCCGCTGCCGGCCAGCCTGGGACGCGTCTGCCCGCACCCCTGCGAGGCGGAGTGCAGGCGCAATTTAGTGGAAGAGCCGATCTCCATCTGCGCTGTGAAGCGCACCTTGGCCGATCATGATTTGAACTCCGGTCAGCCTTACCTGCCGGTCTGCGCTCCACTGGGGGGGGAACATGCGGCAGTGGTCGGCGCCGGTCCGGCCGGCCTCTCCGCTGCTTACTACTTGCGGCAAGCGGGGGTTGCGGTGACGCTTCTGGAAGCCCTGCCCAAAGCGGGCGGGTGGTTGCGTTATGGAATCCCGCAGTACCGTTTGCCCAAAGAAGTGTTGGACCGGGAGATCGAAACCATCACCTCGCTGGGCGGGATTGAGATACGCGCCGGGCAGCGCCTGGGACGGGATTTCACCTTGACCGATCTGCAAGGGCTGTATGACGCTGTCTTCCTCGCTTATGGGGCGCACGCCTCGATGGCAATGGGCGTTGAAGGCGAGGATCTGCCTGAAGTCCTCTCCGGCATCGATTTCCTGAAGGCGATCGCTTTAGGGGAAAAAGTGGCGATTGGAGAGCGCGTGGCGGTCGTGGGCGGTGGAAATACGGCCATCGATGCCGCGCGAACTGTCCTTCGTCTGGGAGCGCGGGAGGTGACTGTCTTCTACCGGCGAACTGAAGCGGAGATGCCGGCCAACCCCAATGAAGTGGAAGAAGCGCGAAAGGAGGGCGTTCGCTTTCAGTTCTTGGCCGCTCCTTTGCAAGTTCTAGCTTGTTCTTTAGACCAAGAAGGAGGGTTGCTCTGCCGGCGCATGGCCTTGGGGGAACCGGACGCCTCCGGACGCCGCCGGCCAGTTCCGGTCTCTGGCTCCGATTTTCAAGTTGGCATCGATACCGTCATCTCCTGTATCGGGCAGCGTGCCGACTTGGCCATTCTCGGCAGGGACAGCGGCATCAAAACGACTCGTTGGTCGACCGTGGAGACGGATCCGGAGACAGGCGCCACGGCGCTGCAAGGGGTCTTTGCCGCGGGAGACTTGGCGAGCGGACCGGCTACTGTGGTCGAAGCTATCGGCGGAGCGCACAAAGCCGCTCTTGCCATCTGCCGCTACTTGCAAGACCCGCAGTCGGCCTGGCCGCCCAAACGTCCGGCAAAGATCTTCAACACCTTCAAGGGAACGCAGTTGAAGGATGTGCCCGCTTCTCTCTACCAGCATTTCCCGACCAAGGAACGAGCTCGCATGCCAGTGTTGGAAGTTTCGCAACGCCTTCATTTCGACGAAGTAGACCTTGGATTGACCGCTCTTGGAACCCAGGAAGAAGCGCTGCGTTGTCTGGAGTGCGGTTGCGCCGATGTTACGGAATGCAAGCTGCGTGAGTATGCCGCCCAGTACGAGGTGATGGTCAATCGTTTCTTGGGAGAGGTTAAGGTCCATCCCATCGATGAGAGCCACCCCTTCCTGGTCCGGGATCCTTCCAAGTGCATCCTCTGCGGGCGGTGCATCCGCATCTGCTTGGAAGTGGTCGGAGCGGCTGCGTTAGGTTTCGTCTACCGCGGATTCTCCACGATCATGGCGCCAACGCTGGAGAAACCATTTCCCGAGTCTCCCTGCGTCTCCTGCGGAGCTTGCATCGAAACTTGCCCGGTCGGCGCCCTCAGCGAACGGTCACGACACCTGCGCATCCCACACCTGGCGTTGCGCCAAGTTCCGGCTGTCTGCACCTCTTGCGGAGTCGGCTGCAGCCTGCATTTCCATCTCGAAGAGGGCAAGGTGGTGAAGGTGACCGGAAATGCCGAGAGCCCTGTCAACGCCGGCGCTCTCTGCTTCAAGGGGAAATTCGGCTTCGAGCTGATTCACAGCCATGACCGCATCCTCCAGCCGCAGTTGCGCGAGGGGGGAAACTCGCGTCCACTGGCATGGAAAGAGGCCCTGGCCTGGATAAAGCAGCGATTCGAAGAGACCTCATACAGCTTTGGGCCGGAATCAATCGCCGTTTTTGCCTCTGGACGGTCCACCTGCGAGGAAGCCATGGCCCTCAAGTATTGGGTTTCACGCATGGGTTCGAGCAAATTCGCCAGCTTCCAATACTACGGCAGCGGCACTCCGCTGCTGGCTTTCGCTCAGGTGGTCGGGAAATCTACCGGCGCCGGTTATGATCGTTTGGACACCGTGCAGACGATCTTCTTGGTTGGTTCCGACTTGACCCGTCAACACCCCGTCCTCAGTCAGCGCGTGCGCAGAGCGGTGAAGCGGGGCGCCAAGCTCTATTCGTTGCAGGAACAGCCAACCGAGATGAGCGCACTGGCGGTCAAGGAGTGGCTGGTTCGGCCGGGAGGTTTGCCCTGGGCCCTGAATGGCGTGCTCAAGGCACTCATGGAGGGTGGCTATTCGGCTCCCGAACTCGGGCGCCAAGATCTACGGAAAACGTTGGCTGAACTCAGCAAGACGACACTGAACAAGGCTACCGGTTGGAAGGGCGGCGCGTATCAGGAGATCGCTCAGATGCTGGCGCTCCACCCGGACTGCCTGTTCCTTTTTCCTGCCGACGCGATCGATCGGGAAACGGGCAAGGCGCTGGGCAATCTGCTCCTCCTCCTGCTCCGCCCGGAGAGTTTCCTGGCCTTGCGCGGAAAGGCCAACATCCGGGGCGTGGATCGCTTCCTCACCTGCAGCGCCGATAGCTTGCTGGAAGAAATGCGCCAAGGAACCTTGAAAGCCGTCTTCCTCCTCAATGAGGATCCAGTCGGCGCGCTCCCCTTGGGCGGTGAAGTGGCGACCGCCTTGCGCCGGTTGGACACATTGGTGGTGGCGGATCTCTTCCCTTCCCCAACGACTGACTTGGCTCACCTCGTCTTGCCGGCCTCCAGCTTTGCCGAGTCGGACGGCAGTTTCATCAACTCGGAAGGTCGCGTGCAACGTTTCCGCCAAGCTATCCCGCCCTTGGCCGGGCTCACCTCTTATGCGGCTTTGAGCCAATTAGCCGGAGAGCCGCTCTTTGAAATCCCCGCCCCCCGCACTTACACCCGGTCCTTTGCCATCCCGGAGATCCTGTTGCCGGAAGCAGCGGCCATTGAGGTTTCCGCCGAGGCGCGCTGCGGCCTATTCAGCGATGTCTGGGAGGCTCGTCTGGCCCGGCTGAAAAAGGAAGAAAAAATCCGTTAGAAGAGCCCGGACATTATCAGATTATTTCAGTTCTTTCTCAAACTGAGTGGGTACAGAACAGCCTGCGGCAGCATGTCTACAGAACAGCCTGCGGCAGCATGTCTAGAAACAAGGTCTCTGGATCATCAAGGCTGACGACAACAAGTCAACCAGCTTCAGTTTGATGCCCCCGTTGGGGCGACGCAGGCGTGGCCCCACCTAGCCCTCGGCAGCTCGATAGCCCCCGACAGGGTGTTCCGGAGGATGAGGCAACACTATGCTGAGACCACCCGTGCCTGGGCGGGTTTGAAACCCGCCCCTACGAAAATCAATGCGCGTCAACTCTCTCCCCGAGACCACTGCTATCCCCGGGACCGCCGCACCCCAGTGCGGCAAACCCGAGACTGTGACCGTCCCTGGGACCAAGACCACTCCTTAGATTGCCGGCTTTCCTGAGACCGACCAGACATTTGAAGATCATCATCGCCATGAACACCCTGCCGGGGGCTAATTACAGGGAAGCTGGACTGAACAGCCTGCGGCAGCATGTCACAGGACACCCTGCCGGGGGCTGTCTAGCTGCCGGGGGCTGTCTAGCTGCCGGGGGCTGTCTAGCTGCCGGGGGCTGTCTAGCTGCCGGGGGCTGTCTAGCTGCCGGGGGCTGTCGAACCTACACAGAACATGTTGCCTCAAGGTGTTATCATGTTGCGCAGGTTATGTCAGTCTAAAGTCAAAGTCCCTAGTCTAAGGTTTTCTTGAACCGGAACTCGGGATCTTGGACCGCATCTGGCCTAGACTGCCGCAGGCTATCAAGATGCTGCAGCAGGCTGGTTGCCGACTAATATTAAGAAGGAGGCAAAACAATGATCCATTCCTTGTTGGCGCTGCGTGTGAAGTGCCCTGTTTGCAGTGAGTCCTTGATGGACCCCGAACATCCTCTCGACAACCAACCTTCCATTCTCCTCACCGGGCGGTTTGCCGGCCAAGAGTGTGCAACCCGCTTATCCTCAGTATACGGCAGTTTCCAGGTCGGAGCAGATTGCTGCATCCCGGAAGGGACAGTGGTGGAATTCGCCTGTCCGCGCTGTCACAACGGGTTGGAGAGCGCCATCCTCTGTGAAACCTGCCATGCGCCGATGGTCCGGTTGCTGCTGGCAGACGGCGGGCGACTGTATGTCTGCTCCCGTCGCGGCTGTCGCAAGCACTTCGTCGAGTTCGAGGACATGGAGACGGCTCTTGGCAAGTTCTACGACGCCTACGCGGTAGGAGTGGGAGCCTACCATGAGTTGAACCTGGAAGAGATGGCTGAAGTTGAGGTGGAACGCGCGGGGGGAAGGGAAGTTCTATCGAATGGAAGCTACCTCTACACCTATTGCCCACATTGCCAGCGCTCTTTGATCAAGGACCATACGATGCACTTTGTTATACTGCGCCCCAATGGCGAGGAGGGAACCTTGGCCCTCAGCCCTTACTTGAATATCTTCACCCATTGCTGCTCGATTGAGATCCCTGAGGGAGAGGAAGCCAAGGATCTTCTTTGCCCGCATTGTCGAGCCTCCTTTCTCGAGGAGGGAAAATGCTGCGACCGCTGCGGGGCTCACACTGCGCGGACAACTTTACTGGCCATGCGCAAGCTGATCGGGTTCCATATCTGCCTGAAAAAGGGCTGCACCTGGCACGGTCTCTCACAAGAGGATGCCCGTTTGATACAACTGGAAGACAGCGACGAGTGGTGAGGTCTGGCACGCCCGTCCGTGCTACACTTTAGCCTGAAACAGGGATTCCGTAATGGGGACAGATTTCAAATCTGTCCCCATTACGGAATCCCGCGGAAGGAGGAGGAACGATGGCACAAGGACGAGAACGTAAGATCGGCCTACTGATTCTTTTCCTGATCCTCGGGGCGCTGATGGGCAGCTTGATCAGCCACGCCTTGCAGGATATTCTCCCCTTTATGGATTACGGCCTGCATGCTTCCTTCGGGCCGGCGACGCTGGATCTGGTAGTGATCTCCGTCACTTTCGGCATCTCCATCCATCTAACCCTGGGCAGTGTCCTGGGAATCTTGCTCGGGCTTTACCTCTACTCTCTTTTTTAATGCGCCATAAGTACGCCCTGCCGGGGGCTATCATGCTGCCGGGGGCTATCATGCTGCCGGGGGCTTTAATCCTCGCCTCCGCTTCTCCCCGCCGCCGGGAGCTGCTCCGGCAGGCAGGGCTGCAATTTACTGCGTACTCAGCTGAACCCGGCATTATCGATGAAGAGATCTTGGCCGGGGAAGAGCCGGGCGCCGCGGTAGAGAGGCTTGCCCTGCGCAAAGCAGAGGAGTGCGCCCGACATTTTCACGAAGGCTTGGTTCTGGGGTCGGACACGGTGGTCTCGCTGGATGGTTGCATCTTGGGCAAACCTCATTCGGAGGAAGAAGCGCGGACTATGTTGCAAGGCCTTAGCGGTAGGACGCATCAGGTGTGGACCGGTCTTGCCCTCCTCAACTTGGCAGATGGCCGGCGTTGGGTAGAGCGCGAGAGCACGCTTGTCACCTTCCGCCCCTTGGCTCTTGAGGAGATCAATGATTATATCCTCTCCGGCGAACCGTTGGACAAGGCCGGAGCTTATGCCATCCAAGGCCGGGCAGCTTTCTTTATACCCCGCATCGAGGGTTGCTACTTCAATGTCGTCGGGTTGCCGCTCTTCAAGTTAGGGATCCTGTTGCAAAGTGCCGGGATTTCAGTAAAGTAGGGGGACTGTGGGACTATTCAGTTTCTTGCAAAAAGATCTGGCCATCGACCTGGGAACTGCGAACAGCCTTGTCTATGTTCGCGGCAAAGGGATCGTCGTGCGTGAACCTTCGGTAGTGGCCATGTACCAAGGAAACTCCGTTCTGGCCGTGGGAATAGAGGCGCGGCGCATGGCCGGCAAGACGCCTGCCAACATCACCATCGTTCGCCCCTTGCGCGATGGGGTGATCGCTGATTTCGACATCACCGAGAAGATGCTGCGATATTTCATTGGCAAGGCTATCTCTGATCAGGGCTTCTTTCGCATGGGGCCGCGAGTCTTGGTGGGAATCCCGGTCGGAGTGACCGAGGTGGAGAAGCGAGCCGTGCTGGACGCTGCGCTGCACGCTGGCGCCAAGGAAGCTTCGCTGATCGAAGAGCCGATGGCAGCGGCGATCGGCGCCGGCCTTCCCGTGGTGGAAGCGACCGGTTCCTTGGTGGTGGATCTGGGAGGAGGGACCAGCGAAGTGGCCGTCATCTCGATGAAAGGGATGGTTGCCACCAAATCGATCCGCATCGGCGGAGACGAGATGAACGAAGTAATCCTTCAGTACGTTCGCAAGCATTACTCCCTGATGATCGGCGAACGCACAGCAGAGGATATCAAGATCAACATTGGTTGCGCCTACCCTATGTCTGAGGTGCGGGTGCATGCTGTCTCCGGCCGAGACTTGGTCAGCGGCTTGCCCAAGAGCATCACGGTCGACTCGGAGGAGATCCGGCAAGCCATCTCAGAACCTGTTACTGCCATCCTTGACGCCATCAAGATATGCTTGGAAATGACTCCCCCTGAGTTGTCCGCCGACATCTACGACCGCGGGATTATGTTGACGGGCGGAGGCGCCTTGCTCACCGGTTTGGACCGCTTTCTCTGCGACGCGCTGGGCGTGCCGGTGTTGGTTGCGGAGGATCCTCTCTCCTGCGTCGCCCTGGGGGCAGGAAAAGTCCTTGACAATCTCGATACCCTGCGGCAGGTTCTAGCGCTCAGCAAACGGGCCTGATGCTCTTGGCAGGGAAACGTCGGAGCCTGAAAGTCTTTTGGGTTCTCTTGGCGGTGGCTTGCGTGTTTCTGGTGCTGGGGGTTGTGGATCGGCAGCAAGAAGGCGCCGGATTCCTGCGCGAGGGCTTAGCAAGTGTCGGTTCGTGGGTCTCCCGTCCCTTCGTCGCTCTGGGCCAATGGTTTTCCGGAACCTGGTCCAATCTGGCCAATCTCTCCAACTTGGGATCCGAGGTGGAACAGTTGCGAAAGGAAAAAGCCGAGTTGGAGGGCAAGCTGGCATTGCTGGAGGAGGCCAGGCAAGAGAACGATGCATTGCGCGGTTTTCTCCAAGTCAAACAGACGGTCACTGCCTCCCAGACCGTAGTCGCCTCGATCCTCATGAACGAGCCGTCGCCCTATACCCGGTCAGTCCTTATCAATGTCGGCGAAGGAGACGGGATCAAACGGCGAATGCCGGTTCTGGCGGATACGGGCGGACTCCTCGGGCAGATCATTGATGTCTTTGCCACCAAGTCCCGAGTTCTCTTGATCAATGACCTCAACTCAGCAGTCTCCGGGAAGATCCAGCGCACCGGCGAGGTGGCTGTGGTGAAGGGCGACGGCCAGGACGGCTGCGCTCTGGAGCGCCTGGCCAAAGAGACCTCGATGCAGGCCGGCGATACGGTAGTGACCTCGGGGATGGGCGGGATCTTTCCCCCCGGGCTTCTCATCGGCAGCATCAGCGAAGTGCGCCAGCGAGGCGCCCTCTATTTGCAGGCGGTGGTCAAGCCCTCCGCCGACCTGGGGGCGATCCGCTTCGTGATGGTGCTGAAGACGGTGGAGTGAGATGGGACGATTCGGTTCCACTATACAGCTCCCGGCAACTAGACAGCCCCCGGCAACTAGACAGCCCCCGGCAGGGCGTTCCACCAAGGCACTCCTTTACGCGCTCCTCTTCCTGCTGGCCGTCCTGTTGCAGTCCTCCCTCCTGTCCGGTCCACTATCCCGCGCCATCCCCTCGCTCTTGAGCCCCTTGCTGCTCTCCCTGGCCCTCTGGGAAGAGAAGCCGGGAACGGTGCTGGGCCTCTCCTTTCTGGCAGGCCTCCTCTTGGATTTGGTCTCCTCCACTCCGTTGGGCGTCTACACCCTCACCTTCCTTCTTCTAGGAGGCGTCACCCTCGCCATGCAACGCATCTTCTTTAACCTACGCTTCTCATTTTGGCTGGCGCTGGTCTTGGCTTACGACTTCCTGGCGAGACTTCTCTCCACCGCCCTGATCCTGCTTTCCACAGGAAAAGAGATCCCTTCTTCGATCTTTCTCGATAACCTCTTCCTGGGCCTCCTCTACACGGCGCTCTGGGCTATTCCCCTCTACCCCCTCTGCCATCTGTTGCGACCGAAGCGTCCTTCCGAGCGTTTCCAGGTTCTCTGATGGGCAAAGCTCAACAAGTCTTCGTTTTTTCGGTAGTGGCAATGGCAATTTTAGCCATTCTCCTGGGTCGCCTCTTCTTCCTCCAAGTGGTCCAAGGGTACAACTATCAGGTGGCGTCCGAGGAGAACCGCACCCGGCTGGCAACCTCGCCGGCCCTTCGCGGGACGATCTACGACAGAACCGGGGCCGTGCTGGCGAAAGACCTCGCCACTTACAGCGTGAAGCTCACACCGGAGCATTTCGACCCTGCCAAGCTGTCTCTTCTCGCCCAGATCACCGGTATGCCGGCAGATGAGATTCAAGCCAAGCTGGAAGAGAACAACCTGCCCGATTGGGAACCTTTCACCTTACGCGCCGGCTTGGGAGAAGAGGTCGTGCAGAAGGTGGAAGAGCAACACTTGGACTTGCCCGGAATCAGCGTTTCCATCGAACCGCAACGCAGCTACCCCTACGACAACCTCTTCGCCCACTTGATCGGCTATACCGGAAGCATCTCGGCTCTTGAGCTGGACCGTTTGGAGTCCGCCGGCTACACCGGCGCCGACGTCATCGGCAAGACCGGCCTGGAGAAAGCCTACGAAGACCGGCTGAAGGGGGAAAAGGGGAAGCAGATATTAGAGGTGAACGCGATCGGCCAACCCGTCCGCGTCTTGAACGAGATCGAACAGATTCCCGGTGACGACATGACCCTTAGCATCGACCTAAAACTGCAGCAGCAGGCGCGACAAATATTGGTGGACAACCAGATGAACGGGTCAATTATCTGCATGAACCCTCAGACCGGGGCCATCCTGGCGATGGCGTCAACGCCCGACTTCAATCCCAATGATTTCGTCAAGGGCATCTCACAGAAAGAGTACGAGACGCTGACCGCCTCCAATGCACTGATCGCCAAAGCGACCCAGGACCGTTTCCCGCCCGGCTCCACCTTCAAAGTCGTGACAACCGTCGCTGCGCTGGAGGAGGGGGTCATCGACCCGGAGACGTACAGCGTCTTCTGTCCCGGGCACGTCGATGTTGGCGGGCACCGCTTCTACTGCTGGCAGACCTCGGGCCACGGGACGCAGAACTTGGTCGACGCGATCGCTAACTCCTGCAATGTCTTCTTTTATACGCTCTCCTTGGAAGTAGGTCCGGAACGCCTCGCCAAGTGGGCCGGAATCCTTGGCCTGGACGAGTACACCGGGGTCGATCTGCCGGACGAGGCGAAGGGCGTGATCCCAACCCCGGCCTGGAAGTGGGAGCAACTGGAAGAACCCTGGTACCCCGGCGACACAATGAACATGGGGATCGGCCAGGGAGACGTAGCGGTCACGCCTCTGGCGCTGGCGACCACTTACGCGGCGATCGCCAATGGGGGGAAGCTGCTGACGCCCTACCTGGTAGAGGAGATTCGCAGCCCGGATGGGACGATCCTGAAAGTTGCGCAGACGACCGTACGGGTGGAAGTCCCCTTCTCGCAGCGGACGCTCGATTACCTCCGGCAAGGAATGGTCAAAGCTACCACACTGGGCACGACGCAGCAGGTCAAGCCGCCCGGAATCTCTGTGGCGGCCAAGACGGGGACTGCCCTGATCACCAGCGACAAGCAGGACATTTGGGTCTGCGCCTATGCTCCCGTCGAGAATCCACAGATCCTGGTCTTAGTCATGAATGAGTACTCCACACTGATCTACGGCAGTTACTTGGCGCCATTCGCCGGGCAACTTCTAAAAACCTACTTCAGCGAAACCGCCACCGCCACGGCTACGCCCACTTCCACCTTGACGCCGTGAACCAGGCGCAAGATGCATCCTCCAGAGGAGCTTTCGTCGGTGGTTCCCGCTTAACCCAGGTTCGGCGCAATTTCAACCGTCCCCTCCTGGTCGTGGTGTTTCTCTTGCTGGCCTACGGGCTCTTTGTCTTGTTCAGCGCTACCAGCCAAGACCCTCTCCATTCCGCCTTTTATTGGCAGATTGCCTTTGCGACCGTAGGAATGGGTCTAGCCATCTGGGTAGCGCTGATCGATTACCATATCTGGTTGAAGCTGGCCTACCCGCTCTACTTCATCGCGCTGATTCTGCTGCTTGGCGTGCTGCTCTTCGCCCCGGAAGTCTTCGGCGCCCAGCGCTGGCTGAACATTGGTCCCATTCCCATCCAACCTTCCGAGATCGCCAAAGTTGCGGTGATCCTCGTCCTGGCCAAGGAGCTATCCGGCAGCAAGGAGCGGATAGGACCCTTTGTCCGTTTTCTACGAGTTCTAGCCGTGATTATCCTGCCGATACTGTTGATCTACGAGCAGCCGGATTTAGGAACTTCCATCGTGGTTCTTTTCCTCTTCTTCCCGATGTGCAGCTTCGCTGCGATCCGCCCCCTCTACACGCTCTCTTTCTTTGGAGCCATCCTCGCCTCCACCCCTCTGCTTTGGCATTTCTTGCGCGATTACCAGCGTGACCGCATCCTGGTACTGCTGGACCCCACCGTAGACCCCCTCGGCATCGGCTACAACCTACGCCAGGCCTTGATCACGATCGGCTCCGGGGGTTTCCTCGGCAAAGGCTACTTGCAAGGCACCCAGAAGCAGTTGCAGTTCCTTCCGGTTCGCCATACCGATTTTATTTTCTCTGTGCTGGCAGAAGAGCTAGGCTTCCTCGGCGTCACTTTGCTGCTGTCTCTTTACGCCGCCCTCTTCCTGCTGGTATTGCGAGTGGCTCAACAGGCCGAGGACGAGTTCGGCGCTCTGTTGGTGATTGGGATCCTGGGGATGTGGATGTGCCATATTTTCATCAACATCGGGATGAATGTGGGGATCATGCCGGTCACCGGGATCTGGCTGCCCTTCTTTTCATACGGAGGGGCTTCCACCCTGATTAACCTGATCTCGGTAGGGATCATCCTCTCAGTCTCCTTGCACCGCCGGCGCTTCATGTTTTATCCTGGGGCTTAATATGAGGAACGCGCTGCCGCGAGCTATCATGTTGCTGCCGCGAGCTGTCATGTTGCTGCCGCGTGACCCAAAGGAGATCTCAGATTGGATAGACCGGAGGTCTATCCGGAAATCTGTCCCCCTGACATGACCCCAACATGGCGGGAAATCCTCTACCAGGTGGAGCGCCCAGCCCGCTACGTGGGAGGGGAGCGAAACGCTTGCCGGAAAGAGGGCGCCGGTTTGCTGCGAGTGGCTTTGGCCTACCCGGATCTTTACGAGATCGGGATGTCCAACCTGGGCCTGTCTATTCTCTATCACCTCATCAATGCCCAGCCGGACCTTTCCTGCGAGCGGGTCTACGCTCCGGCGCCGGACCTGGAGGCGTTGCTTCGCCGCGATCGGGCGCCGTTGCGCACCCTAGAAAGCGCACGGCCGTTGGGACAACTGGATATCCTGGGCTTCTCACTGCAGTACGAGATGACCTATCCGCAGGTTTTGAACATGCTTGACCTTGGGGGAATCCCCCTGCGCACTGCCCAGCGCGGTTCCGCCGACCCCGTTGTGATCGCTGGCGGACCATGTGCGGCCAATCCCGAGCCGATGGCCTCTTTCTTCGACGCTGTCCTGGTTGGGGATGGGGAGGAAGCGATCCTCGAGATCTGCCGCCTGGTTCAAGCTTGGAAGAGGGAAGAACGGCGCACGAGGGATGAGTTGCTCCTCGCTTTGAGCCGGATCCCGGGCCTTTATATCCCCTCTCTCTACCGCTACCATTTCTCACTCGACGGGACCATCGAATCTATCGAGCCTCATCCCCAGGGTCCAACGGGAGTGGTGAGCCGCCGCGTGAAAGATCTGGAAACGTCCTTTTTTCCAACCCGGCCCATTGTCCCCACCCTGGAGACAGTCCACACGGATGCCGCTTCTGTCAAGCCGGCTTCATCTATCGCCCGAGGCGAATGCGATCAGCAGGTTTGCTCAAGCGCCAAGCTGAAGAGATCATCGCTTCCACCGGATGGGAGGAGTTGGGGTTGGTCTCGCTCTCCTCCAGCGATTACCCCCACTTGGTGGAACTGCTGAAATCACTCGGCCCACTGCGCGCGGAGCAGCGGGTGACCGTCTCCCTTCCCTCGCTTCGAGCCGATTCTTTCTCGGTGGAGGTCGCCGGCTTGGCTCAAGGCCATCAGATTACCCTCACCTTTGCCCCTGAAGCGGGAAGCGACCGCTTGCGGCAAGCCATCGGCAAGCAGCTTCTTGAAGAGGAGATCCTGACCGCGGTGGAGCAGGCCGCGCGCTGCCGTTTCCCCCGCATCAAGCTCTACTTCATGATCGGCCTTCCCACCGAACGCGAGGAGGATCTGCTCATGATCCTGACACTGGTGGAAAAGCTGCGGCGGCGAGCGAAGGCTGCTGGTGGCGGGGTGAAGTTCAGTGCGGCTGTCTCGGCCTTCGTGCCCAAGCCGCAGACCCCCTTTCAGTGGGAGCCGATGGAGAGGTTGGAAGGGATTCGAGCCAAGCGTTCTTTTCTTCGGGACCGCTTACGACGGATGGGCGCCGAGGCGGGCGGCCAACAGGAGGAACTCAGCATTCTGGAGGGTGTCCTGGCACGCGGCGATCGCCGCGTCGGGGAGGCGGTCTTCTTTGCCTGGCAGGAAGGAGCGCGCCTGGATGGGTGGAGCGACCACTTCTCTTATGCACGCTGGCAGTCAGCCCTGGCACGGTGTGGACTGGAGCCGTCTTTTTACCTCCACCGCACTCGTCCTCAGGAGGAGATCCTCCCGTGGAGCCTGGTTCGATTCCCTGCCGGACCGGCTTATCTTTGGCGCGAAAGAGAACGGGCCTACAGCGTTCCCCTGCCCACGAATGAAGCGAAGGGATGACTCGTTGGCGCTTGCTCTACCGAGTCAGTTGGGAGCTGGCTTTCGCTTCACACCTCGATCGCTGGCGAGCAATCAGCCGGAGCGCTCGTCGCGCTGCCCTTCCTTTGGCCTACAGCCAGGGTTTTCACCAGCGGCCTCGTCTGGCGATGGGGCCTCCCTTGCCGGTGGGCGCCTGCGGAGAGGAGGAGTTAGCCGATCTCTACCTGGAAGATGATGGCCCGCGGCACCATGATAGTCCCCGGCAGCATGATAGCCCCCGGCAGGGTGTTACTGCCGGTCATCTGCGCTCTGCTCTCAACATCTCTGCTTCACCCGGGTTGGAGGTGCGCCAGGCTTGGACGATTCCCATGGAAGAACAGTCCTTGACCGCCTGCTCTTACCGCGCTCGATGGCGCATGGATGGAAGGTGGGAACATGCTGCCGCAGGCTGGATAGTCCCGCCCAGCGAGGTGGCGCAGGATCTGCTCGCCGCGCCATCCCTTCCGTTGCACCGCATCACACCTAAAGGAGAGAAAGACCTCGACCTGAGGCCTTACCTGCTGGCACTGCAGACTGGGATGGAAAGCATAGAAGTAGAACTCTTGGTCACCCCATCGGGAGGGGTTCGCTGGGAGGAGATCTGTAGGCTTTTCCAAGAACGGGGGCATCGCTTTCACCTCTGTGGTCTTTGCCGTACTTCCCTTAAGTGGTTTAGTGATTAAGTGGTTTAGTGATTAAGTGGTTTAGTGATTAAGTGGTTTAGTGATTAAGTGGTTTAGTGATTAAGTGGTTTAGTGATTAAGTGGTTTAGTGATTAAGTGGTTTAGTAGTTTAGTAAGTACTTACCTACTTACCTACTTACCTACTTACCTACTTACCTACTTGACTACTTACCTACTTATTAAGTAGTTTAGTGATTAGCCATTTTGTCATCTCGACCGAACTTTGTCATCTCGACCGAACTTTGTCATCTCGACCGAACTTTGTCATCTCGACCGAACTTTGTCATCTCGACCGAGTTTTGTCATCTCGACCGAGTTTTGTCATCTCGACCGAGTTTTGTCATCTCGACCGAGTTTTGTCATCTCGACCGAAGGGAGAGATCTCAAACCACGTAACTACGTAACTACTTAACCACTGAATCTACTAGGAGTGTGCAATAAAATGAAGACACCTGAGATTAACGAAGCGGTTCTAGCTACAACCATCGCGCGCTGCCGCGAACGTGGGATCCGCATTCCCACCTTCGCGGAGATGAAAGACCCGGCCAGGATTCCCACCCAGGTTAAACAGCGCTTGCCGGGGATCGGTCTGTGGGATGTGGATCCTCTCAACCTCTATCGCATCACCTGGAAAAATGACATCAGCAGTGGTCTCTACGGGCCGGTCAACACCCTTGAGTTGCCTCCCTCGCTGACTGGCGTCCCGGCTCGCATCGTCGGGTTGATCGGCAAGTATTTCCCCACCGGAGCGCACAAGGTGGGGGCTGCCTTCGGTTGCCTGGTCCCTCGCCTGGTGACCGGCCGGTTCGACCCCGCCAGCCAATGCGCGGTGTGGCCTTCCACCGGCAACTACTGCCGCGGGGGCGCCTTTGACTGCGCTCTCCTGGCCTGCGATGCCATTGCTATCCTGCCCGAGGAGATGAGCCGCGAGCGTTTCGAGTGGCTGCGCGAGATCGGCGCCAAGGAGGTCATTGCCACCCCCGGCAGCGAGTCCAACGTTAAAGAAATCTACGACAAGTGCTGGGAGCTGCGTCATGAACGGGGCGACCGCATCGTCATCTTCAACCAGTTCGATGAGTTCGGAAACAGTATCTGGCATTACGAAGTAACCGGTTCAGCCATCGAGGAAGCTTTCCACCGCTTGGCGGGACCGCGCTCCCGCCTGGCCGCCTACATCTCGGCCACCGGCTCAGCCGGGACGATCGGCGCCGGCGACTACCTGCGGACCCAGTTCCCCCTGATCAAGATCGCCGCCTCCGAAGCCCTGCAATGCCCGACTCTCAGTCTGAACGGGTTCGGCGCCCATCGCATCGAGGGGATCGGCGACAAGCACATACCGTGGATCCATAACGTGCGCAACACCGACGCGGTGATCGCCATTGATGATGAGTACCCGATGCGTGTTCTCCGGCTCTTCAATGAGGAGGAAGGCCAGGAACGCCTGCGATGTGAAGGCGTGCCGGCCGAACTGGTAGAGAAACTTCCGTTGCTGGGCATCTCCTCCATCGCCAACTTGCAGGCATCTATCCGTTTGGCCAAGTATTACGAACTGGGGAGCGAGGACTTGGTCTTCACCATCTTCACCGATTCCGCCGACCTCTACCGTTCCCGCCTGGTGGAACTTCGTCAAGAGCGCGGCGCTTACTCCAACGAGGCAGCACAGGTGGACTTCCAGCGTTTCCTTATGGGGATTGGCACAGACTGGATTAAAGAGTTGAACTACCGCGACCGAAAAGCCCTGCACAATTTGAAGTATTTTACTTGGGTGGAGCAGCAAGGCAAGACGGTCGACGAACTGAACGCTCTCTGGTCGGAAGATTTCTGGCAAGAGACCTACGCTCAAACGGAGGAATGGGACAAGCTCATTGAGGCTTTCAATCAAAAGCTGGGGGCTTAGTGGGTTTAATGTGATTATGGGGACAGATTTCAAATCTGTCCCCATAATCACAAATCTGTCCCCCCCCCCCCCATGCACCTGTGGCTGATTTGACAGTCCACCAGCCATCGCTTAGACTTACCGGCGTTTGATTGCGTAATTGCGGAGGAATTTCATGAAGACGTATGTTCCCAAGCAGGGAGAGATTACCAAGCAGTGGTATCTTGTGGACGCCAAGGATCAAGTCTTGGGGCGCCTGGCCACTCGCATCGCTCGTACCTTGATGGGCAAGAACAAGCCAGAATACACGCCGTTCCTTGACTTGGGGGATTTCGTGATCGTCACCAACGCGGAGTTGATTCGGGTGACTGGAGCGAAGATGGAGCAGAAGATCTACTTCCATTACTCCGGGTACCCCGGCGGCCTGAAGCGGACCAGCCTGAAGACGGTGCTGGCCCGACACCCCGATCGTGTCATCCGTGAAGCCGTACGGAAGATGTTACCCAAGACCACCCTTGGCCGGGACATGCTGAAGAAGTTGAAAGTGTACTCGGGCGCCGAGCACCCTCACGCCGCCCAGACGCCGCAACCCTTCGGGTAGAAAGAGAGAACAGATGGAGGGAATCACCCAGATCCACACGTCCGGCAGCCGGAAGACGGCCGTGGCCCGCGTTTTCCTCAAGCCGGGAAGTGGCGCCATCGTCATCAATACCAAGCTGCTATCCGTTTATTTCCACCGTCAGACCCTGGTTGATGCCGTCATGCAACCGCTGATCATTACCAACACCACCGGCAACTATGATTTGCGTGTCACCGTCAAGGGGGGCGGCACTACCGGGCAAGCCGGCGCGATCCGCCACGCTATTGCACGTGCCTTGCTGCGGGTGAACCGCGAAGAGTTCCACGATCCATTGAAGAAAGCTGATCTGCTGACCCGTGACCAACGCGTCAAGGAACGGAAGAAATACGGTTTGAAGAGGGCCCGCAAGGCGCCTACTTACCGCAAGCGCTAACTGCAACAATATGGGGACAGATTTGTGATTATGGGGACAGATTTCAAATCTGTCCCCATAATCGGTATTGAAATCTGTCCCCATAATCGGTATTGAAATCTGTCCCCATAATTATGGTTCTTTATCAAACTGAGTGGGTACAGAACAGCCTGCGGCAGCATGTCTAGTAAGGGCAAACAATGTCTCTGGGATCATCAAGGCTGACGACAACAAGTCAACTTGCGGCAGCTCGATAGCTCCCGGCAGCTCGATAGCCCCCGGCAGGGTGTCCTGGAGAATGAGGCATCACTATGCCGAGAGTGCCCGTGCGTGGGCGGGTTTGAAACCCGCCCCTACGAGGACCACTCCGGCGTAACTTACCCCTAGGACCGCGGCGCCTCAGTGCGGCAAATCTGGGATCTGGACCGTTCCTGGGACCATCGGTTTTCCTGGGACCGCGGCGCCTCAGTGCGGCATCAGCAGTGAAGTGACGGAAGCCGACCGCTCTGGAAAGCCGGCACTCTTGGGGCGGCACTCTCGCGGTTATCTGCCCCACTTCGACACAGGACTCCCTGCCGGGGGCTGTCTAGCTGCCGGGGGCTATCGAGTGATTAAGTGGTTTAGTGATTAAGTAGTTTAGTACCTACTCACCTACTTGACTACTGAACTACAGACGCTTGTCCTACAAAGTCCCAGGTGCTACATTCCTTCTTGGAAATCGATGTGAGGAGGAATAGATGAACCTGAACGAAGGACCCAAGATCATCACCCCCATCCCCGGTCCCCTAACCAAACCGATCGTTGACCGGGATGTGCGGTATTTGGCGACAGGAACCAAAGGATCTCCCGTTGCCGTCAAGTGGGGGAGGGGAGTGCGCTTTGAGGATGTCGACGGTAACCTCTACCTCGACTTCACCAACGGAATGGTCGCCGGCACTGGGCATTGCCACCCCAAGGTGGTGAGGGCTATCCAGGAGCAGGCCGAAAAGTTCCTCTTCTTCAACGGTCCGGATTTTTATTACGAGATCCAGGGGCTCATCGCTGAGCAACTCTGCCGGCTCGCGCCGGGCGCCCATGATAAGAAAGTATTTCTCTCCAATTCAGGCGCCGAAGCCAACGAAGCGGCCATCAAGCTGACCCGCTCGGGGACCAACCGCAAACAATTCATCGCTTTCCTGGGGGCCTTTCACGGCCGCACATTGGGCGCTCTCTCCCTGACCGGGTCGAAGGTGGTCCAGCGCGAGTCCTTCTTCCCGATGATGCCCGGGGTTACCCATTTGCCTTTCGCTTATTGCTACCGCTGCGCCTACGGGATGAAGGAAGAGACGTGCGGGATGTGGTGCGCTCACATTCTGGAGGATCTCTATTTTCAGCGTCTGATTCCAGCGGAGGAAGTTGCCGCCGTCTTTATGGAGCCACAGCAAGGGGAAGGCGGTTATGTGGTCCCGCCCAAGGCGTTTGTGCAGGCGATCCTGGCTATCTGCCGCAAGTACGGCATCCTCTTCGTTGCCGATGAGGTGCAAGCCGGCTTCGGCAAGACCGGTCGTCTCTTCGCCATCGAGCACTTTGACGTGGTCCCCGACATCATCAACTTGGGCAAGGCCATCGCCTCCGGATTGCCGCTGGGCGCCACCATCTTTCGCAGCGAGCTGGATTTTCCCAAGCAAGGCCGTCATTCCAACACCTACGGCGGCAACCCGATCGCTGTCGCCGCCGCCCTGGCTACCATCGAGGCCATCCAAGGCGAGAAGATGCTGGAGAACGCGCGCGACATGGGCGCCATCTTCAAAGAGGGGTTGCAAGGGCTGCAAGGAGAATTCGAGCCGATCGGCGATGTGCGCGGTTTGGGGTTGATGTTGGCCATCGAGTTGGTGCTGGACCGGGAGAGCAAGATCCCAGCAAAGGAGATGCGCGACAGAGTGATCGATCTCTGCTGCGAGCGTGGCCTTCTACTATTGCCTTGCGGCGCCTCGGCGATCCGCTTTACCCCGGCCATCGTCGTCACCCGAGAGGAGATCGATTTGGGTTTGGAGATCCTCCGCGGCGCGATCCGCGATGCGATGAAGATCTAGGACGGTTTGTACCCACAGATTCGTTTCGATATCAGCGCGATCGAGGGGAACGCCCGCCGGGTGGCGGAGCTTTGCCGTCCAAGCGGCGTGTCTTTTCTGGGTGTTACCAAGGTGGTCGCCGGAGACCCGGAAATAGGCCGCGCCATGCTCATCGGAGGAGCGCAGGGATTGGCTGATTCACGGCTGGCCAACTTGCAGCGCCTGCGCCGAGCGGGGCTTGACTGCCCGTTGTTGCTGCTGCGCGCAGTGGCTCCTCGAGAGGCTGAGGAAACCATCAAGTGGGCGGACCTGAGCATCCAAAGCAGCGAGGAAACCCTGCAAGCTCTCGACCGGGAAGCCGAGCGAAAAGGCTGCTTGCACCAAGTATTGCTGGCGGTGGAAAGCGGCGATCTGCGTGAGGGACTGATGCCGGAGCGCTTGCTGGAGGTGACTCGGACCTTCCGCAGTTGGAAGCATCTCACTCTATCCGGGTTGGCCACCAACTTCGCTTGCCTCTCCGGAGTTCTCCCTACCCCCCAGAGCATTAGGGATTTCGTATCCTTGGCGACACGGGTCACGGAAGAGATTGGTCATTCCCTGACTACGCTCTCCGCAGGAGCGACGGTATGCCTTTCTCTTCTTGAGCGTGGAGAAATACCCGAGGGAGTTAACCAACTGCGCATCGGCGAGGCCATCGTTTGCGGCACAGATACCTCCGGGGCCAAGCGTGTGCCAGGCACTCGCCAGGATGCCGCTCTCCTCCTTGCCGAGGTGGTCGAGGTGGAAGAGAAACCGTCGCTTCCTTGGGGACCGCTTGGGCGGGATGCCTTCGGCGCCTCTCCCACCTTTCGCAACCGGGGGCGAGGGATTCGCGCGCTCCTTGCCTTGGGTCGGGTGGATTGCGAGCCCGATGAGCTAGAGCCCGAGGAGTCCGGCCTTGAGGTGATCGGGGCTAGCTCCGATCATTTGCTGGTGGATGTCACCGAACGGAGTAGACGGACCGTGGTGGGAGAGATCCTCTCCTTCCGCGCTGGTTATCATGCTATTTTGCGGGCATGCGCTTCTCCATACGTGGAGAAAACAGTAGTTAAGTAGTTGAGTAATCAAGTAATTAAGTAGTTGAGTAAAATCAAGATTCAGTATTTACTAGATCACTTAACCACTTAACCACTGAATTACTAAATCTAGAGAGGATGGACCTAATGAAACAGAAAGTACTGATTATGGGCGCCGCGGGACGCGATTTTCACAATTTCAATGTCTTCTTCCGCGATAACGCGCAATACAATGTAGTGGCTTTCACAGCTACACAAATCCCAGACATCGAGGGGCGGCGTTACCCGGCTGAGTTGTCCGGAAAGCTTTACCCCCAGGGGATCCCGATCTACGCCGAGGGCGAGCTGATTCCTTTGATTCACCGCTTGGAGGTCGACCTGGTGGCATTCGCTTACTCTGATGTGTCCAATGAGTATGTTATGGGAAAGGCCGCCGAGGTGATGGCCGCCGGGCCGGACTTTATGATGATGGGGCCGAAGAGTACCTGTCTTGTGAGCAGCAAGCCGGTGATCTCTATCTGTGCCGTGCGCACCGGCGCTGGGAAATCGCAGACCAGTCGCCGTGTCGTCT
>JAPLHV010000152.1 GCA_026389455.1 Coprothermobacterota bacterium
GAGGGCAGCTTCTTGGCGCGGGTCCAGGTGGTAAAGATGCGACGGAACCCGATGGTTAAACCCATCATCAGAATCATCGCGCCGTACCAGAGGAAACCAAAACGGATCCAGAGGGCGACGAAGAAGATTGGGATCATGATCAGGGTAGCAGTAGGGATGGGCCGGTCCAGTCGCAATCCGGCCAGAGGATTTTTCCAGAAGATGAGGGTCAGGACAACGGTAGCTGCGGCCAGAAGAGCGCTTTCCACCGGCAGCAGGACCAAGATGAAGCCAAAGCCAGGGGCTAGCCCTCCTCCTCCTTCGAAGCGAAAGAAGATCGGCCAGTCGTGCCCAGCGATGAGGGCGAAACCTGCCAATGCCACAATCCACATATTGGTGTCGGGAAAGAGCCAGCGACAGGCCAACCCTACCGCGACTCCTTTCCCGATATCCAATGCCAGAACCCCAATACCGACTCCGGCGCCGTACTGCCTGAAGGCGCCGGATGCCCCGGCGTGGTCATGGGCCCGAATATCGCTTTTCTTGAATAAGCGGCTGAGGATGATCGCGAAGTTTAAGGAACCAACCAGATAGCTGCCCAGGATCAACAGGAATTCAGGCATCGTCTTCTTTCCTTGCTTTGTCTTCAACTTTCACGACGTGGCTGCGGCGGATCACCATCTCTACGCCAAAGACGAGCAGGAGCAAGGTGAACCAGAGGAAACCATACCAGATCAAGGAATAGATAATGTAAAGGATCAGACCGAACACTGCTGCTGCCGGAAGGGGACGGCCCAAGGGGCGCACGGCGCGTCCCAAAGCAGGAACCTTGGCGAAGAGCAGTGCCATGAGAAAGGTGAAGACAGTGAAGAGAAGGGTGTCCAATGGCTTTATAACGAGCAGGTAGCCGTCCACGGTAGTCAGTCCTCCTCCCCCCGAGAAGCGGAAGAAGATCGGCCAATTGTGGCCGGCCACAACGGCGAAGCCGGCCGCCACCATCACCCAGGATTGCGCCGGAAAGAGCAGCAGGCAGACCCAAGCGGCCAAGGCGCCTTTTAGCCCGTCCAAGAGAAGGACGGTGGTCCCCAAGACAACGCCATATTGACGGAATGCGCCGGATGCACCGGCATGGTCGTGCAGGCGAATGTCCGACTTCTTGATCAAGAAGGACAGGAGCAGGGCAAAATTGAGCGAACCGAGCAGGTAACAGCCAAGGATTAAGGCTGCTTCGGTCATTTTGTTCCCTCCGGATAGAGGATCTGAATTTGGTTAGGGCAAGCCGAGTAATGGTTGGGGAGGGCGCCGAACATCTCCCCGTCGGCGAAACAGTGGATGGTGCGGTGAGGGTCCAAGCAGTTCAATTGAAGCTCCTTCCCTTGAAAGTATCGCACACCGGGGTCTTTAATGTGCTCCCCGGAAAAAACCTTAAAGAAAAGAGGGAATATGTGCAGATGGCTTTTACTGGTGATCACGCAGGCATCCAAGAGGCCGTCCTGGAAGGAGGCCTTGGGCAGGATCTTCATCCCTTGCGCGTAGGTGGAAGTGTTGCCAACAGCTACGACATAGGTATGGCCGAACTGATGGCGTTCCCCATCCAGGATCAGCTCCAAGGTGAAGGGTCGGAAAAAAGCCATGGTCCAGAACCCCACCAGAATATAGGAAACCCCCACCTTGGGCAGGAATCGTTTCCACTTCTCTGCGTTGACCGCGGCCTGGCCATCAACCCCCACTCCACCGACGCCGAGGAAGGCGCGACCGCGGCACTTTACCGCGTCGACGCTGCGCGGACGGCCATGGATGATCGTCTGCAGAGCCTCCTCTCTACCAATCGGCAACCCCAGATCCTTGCAGACATCGTTGCCGCGCCCATAGGGTAGGATGCCCATCATGCTGGCCGTTCCTTCCAGGCCATTGACGACTTCCAGCACGGTCCCATCCCCGCCACAGGCCAGGATCGGGTTGTACCCCAGAAGAGCCGCTTGACGGGCCAACCCCGTGGAAGCGCCGGCGAAGGCGCTCTCCAAGAGAGAGACCTCGAAGCCTGCTTCCTGCAACGTTTCTTTGGCGTGGGAGGACATCTCCTTGGCTTTTCCTCCACCGGCAATTGGATTCAAAATAATAGCTGCTCGCATTATGTTCCGCTCTTTCTTTCGTTTTGTCTTGCTCAGTAAGGAGAAGGAGAAACAGACCATGATTATATTGCATTAAAGGACACGCTGCCGCGAGCTGTATTGCATTAAAGGACGCGCTGCCGCGAGCTGTATTGCATTAAAGGACGCGCTGCCGCGAGCTGATTAGCTGCCGCGAGCTGATTAGGTTCTTTCTCAAAATGAGTGGGTACAGAACAGCCTGCGGCAGCATGTCTACAGAACAGCCTGCGGCAGCATGTCTAGTAACAAGGTTCCTGGGATTATCAAGGCTGACGACAACAAGTCAACTTGCGGCAGCTCGATAGCTCATGGCAGGGTGATAGCCCCCGGCAGGGCGTCCTGTAGAATAAGGCGTAACGATGCTGAGACAGCCCGTTTGTGGGCGGGTTTGAAACCCGCCCCTACGAAAACCACTCCGGCGTAAACCATATCCCTGGGACCGTGGCGATAATGGTTGGCTTATCCTTGGACGCAACGAAGAGATCCCAGCCTTGCCTTTGGGAACACGGTCCCCCCGTTCAGCGTCATACAGGAAGGAGGTAGTGCCAATGAAACAACGAACGATGTGGTTGTTGAGTGTCCTTCTCGTAGCCATACTGCTCTTGGGCGCCTGCTCGGCAGTGGCGCCAGCGGGCACTCAGGTGGAAGGACTGCAGGAAGCGCCGCAAGCGGCTGATCCAATTCTGGAAAACCCCCGTGATGCCTACGGGCAATTCCTTTCCGGGGATGGAGCGGCGAGCTCTTCTTTTGGAACCAGTGGAGTATCTGAACGCGTCATCAAGAGCGCTTCGCTGGAAATAGTAGTGGAGAAGGGCAAGCTGAAGGAAGTCACTGGCCGGTTGACCTTGCTGGCTGAGGGGAAAAGAGGTTACATGCAGTCTTCCCAGCTTTCTTCGGGCGATGGCTGGCAGCAAGCGGTGTTGATGATCGTGGTCCCGGTCAACGAGTTCGCTGCTACCCTGGCGGAGGTAGAGAAGCTGGGGGAGGTGCTTAGCTCTTCCACCAGCGGTCAAGATGTGACTCAGGAATATTATGATTTGGAGTTGGATCTGACTCACTGGGAGACCGAGAGACAGTCTGCCCTGCTTCTTCTGGAAAAGGCGAAAACAATTGACGAGATTATCCAAGTGCGGCAGTTCCTTGAGCCGATCGACCGCCAGTTGAACGAAATCAAAGGAAGGATTCAGTTCCTCAAAGGATCGAGCGATTACTCCAAGATCCAGGTCAGCCTGACAGAGAGCGGCGCGGTCCCAACGGCGAGCGAGGATTCTTTCTGGTCGCGGGTGGGCGAGGTTTTCCTGCGGAGCATTTCAGTCCTCCTCTATATCCTTGTGGCTGTCTTGCCGTGGGGATTGCTGGCCTTGCTGGTACTCTATCTGGTCTTCCGCTTTCTGAGAAGGAATCGTCCCTCCTCACCGCCTCCTGCTCC
>JAPLHV010000230.1 GCA_026389455.1 Coprothermobacterota bacterium
AAACGAAGCCTTCTATACTTTGTTTGGCTTCCAGAAAGATGAAGTAATCGGTAAAACAGCTACGGAATTAGGCATATCAACCCCTGAAGCAATGAAAACCATATTGCTGAAAGCAGATAGCAATGGAAGCGTATCCAATGCTGAAGCCGATCTGAAAGCGAAGAACGGCGACATCAAGCATGTGCTGCTATCATCAGAAAATATCAATGTGCAAGAGAAGAAATACCGTTTCACTGTTGTCCACGACATCACCGCGCGCAAGCAGGCCGAGGACGCCCTTCGGGAGAGCGAGGAGAAGTACCGCCTATTGATCAATAACAGCCATGACATCCTTTACACTCTCACCGCAGATGGAGTGTTCACCTTCGTTTCCCCCGCCTGGACCGCACTCCTCGGGCATCCAGTAGACCAGGTAGCTGGACAGCCATTCCAGCAATTTGTCCATCCGGATGATCTCCCCGGGTGCATGGTCTTTCTTCAGTCTGTGATCGAGACAGGACAACGGCAAGCAGGTGTTGAGTATCGCGTGCGTCACACCGACGGATCCTGGCGCTGGCACACCTCAAGCGCTGTTCCGTTGAAAGACGAAACTGGAAGGACCATTGACTTTGAGGGCGCCGCCCGCGACATCACCGACCGCAAGCAGTTGGAGGAGCGCATCCGCCAGGTCCGCAGCGATCTCCTCTTCGCCGTCTCCCACGACTTGAAGTCTCCCCTCCAGGCCCTCTATCAATCCCAGGAGATGCTGAACGAGCTGACCCCGGGAGAGGGGCTGGTTCGCTTCCAGGAGTACAGCGAGATCTGGCGTCGCAACCTGCAGCGCCTGGAGCGGATGATCAACAACCTGATGGACAGCCAACGCAGCGAGGAAGGCCGTTTCCCCCTGCTCCTGGCCCCCTCTGATCCGGTGGAACTGGTCAAACGGGTAGCGGAGGATCTGACCGGCTACGCCCTCACCTCCAAAGTGACCTTCGATCTGAAGCTGCAACCCGTGCCGGAAGGCGTCTGCGACGAAGAAGCCCTTGCCCGGGTAGTGGAGAACCTCTTGACCAACGCCGTCAAGTTCTCTCCCAACGGAGGAAGGGTCGAGGCAAGGCTAGGGATGGAGGGAGACGCTCTCCTCCTGGAAGTGGAGGACCACGGCCTCGGCATCCCAGCCCAAGAACAGGCCCAGCTCTTCCAACCCTTCCAGCGGGGTAGTTCGGCCCAACAGAAGAGGATCCCCGGCACCGGCCTGGGCCGCATCGTCGAGGAGCACGGCGGCGCCATCTCCCTGACCAGCGAGGAGGGAAAGGGGACCAAAGTGACCGTGCGGCTGCCCTGGGAGAACACAGGAAATGGGTAATGAAGACACCACTTATCTTCTGCATGAGCTGCAGGTCCGCCAAGCCGAGATGGAGACCCAGAACGAAGAGCTGCGCCGCACGCAGGGAGAGCTGGATGCTTCTTGCACCAGATACTTCGACCTCTACGACCTGGCCCCAGTGGGCTACCTCACCCTCAGCCCTGAAGGCCTGATCCTGGAAGCCAATCTTACTGCCGCCAAGCTGCTGGGGGTAGAGCAGGCCGATTTGGTGAAGCAGCGGACAGCTCCCTTCATCTTGCCGGAAGACCAGAACTCCCATTACTTTCGCCAGAAGAAGCTCTTCCGTACAGGAGAAAAACAGGTCTACGAATTGCGCCTGCGGCGTTTGAAAGAGAACCCTTGCTGGGTGCGGATCGAAGCTGAGTCGAAAAAGCTTGGCTATGAGGACGCTGCGGCTTGCTGGGCCGCTATCAGCGACATCACCGCTCGCAAGCAGGCGGAGGAAGAGCTCCCGGATTGACCGGAGGTCTATTGCAGCCTGATTTTGCCATGCAAGTCGTCAACGCGATGGGGCAGGGCTTGACCGTCACGAATGTGGAGGGCCGCTTCGAATTTGTTAACCCGGCCTATGCCCGGTTGTTCGGGTACACCTCGGCAGACCTCATCGGCAAACAACCCCGGGATGTAACCGCGCCTGAGGATCAGGGAGTTTTGGAGCAACAGCACGCAGCGCGTCAAGCCGGCCAAAGCAGCGCCTACGAAACGCGTTTGCTCCGCATTGACGGCAGTCTCGCCCACGTCTTGATCACCGCCGCCCCACGCATGCACGAGGGATGTTATGGCGGAGCGATAGCGGTCATCACCGATCTTACCGAGCGCAAGCTCCTGGAAGATGAACTGCACCGCGCTAAAGAATGCCTCGAAGTGGCGAACCGAGAACTTGAACAAGCTCTCCTGCGGGAACAGTTGCTGGCTCGAACTGATAACCTGACCGGCTTACACAACCACCGCCGGTTCTTCGAACTGGCCGTTCGCGAATATAACGCCGCCGTGCGCTATCAGTGCCCGCTTGCCATTCTGATGTTCGATGTGGATAACTTCAAGCAGGTAAACGATGCCGGCGGACACGCGGTTGGCGATAAGGCGCTGGCCTGGGTGGCGCAGACTGCCGCCGCGCAGATACGCGAGATTGACGTGCTGGCGCGATATGGCGGCGACGAGTTTGTCCTCCTGCTGCCCCAGACCAGCGCTCAACAGGCGCTTCCCATTGCCGAACGCATCGGCGAGAGCATCGCCGCCATGCGCATGGAGACTGACAGAGGCTCCATCGGCGTCACGCTCAGCATCGGCATCGCCGAGATATGCCGAAAGTCAGAGGATGAGAACATCGAGCGCATCATCCAGCGCGCGGACAAAGCGATGTACCAGGCAAAAGAACAAGGGCGCAACCGCACCGTGACATACTCCGCCTGCGCCACCTGATCGAGAACCTGGCGGACAGCCGGCGCGCCGAAGGAATGGGGTTGAGGATCATCGTCGTCTCCGGCAGCGGTTTGGGGCTCTATTGGGTCGAATAGAGGATTTTACTGAATTCAAGCAGTTTCTCGAGGCCGCGAATGGGGTGCGGCAGCCTGGGAACACAGGCAAC
>JAPLHV010000189.1 GCA_026389455.1 Coprothermobacterota bacterium
AAGGCTCGAGGGTACCGCAGCATCAAGAACCTGATCACCATGGTCTACCTTATCGCCGGTAAACTGGACTTCGGATGGACCTAAAAGGTACCCACATGAAACAGCGAGGAGCCTCTTTTTAGAGCGGTCTTCACGCAATGTACTGTTGCCCAAACTCATCTCCGGCGAGCTACAAGCGAAGGACACCGAGAGTTTCATCGAATGGAGGCTGTGATGAACAAAACGACGACAGGTTATTCGGTGCGCATCTTCATCCCCTCCGGTGAGCCGGAAGGGCTGCGCATTGTCGAGGAATCTAACTGGACTGGTCAAGGGCTAGTGTTCCCGCGTTTGCTTTTCTCGGAGGCGCGCCAACGTTTGGAATTGAAACGTACGGGCGTGTACATCTTGTGGGGGCCGGGAAAGTCTAGTCAGTTGCCGTGTTTGTACGTGGGCGAAGGCGACGACGTGCTTTTGCGGCTGGAGCAGCACATCAAGAATAAGGATTTCTGGACGCATGCAATGGTTTTCACCAGCAAGGATCAGAATCTGAACAAGGCCCATGTGCATTACCTTGAGGCGCGACTGTTGCATCTTGCTAATGAGGCCAAGCGTTGTGAGCTGGATAATGGCAACGTGCCGCAGATACCCCCGCTCTCCGAAGCCGACCAGGTTGACGCGGCCAGTTTTCTCGGTGATATGTTGCTGTGCCTACCGGTTGTTGGCATCAACTTATTCGAAAAAGCTACAGTTGACAGCTCTAACGAAATTGATCTGCTGTTAAGGGCCAAAGGCATCGAGGCGCGTGGCGCGGAGACCCCCCAGGGTTTCGTAGTCCGCTCAGGTAGTCGCGCTGTGAAGCTCGAGGTGCCATCCTGTCTCGTCTACTGTAAGGAACTGAGAGCAGCGCTGGTCACCAACGGTGTGTTGAAATTGTCCGACGATGGCTACATTTTTACCCAGGACTACCTTTTCTCCTCGCCTTCCACAGCAGCCGATGTGGTGCTCGGCCTTTCAGCAAATGGACGCATAGTGTGGAAAACAAGAGACGGTCGGACACTAAAGGCTCTCCAGGAATCAGAGGCGTCAAGTTGAACGCCTTGTCCTTTGCTCTTAGCTTGGAAATGTGGACACCTTAAGATAGATGAAATGAGCCATCTTTTGCGGGCATCATGATCTTCAACTGAGAGAGAAAAGACCGGAAGAGGAAATGAAGCAGTGCTGAAAATAAAAAAGGCAATCCCAGCCTTCGTTGGTAAACGTCCGAGTGTAATCATCCTTCAGTCATGAAACAAAATAGCAGCTTCACCGAATCCATCCTCGAAGAAGCCGCCCTCTCCTGGCTTGCAGAGCTGGGCTATGCGGTCAAGAGTGGTCCGGTCATTGCCCCCGGTGAGTTATTCAGCGAGCGGGAGAGCTATCAGCAAGTCCTTCTGAGGCAACGGCTGCACGATGCCTTAGTTCGGCTGAACCCCACGCTACCGGCGGAGGCGATTGAGGAAGCCTTCCGCAAGATCGTCTATCTGGACGCTCCCTCCTTGTTGCAGGCGAATCATGCCTTCCACCGGATGTTGGTGGACGGTGTTGAGGTGGAGTTCCAGGCCGACGGGCGGATCGTGTACGACAAGGCCTTGCTGGTAGATTTCCAGGAGCCTGATGGGAACGACTGGCTGGCGGTGAACCAATTTACAGTAGTGGAGGAGCACACAGAGCGCCGGCCGGATGTGGTGCTGTTTCTTAATGGCCTGCCTATAGCAGTAATTGAGCTGAAGAATCCAGCCGATGAGAACGCCACAATCTGGACCGCCTTCCATCAACTGGAGACCTACAAGCTACAGATCCCCTCCCTTTTCGCCACTAATGAAGCCAATGTCATTTCGGACGGCTTAGAGGTCCGCTTTGGTTCCTTGACCGCCAACCGCGAATGGTTCTTGCCCTGGCGCACGATCGAAGGAGAGACGCTGGCCCCCAGTGTTCTGCCCCAATTGGAAGTACTGATCAAGGGCTTGCTCGAGCGAAAGCGTTTTCTGGCCTTCCTGCATTCCTTCATCGTCTTCGAGCAGGATCAGGGCGGCGTGGCCACCAAGAAGCTGGCCGGCTATCACCAGTTCCACGCCGTGAACGTGGCGGTGGAGGAGACGTTACGCGCCGCTGCTTTCACCAAAAAGGCAGGGTCGCTGCATGAACCTGGCGCTTACTTCGCCCGCCCACCTGGCGGGGCGCCGGGCGATCGCCGGGTCGGCGTGGTCTGGCATACCCAAGGTTCGGGAAAGAGCCTGACCATGGCCTTCTACGCGGGCCGGATCGTCTTGCAGCCGGAGATGGAGAACCCCACGCTGGTGGTGATCACCGACCGCAACGACCTGGACGATCAACTCTTCGCCACCGGACGATCAACTCTTTGGCACCTTCTCTCGCTGCCAGGATCTGCTGCGCCAGGCGCCGGAACAAGCCATGGACCGGGAACACCTGCGGAAGCTGTTGCAGGTGGGATCGGGCGGGGTGGTTTTCACCACCATCCAGAAGTTCCTGCCGGACGAAAAGGGCGACCGCTACCCGCCGCTCTGTGAACGACGCAACATCGTGGTGATCGCCGATGAGGCGCACCGCAGCCAGTACGACTTCATCGACGGCTTCGCCCGGCACATGCGCGACGCCCTGCCCAACGCCTCCTTCATTGGCTTCACGGGAACTCCGCTGGAGCTGACCGACAAGAACACCCGGGCTGTCTTCGGCGACTACATCAGCGTCTATGACATCCAACGGGCGGTGGAGGATGGGGCCACCGTGCCCATCTACTACGAGAGCCGGATGGCCAAGCTCGCCTTGGATGAATCAGAGAAACCCCGCCTGGACCCCGAGTTCGAGGAGATCACGGAAGGCGAGGAGATCGAGCGCAAGGAGCGGCTGAAGACGAAGTGGGCTGCGCTGGAGGCGGTCGTCGGTGCGGAGAAGCGCATCCAACTGATCGCCCAGGATCTGGTGAACCACTTTGAGCGCCGCTTGGAAGCTTTGGACGGCAAGGCCATGATCGTCTGCATGAGCCGCCGAATCTGCGTGGAGCTGTACCGGGCTATCGTTCAATTGCGACCGGAATGGCACAGCGAAGATGACGCGCAGGGGACGATCAAGGTGGTGATGACCGGGTCTCCTTCCGATCGCTTGGATTGGCAGCTCCACATCCGCAACAAGCTGCGGCGGGAAACCCTAGCCAAGCGCTTCAAGGATCCCTCCGACCCGATGAAGCTGGTCATCGTCCGCGATATGTGGCTGACCGGATTCGATGCGCCCTGCTTGCACACCATGTACCTGGACAAGCCGATGCGGGGGCACGGCTTGATGCAGGCCATTGCCCGGGTGAATCGCGTCTTCAAGGACAAGCCGGGCGGACTGGTGGTGGACTATCTGGGGTTGGCTGATCAACTGCGAAAGGCCCTGGCTGTCTACACCGAAAGCGGCGGGACAGGAAGAACGGCCATCGATCAATCCGAGGCGGCGGCTGTGTTGTTGGAGAAGTATGAGATTTGCTTGGGCATTTTCCACGGGTTTGATCGGTTGTTGTGGACTCAAGGGACACCCGCTCAAAAGCTCGGCCTGCTGCCTTCGGCTCAGGAGCACATCTTGGCCCAGACGGAAGGAAAAAGCCGGTTGCTGACTGCGGTGACCGAACTCTCCCAAGCCTTCGCCTTGGCGGTGCCGCACGAACAAGCGCTAGCCATCCGCGACGATGTGGGCTTTTTCCAAGCGGTGCGAGCGGCTCTGGCCAAATCCGACATCGTCAATGCCCGGCCGGAGGAGGATCTGGATCACGCCATCCGTCAATTGGTCTCCAAGGCAGTCTCCTCCGACCAGGTGATCGACCTCTACAGCGCAGCTGGGTTGAAAAAGCCGGACATCTCCATCCTCTCCGATGAATTCCTGGTCGATGTGCGGGACTTGCCGCAGAAGAACCTGGCCGTGGAGCTCTTGCGCAAATTGCTGAACAACGAGATCAAGGCCCGCTCGCGGACGAACCTGGTGCAGGCTCGTTCCTTCGCTGCACTCTTAGAGCATTCCATCCGCGCTTACCAGAACCGGGCGGTGGAGAGCGCCCAGGTGATCGAAGAGCTGATCGCCTTGGCTAAAGAGATGCGGGAAGCCGACCGGCGAGGGGAAGCGCTGGGGCTAACCGAGGAAGAAGTGGCCTTCTACGACGCGCTGGAGACCAACGAAAGCGCTGTAGCCGACTTGGGCGACGAGACGTTGCGGCGCATCGCACGAGAGTTGGTAGAGACTGTGCGCAACAACATCACCATCGACTGGACCGTGCGGGAGAACGTGCGCGCTAAATTGCGGGTAATGGTCAAACGGGTGTTGCGGAAGTATGGCTATCCGCCGGACAAGCAGGAGAAAGCCACCCAGATGGTGCTGGAGCAGGCCGAGGTCCTCTCGGGAGGTTGGGCAAGGTAAACGGGGCATACGGGATTAAGCCTTGAATTTTGGCATTTCTGTGGAGTTATACAAGGCATTCTGGTGGACGCGAAAACGCTTTCTCCTGCCGCTGGTGGTCCACACAATCATAAAAGTAAGGACTTGATCCTATACTTCTAGGATTTGCTTCTCGATCAGGTGCTTTTCGAATGACTCGAGTCATTCTGCAGATAGTAGGTGACACATCATCGATCCAGAGTCTATACATTCCATCAAAAAGCTAATAGCAAAGTGCTGGATTCTGGCCAAACTTGCTCAAGATGCTGGCTGGTAAAGAATTCCTTCCCTATAATTGATGAAGTGGAAGCTTGACTAGAAAAGGATAGAGTTGCAGACCCACCAACTCTGTACAATAAACAATAACCAAGGGGGAATGAATGCCAGTTGAAGTGTCGAGCGTACAATGCGGTGATTGTGGCGAAGAACTTCCAGAAAACCCGAGCCTACCAATTACTGAACGCACGCCGTGCCCGATGTGCGGTTCGTTGGGGCGGACCACAAAAGTTTCTTTTCACGAGACCAGCGCTACGAAATCAAAGCTAGGCGCCAAGGGGCGTCACGTCTGTGGAGGCAAGCCATTTGTCGAGGAGGTCTCGGGGGATGACCTTCATATGGAGAACTGCAGGTGGATGAAGCTGACCAGAGTGATAGATCGAGAGAAAAACCTGTATCAAGAGAGCGTTGTAGATCCAACGACTGGTGAAGTTGTCCATGAGTGTAAGGAGCCGCTATCGAAACATCAGAACCACGGCAATGCAAAGAAACGCCTGAAAGAAAAGGATGCTGGTGGTTAACAAGCTGCTTCACCGGATGCCCTCCAGCTTCGCTTCCGGCCACCCAGTGAAAAGAAAGGCTGGTGCCGTGATAGCGCACTTCGCTGAGATGACACAATGGTGGAGTGAAGCAGCGATTCCTGCCAACGAGAATCAAGAGAGTGTACCCACCTCGCCGGGTAAGTTACGATGATGATTGAAGTCGGCCGTTGGGCTCGCATCAGTTTTTTGCTGCTTGCCGCTGTCCTCGCCGCTTTGCTCCAACCACTCCCCTGCCAGGAGTATCCTTGTGATCGTCTGGACCCCCGCTTGGAAGTCCTGCGCTTTCTCCAGGCCAGCGATGTGGGCTCTGGGGCTCTGCTTCTTCATGTGCAAGAGGCCATCCGCCTGCCCCCTCGCATCCTCAAAGTGACGGCTGATTTCATGACCGTCAAAGCGGGGCACCCGTTGGATGAGGAGGCGCTCCCAGCCGTAGAGAACCACCGCTTGACGATTGTCTTCGATGCCGAGCCTCCCCCCCTTCAAATCAGCCCGGGAGAAATCGGAACTCCCCTTCCGATGCTTCCGGTGGTCCTTTACGCCCAAGATACCCACACCGCGCCGCTGGGAAAAACAGTTGCTGAACTTCCCTGGAACTACCGCACGGGTGTGCATATCCTGCCTGATCCTGACCTGGACCGCTCCACCGACCAGCGTGATCTCCGTTTCGAAGGTCGAACCTACCGCCCGGTGCAACTGGCCGGTGCGCCCGAGGCGAGTGATTATACCCCGCTCCTTCGTTTGGGAGTCGTCGGAGGCCGCGAGATCTTCACCACCCTCTCCCCCACCGCGCCTCTTATCATTCCCGAGGATGGCTACTTTTGGCCCTGGCTGCCTGCCTCACCCTGATGGAAAAGTCTCTCTTTTTCCCGAACCGCCCACTCCACACGGCTGCCCAGTCATCCACAGCATGGTGAATAGAGAGACGATGAGCCAACCTCAGCCGCTGGAAGAGCTTCCCTTCGCACCGCTCGAGGGCAGTCCTATCGCCGAACCGTACCGGGACGAAGAGCTGTTGGCTGATGCGCTCTCCAGTTGGCTGGGCTGCCGGCCGGAACCACCGCCGTCGCTCCCCTCCTTCTCCGCTGCCGGCACTTCGGACAGAGAGAAAGCCTTGGAGGATTTCCTCGCCAGCCTAGCCAAGGAAACCAAGCGCCTGCCTCGAAGCGAAGGGGAACGGCAAGGAACGCTGGATCGTCTCTTCCGGGGGTTCTCCCGCCTGGCTCTCTCCGCCCTCGGCTGGGAGCAGCGCCAACTCGATTGCGTGCAAGCCCAGGGATTCATAGATGTCGGTCTGCAGTTCTCTCGGGAAGCCCGGCGCACCCAGCCGGGAATCCCCGGGGCGGAGATTTTCCAAGCTGGGCGCAACGTCTGGGCGATGAACAGTTTGCAAGCCCTGCTGGGCCAATCGGTGCGCCTGACGCCGGCCATCTTCTCCTACAGCATGCTCTACCCCGCCACCGATAACCTGCTGGACGACCCCAAGCGTTCCTCCTTGGCCAAACGAGCTTTCCAAGAGCGCTTTCGCCGGCGCTTGAGTGGAGCCTTGGCTCCGCCGGCCAATGAGGAGGAGAAAGACATCTTCAGCCTGGTTGCAGGGATCGAGGGACAGTACCCTCGCGCCCTCTACCCCCAGGTCTTCTCCAGCCTCCTGTTGATCCACCGCTGGCAAGGGGAGAGTATCCGCCTCCAATCGGGCCAGCCGTTGTCGGAGGCAGAGGTGCTTTCCCTCAGCCTGGGCAAAGGCGGGGCATCGGTGCTGGCGGACGGCATCCTGGTGGCGGGCGCCCTCTCACCCGCCTGGGAGAGGACAACCTACCGGCTGGGAGGCTGCCTGCAGCTCTTGGACGATTTGGAGGATTTGATCGAGGATCGACGCGGACGACGTATGACGGTCTTCACTCAGGCTGCGGCAAAGGGTTCATTGGACCGATATTCCGGGAGACTCCTGGCTTTCGGGGGGCTCATCGCTGAAGAGATGGAGCGGTTGGTTGCACCATCCGCCCGCCCACTGCAGGAGCTGATGGCGATGACCCTCCCGCTCCTTGTGGCCAATGCCGCGGGTTCCGCCGAGCGCAGCCATTCACCGGCCTTCCTGCGCCGCTTGGAGGCGACTGTTCCTTTCCGTTTCACCACCCTGCGCAAGATGGGATCCAGGCTGAAAAACCTGCGCGGCTCGCTCTTCCGTCTGATTGAGGCGTTGTCTGCTTGATAAAGAATCTCAAGGCAGGAGAAAAGCTGACAAGCCGATCCAGATCCACCCTTGTCCAATGAGCGATCCAACTTAACCACCAACATTCCTCTGGAGAGAATCCTGATAAGAACTCAAAATGGTTGCCGGTTTGGTGAGATCATCTCCCGGGAAACGGTGAAAGTGGCGCCCACCTCATACGGGAAGCGCCCTGGCGAACCGCCAGGGCGCTTGAGTTTCCTAAAGTAAGTTGGCGCTCCCAGCAGGAATCGAACCCGCAACCTACAGATCCGAAGTCTGTCGCTCTATCCAGTTGAGCTATGGGAGCGCGGTCGGCCCGATTATGGCAGGGTTTCCCCGTTTCGCCAATGACATATCTTGCTGAGAATCACGTCGGGTGAAGTCTCTTTTATTGTGGGTGGCGGATCACTCTTGTATCATTAAACCCTGCGGAAACAGACGCTGCCAACCGTCGGGGCGAATGTAGGCTCATCCTCCGGGCCACTGCGTAAGCGGAAAAGGAGTCGAAACTGATGGACAAGTTGATCATCGCCACGCGGCAACAGAAGAAGAAAGGAATCTGATCATGGAAAATCCATTAAGAAAGCGAAAGAGCCCCCTGCGCAGCATCTTCTGCGTGGCGCTGACTATCCTCGCCCTCCTGGCTACCGCCCTCGGGGCGACCAGCGCCTGGGCGGGGTCAATCCTCTTCCAGACCGACCGTTTCATGTCCGTCGTCTCACCAGTAGCCCGTGACCCAGAAGTGATCACGGTGGTCAGCGATGTCATCAGCCGCCAGATTGACGATGCCTTGCGTTTGCAGCAACGTCTGGCCGGCCTTTTGCCGGGAGACCTCGATTTCCTCGCCGCCCCGGCCTCCAACTTGGTGCGCGGCTATATCGAAGATTTATTGCAAGAGATCCTCGCCAGCGAAACAGTGTCCAACCTGACCATTGAAGCGATCCGCTTGGCCCATCAAGCCACCATGTCTGTGTTGCGCGGCGAGGTTCAGGGGACCGTTTCCATCACCGATGGGCAAGTGGTCTTGAACCTCTTTCAACCAGTGGTGGCCGCGCTGCGAGAACTGCAGAAGGCAGGGCTCCTTGCCGAGAGCATCCAGTTGCCTCCGCCCGGGCAAGTGGTGGATCCCGAGCAAGCCCGTCAGGCCCTTCAATCAGCCCTGGGGGTTTCCTTGGAACCGGGCTTCGGCGCCATCTCCCTCTTCCGTTCCGAACTGATCGTCCAGGCTCAGCAAGCCTATTCGCTATTCAACCAGTTGACCGTGGCTCTCCTGGCGCTGGCCGCCCTTATGCTGGTGGGGGCTTTCCTTCTTGCCCGGCGCCGCTGGCTGGTGGGGATTGTTTTCGGCGCCGCCTTGGCCTCCTGCATGGGAATCCTCTATGGGCTGGCAGCGAGCCAAGTGAACGGTATCATCGCCTCATTGCCCGGGCAGAACGGCCGCCAGATCGTGCAGGCCGCCTTGACCCCAGTGTTGGCTGATTTCCTAGCCTTTATCTGGTGGATGGTGGCGGCAGGATTGGCCTTTGCCCTTATTTCCGGCATCCTCGGCTGGGTGTGGCGACGGAGAGCCGCTGCCCGGCTGCTTGTCGAGACCGACGCCAAGCCGTGAAGCCCACTGTGTTTGGGTAGCCCGCAAGCGCCGTGTGAAACCCGGATCAGGGAGCTGGGACTTGGGTTGGTGTCATTTCCCAAGCCCAGGTCAACTGGCCGGCCAGAACGCGCAGCAGGGTCACGCTCTTCGAGGGGATCCGACTGCCAGATGGGTAACTGATCGTACCGGTCACTCCTTCCAGCCCCTGGGTGGCTTGAAGAGCGGCCAGCAGCGGTTCAGCTTGATCGGCGCCGGCCCGACGAAGCGCATCGGCCAGCAGCTTCACTGCGTCGTACCCTAATCCTGCGAAGGCATTCTCCGGATCGTGCCCGAACATCGCCCGGTAATCCACAACGAAAGTCCGGGTTGCCTCCCGGACCGAGCCCATCTTCAGATAACCGTGCGTGGTGCAATAGGTGTCCTCGGCGGCTTCTCCGCCCACGGCGAGAAGTTCGGTGGAATCGAAGCTGTCTCCGCCCATCGCCGGCTGGTTGAACCCAGCCTGCGCGAAGAGATCAATCACCAAACCGGCGTCCTGCGGTCCACAGGCGATGAAGAGCAGATCGGGCGGAGAGGTTAATGCCTTCAACTTGCCGATTTGAGACGCAAGATCCTTGCTGCCGCTGGTAAAGGTGTCTTCCAAGAGGATGCGTCCTCCCAACCGGAGGAAACTCTCCTTAAAATACCCGGCTAACAACCGGGCATACTCCATGCCGCTGTCCACCAGCAGATAGGCGTTGCGAGCCTTCAGGCGGATGTAGGCGTACTCCGCCCCAGCGGCGGCTTGGGTGTTGTCTCCAAAGCAGGCCAAGAAAAGAACGGCGGGAACCTGAGCAGGCAGTTTCGGCGAGCTGGCGCCGCTGGTAATGAAAGGGATCCCAGCCTTTTCCGCGGCAGGAGCTGCGACTAACACTTGGTCGGTGTCCGAGAAACCGATCAGGGCCACTACTCGATCATCCTCGACCAGTTTGGTGGCAGCCTGACGGATCGTGTCAGCATCCGTCTTGCCGTCGTAGAGGACCAGTTCCAGGGTGCGCCCCAATACCCCACCGGCAGCATTGATCTGCTTGACAGCCAGTTGGGTGCCGTTGGCCGAAGGGACATCCAAGGCTGCCTGAGCTCCGGTCAAGTTATAGATAGCCCCCACCTTGATCGGGGCTGAGGAGGTCGGTGGAGCTGGGACGCTGCAAGAGACCGCTGTCAAGAGTAAAAGTAAGACGCCCAGAAGCTTTACCGTTCTTCCAATCATCCGTCTAATCATCCTTCAACCTCCATCTTTCGCTTGCTTTGCGGTTGCCTCAGGCGCCTATCTGACGACGGCTGGAGCAACCCGCAGGGTGTGTATCATCTGTTCGCGGCCGGGCCAATAACGCAGGAGTTGTCCTTCCCGGTCCTCCTCCCAACGGCCATCGCTGACCTGAATGAGCGCTCCCCGGGGGAAGTGACGGCGGGGAAGGAAGATCTCGGTGGGAGAGGTGACGGCGGGGTCGTGGCGGAAAGTAAAAAGCAGACGGTGGCGGCGGTAATCGAATCGGAGAGAGATCGCCTCCCCGGCCACGGCCTTCGGATAGGGTCGAATGAAGGCGTCCAAGGCCCGGCCGCCCGAGTCGAGGTCAGCCGGATCCTTCTGTTGATCTAGGCTGAAGAGAGAGAAATCCTCTTCGTTCCACTGATCTCCGTGCTGGTTGCGGTTGTCTGCTGTGTAATTCCAGACGGTGCAGTGGGCCAGCGTGTCCTCCACCGCCCGCAGGCTGCGGTCAGCCGCTTGTTCCTGCTGGCGAAAGCAACCACTGGCATAGGCGCGTCCATTGTCCAGAGACAAGGGGATGCCAATCTCGCCGAACAGGACGGGAATCCCGCCCATCTGCCGACGAGTCGTTTCCTGGTAGCGAGCCAATTGTCCGGCGATGGAACGGCGGACCGCCCACGGTCCCAAGACAACCCGCTTTTTGAAGATGTCGATGGCCGCCCAGGAAGTAAAGTGTTGCGTAACCAAAATCGCAATATCGTACCAGTGCGGGGCAAACACCACCTCTGGGGCATCTTCCGGCCCCCACTCCAGCTCGTCTCTCCCTTCGGTGAAGGTCTCCAAAAAGATCAACGCCTGGGGGTGAACCTGGCGAATGGCCTGGGCAAAGCGGTTGGCGAAAGGCTTGTAGTAGTCCTCGGTGAAATGTACCGGCCGGTCGCCGATTCGGGCAAAATAGCCAGGCGCCAGCAGGCGGGGCCGGCCGACGGCATCCAGATCCCAAACCCCATTGGCCTTCCAGGGACAATCGAAGCCCTCTCGCCAAACCCTCACGCCTTCGGCGTTGACCCGACGGGCGCCCTTGCGGCGAGGAAGCGAGCGACCTTCCGCCCACTCTTCCACCTCCTGGGGGAAGCCCGCCCCCAGCAGGATAGACTGCCAGGGGGAGGGGGACGCCCCCTTGCGAAGAACTCCGCTCACCTGCCGCAAATCCTCTGCCCCGATCCAGCCCTGCCCCGGCTCGTTCATCGTGTCATATCCCAGAACGTGGGCCATCCCTCGGCAGCGAGCTGCCACCTGACAGACCGACTGAATGTAGTGGCGCTGCAAGTATTCCTGGGCCGGCTCCCCCTCGATCCGGGTGCGAGGGGCAAAATCATTGCCGGCGAAGAAGAGGGTAAACATGGTTGAGGCAGCCAGCTTCTCGGCGTTGGTCGGCCAGACCAACCAGGGGTAGCGGTCCTGGAGGGCTTGGTGGGTGACCGCTGCCCCGGTTTGGTCCAGGCGAGACAAGTCGAAACCGACCGCCTCCAAAGTCCACCCGGGCGCTCCGTCCCCACCACTGAAGCGGCTCCAGACGTCCTGGTGGGGATCGACGAAGAGCAAGAAACCGAATCGGCCGGCTACCTCCAGGACCGCTTGCAAGTAGTCTAGATAGGCTTGGTCGTACTGCCCCGGGCCGGCATGTTCAATAGCCTCCCAGGTCGCCAGAAAGCGCAGGCAGTTGAAACCCCACCGGCGCAAGCGTTCCAAGTGCCGTTCGGCTTCCTCCAGCGGGAAGGGGCGACCCACGAAGGAGACCGAACGATGGTCAAAGAAACCTTCCCGCCGCCAGGTGGCGCCATCCGGGACCATCGGCGCTTTGCTGCTACCCCCCAAATTGACGCCGCGCAGAAGAAGGGTCCGTCCTTCTTCATCGATCAGTCTGCTGCCATCGATGCGTAACGTATTCAACCTTCCTTCCACTTCGTCAGCGCTGAACCAGGCACTTTCGGCCTGCTCATTATACCCTCCCGTCCCTTCCTCCAGGGAAGAGGAGGCGCATAAGAGGAAGGTGGTCGTCACCGCAAAGGCTAACGATGAAGGTATGGCAGCAGTAGTTTACCGCTCCCCACCCGGGTAGCGCTTGGGTTTTCCTCTCTTCCCTCCCTGGGGGCGGGGACTGAAACCCCGCTGGCCGCGGTCGCCATAGCCGCCCCTGTCGCCGTACCCGCCTTCAGTGCTGCGGCGAGGCGAGGAGGAAGGAGTGTCTTTCTCCCATGGACGAGAGGAAGGCTTATTATAGGAAGGACGCTCGCCGTAGCCGCCGCCCCCCTGGTTTCCCCCCCAAGGCTCTCCATGGGGCCGTCCTCCTTGGTAGCCACGCCGTTCAGCGGGTGGACCACTCCTGGGTGGGTAGCCACGCCGTTCAGTAGGTGGACCACTCCTGGGTGGGTAGCCACGCCGAGCTTCTCCAGGGCCTTCTCGTGGCGTACGCTCCCGATCGAAAGACTGCGGCCGTTCCGGACGATCGCTCTGTTGCGGCCTAGGTGGTGCTTTGGGGAGCGCAGGCGCCTGAATTTCATCTGCTTCCTCTTCCCCGATCAGGTCGGAATAGATGGGCTGGACGCGGAACTCGGGTCCTCCCTCCGCCTCCCCTTTGGCCTCTTCAATGGCCTCATCCGCGGCCTGGCGGGTGGAGAAAAGGCCGAAAAGAACGCCTTCTGCCGTGCCTGCCACCGTTACCAGGTATACTTTACGAAACATCAACTTCTCCTTTCTGCCGGGCTATCATGCCGCGGCGCGGAAGATCCCATCGGATGCAGTGCAACCGTTACAGGACCGGCGAGGTACAGGCTCCACCTTTACGGCGCCGATACCTTTGCATCAGCATAACCTGCGGTCGCTGAAGGGGCAAGCGCTCGTGCCTTTTCGGGAATCAAGATGGCTTCATCATCCAACCTCCCACTCAACCCAGCGTCGTTCCCCCCCGCCGGCCTTCCTCTTTTCCAGGGGACTTTTTAGCCTGACGATAGCAGAGATTGCATGAACGGCGAAGTGCGAAGAAAATCGGAGGAAAACGCGAAGTCCCCCTCCAAGAAGGGCGAAACAGCGAGGAAGTCGGACCGGTCGAGGAAATCCGAATGAGCCATGAAGCCAGAGCCTGCTCCCTGCTGCAGGATCGGCACGGTTGGTCCTTTCAGTTGGCGTTGGCGGAAAAATGTGAGCATCGTCGTCTTCTTTTATGATCATAGCAGGGAATCAGGGCGCCCGACAGGAAGGTGAATTGAAGGCCGCCTGCGGGATGCATAGAAGCAAAAAAAAGGCGGGTCCTGAGCAGGACCCGCACAAGGAGGAAAAGGACAACCTGTCGTTCCATCGACCCCACGGGCCGGCGGGGGGGGTGGCGCGGGGCTACCCCATCCGATCCCCGCGCCTAGGACGCCATCCGGATCCTTCCCATGACAGGTGATATCTCTAGGAGTGTTTCACCTGTTGAGAATTCTGTAAATCATGTAATTACCTGAGATTTGGCCCTTTTTGGTGTTTTTGTAAAAAAAATCGTTCAAGGTGTCTTTGGGGCCACGAGACATAAGGCTCGGCTGTTCATCGGGACTTTGTTCGTCACAAAGGAGAGGGTAAAACCTTCCTTGACTTCAAGGCTCGCGTCCCCCGCTACTTTCGATTGGGCTTCCCCCTGGGCAGGAAGGGGTCTCGCTAGACCTTGTCTTTGGCCGGTTCCCGTGAAGCGGCCATCAGTTCCTCGCGGCGACGGCGGTATTCCACGATGGGGCGGTCCGCCGGAAAGAGATTTTCGCCCATCCGCAAGGCGGTCTTCTTGGGTCGTTGGGTGTTGACCACTCGCCGGTCCTGCAGGGCAATCACCCGGCTGAAGTATTTTCCGGTCCAGGAAATCAGTTGACGAAGGCCGGGAATGCGCATAACCCTGTGGTAGAAGCGCGTATAGACGAGGGTGTTCTCCTCGTCGATGGGAGTGAAAAGGAGGACGATGCGGATATAAGCGGCCAGATAATTTTGCCAGACATTGGGGAAATAGAAGGTCAAGCGGGGCAATCCCTCCGGTGGACCCATCTCCTCGGCCTTTCTGGCCAATGAACCGTCCTCCAGGCGAGCATAGGTCCAGATCTGCAGATGATCGCCCTCCCATCGCAGGATCGGCCCATCGATGGTGGTGCGGTGTCCACGGCCGATAGTGTTGTAATGGACGAAGGGAACATGGGCTGCATCGAGCTGGTTCTCGATGCAGCGCGAGTAGTGGACCCCCCAGTGGCTGGGAAAAGTGGAGTAAGCGAAAGAATCGTCGATGTCGGGAACGAAGGGGAGCGGCGGATATTCCGATCGTGGGGCGCCGTACCAAACCCAGATCAGGTGGTGCGCTTCGCGCACCAGAAAGGTCTGCACTCGGAAGTTAGGCGGAACCGGGGCGCTTCGTCCGTTGGCCGGAATCAGGCGACAAGCTCCGCTGGGATCATATTCCAAGGCATGGAAGGGGCAGGCCACATGGTCGCCTTGCACTTTCCCCAGGGAAAGAGCCGCCCCACGATGTGCGCAAGAGTCGCGGGCACAGGCCACTTCTCTTGTTGAAGTCCGCCAGAAGACTAGCTTCTCTCCCAGCCGAGTGACCCCGACCGGCTTCCCGGCTGGGACTTCTTTACTCTCTAAGACCGCATACCACTGATTTGGGATCATCGCGTCTCCTCTGTTCGGATGGATTGGCTTCGGGATAACCCAATTATAACCCCTAGT
>JAPLHV010000142.1 GCA_026389455.1 Coprothermobacterota bacterium
CAATAAATAAATCTGTCCCCTTTTTGCCCTATTCGCCGATTGACGATTGGGGTGAGAAGGAATGGTTGCATGCGGCTACGCGCAATCCTGCCCTTGACTTTCTGAAAGAGGCCGAAGAAGACATCTATCTGTTGAGTGACGGTAAACCCTACCATGACGAGGAAGTAAGTTGTTCTCGTTCCATTTCCCTTCGATGACCTTTCCAGCGCCAAAGCTCGTCCAGCGGTTTGCCTTACAGATCTGATCGGTCTGTATGACCATCTCATTCTGGCTTTCAGCACAAGCCATCTTCCCACCGAGCCACTGAAAACCGATTTGATCATTGACTCGAGCGATCCCAACTTTGCCTCAACCGGGCTCCGGGTTTCGTCCACACTTCAATTGCATCGGCTGATGACTGTCACAAAATCATTGCTGCAGCGTGAACTTGGCGTCTTATCGCCTGCGATGCAAGCCCAAGTGCAGGAACGACTCCGCGCACTATTCGACTTGAATTCGTCGCGCCAGACCAACAAGTGAGAGAGGCTAGGCGAGATCATCGGAGCATTCATAGTCAAAGCGCCTTTCTGCTTTTCCGTGATGGCCTGATTTTGCTAGGCTTCTGGGAGAAGGGCACATGCTGTCGCTGCTGATCGATCGACAATCTGAACTCACAGAACTCTGCCGCAGATGCCAAGCAAGGCGCTTGGAGATTCCTGGTTCGGTTGCCGAGAAGTGAATCGCACCCGGATCTTCATAACCAACCCTGTCTGCGCCTCCACGCCACCGGCGACTGGCGACGACACCGAGATGAGATTCAAGCGATGATCCTGGTCACCGGCGGAGCCGGATATGTAGGGTCGCATGCCTGCAAGTCGCTAGCCCAGGCTGGAAAAGAACACATTGTCTTCGACAACCTCTCTACCGGACACGATTGGGCAGTGAGATGGGGAACGCTGTTCCCAGGCGATATCTACAATCTGCATGACCTCCGGGAATGAACCAGGGTCACATCTTCAGATGTCAGCAAATATCCTTTTGACACGCACTCCAAGTCTTCATCCGCCTCCAAGTGATCCTGTCCTGGTTGGGGCGATGGTTTGATCAGTTCCCATTCTCCCGCCGCAATGGTTTCAATAAGCTTTCTGTCCGTCTTTCCAGCTTGTTCACATACCTGGCATGCCGTCCGCCCACCTGTTTCATGAGGCAGCCCAAATTCCGTTCATCTTCGCCCGGATCAATGATCAGATGCACGTGGTTCGTCATCAGGCACTACGCATAGATTCTGCAACCAGCGGCGTCCTTGCATTCCCGCAGGTTTTCAAGGCAATGCCGATAATCCCCATCCGCGAGGAAAACGGCTTGCCTGTTCTCAATAAATAAATCTGTCCCCTTTGTTTACGAACGGCACGCTTACGGCAACCACTTAAGATTTAGCTTCTTCGCGTGCAAGGCGCAATCCCGGAGATAAAGGTTGATCAGGTTCTGGTACGGCATGCCCAGTTCTCCGGCAAGTGACTTGAAGTAGGCAACCGTCGCCTTGTCCAGGCGAATGGTGATGGGTTGCTTAAGTTGCTTGAGGTATAGGTTCGGCTCACCCTTCATCTTGTCGAAATCGTAATGCTGTTTCATGGTGTCACCTCCGGTTCCAGTACTCGGCTTCCTCCGCCTGGTCAGCTTTCCTCGCAGAGAAAATCCGAATCACGTCGTTGCTTACGCGAAAACAATGGCAGACGACAAGCGTCCTCAACTGGAAACTTATGCCAAGCATCAGAAACCTGTCCTCGGTCGTCGAATGATCGGGGTCAAAGAAGCGGATGGCGTTTTCATCTAAGAAGAAGAAAAAGGGGACAGATTTATTTTCCCACACCCGCTTTTCCAGCTTCATCTCGATTTCCTCCACAAGATCCGATCCTTTGCCACGGGGTTTACCCTTGAGCCAAGCGAAGGGCTCAGGACGGGCCGCCGGTCAACTATCCCCGTTGGAGCGATCTACGGATCAATAAATAAATCTGTCCCCTTTTTACGCGACGGGAAAGCGGACGCGGCGTATTCGGAATCCTACCTGGATAAAATTATCCCGTTCGGCCTTCTCAATTTTCTTCAAGGCCAACGCTAGAAGGAGTTCCTTTTTTTCCGGATCCCTCTTCGCAGTCTTCCTGAATTTCCGGAGTCCCAGGCGGTCGCGGAGCAGCAACATCTCGGTGGCGGACGTTGGTTGTCGTGTCTTGCCTGCTGGTCTCATGGGGCTTGACGGTCTTTCAGTGCGCGAAGCTCGGCCAGAGTGTCGTTCTCCTGAAGAGCCGCCCTCTTCTCGAGATAGACCCAGTCGAGTTCCTGCCGATAGTGCATGATCAGAAGCTCGGTCATTTCGCAGTCAACTTCGGATTTCCAATGCTTGCACGCGTTCATCCGGTCGATGATCAGGTCTTCGAGGCCGATGACGACGCAGCGCAAGCCCCCTTCAAGCTCGACGGTTTCGAGCGGGGCATCCTCGCCGGCGAGATCAGAAGCCGGAGCCTCAACGGCCATGTCCAGGCCGTCATGTACCCAATAGCGGCCCTTTTTGACGAAGTCCAGCTCCCGCAGCGCCTCGTCCAGAGCGTCGCGGTCGGCGTAGGCCAGGCTGATGTCAGCCGTGAAAAAAACCTCGCGAGTGTAATAAGAAAGGGCCAACCCTCCTATTAGAACAGGAGCCGGCTTGCCCCGGTCCTCCAGAACGCGGGTGATCAAACCAGTCATCAGCATCTGGCGGGCGAGGGGGGCTTCGGTCGCTCTGATCTTCATCAGGATGTCTTTGATATCCACGAGCTCATGTTAACAACAACGGATAGGAGAAACAATCCCGAAAAAGGGGACAGATTTATTTTCCCGTCTTTCCGTTTTTTTTCGATTTCCTCCACAAGATCCGATCCTTCACCAAGGAGTTTTCTCTTGAGCGAAGCGAAGGACTCGATAACAGGGCCGCCAATCAACTGTCCCCGTTGCAGCGATCTACGGATCAATAAATAAATCTGTCCCCTTTGTTTCTTGACTTGACCAGCACAATGGTCATATATTATGTTAAACAACCAGCAGGATGGTCACGTGAGTCAAGACGACAACAAACTGTTTGATATACTAGCGAAATGGAATTTCTGGGATAAGCCCTCCATCGAAGCCGGTTTTCCGAGAACGCTCCATTCGCAAATTCTGCCCCATATCGCACCACCGGAAATCATCGTCATCAAAGGGGTGCGGCGATCGGGGAAATCAACTCTCATGCTGCAACTGATGAATGTCCTTCGCGGCCGGGGCGTTTCCCCTCAGGACATGCTTTACATCAACTTCGAGGAACCCCTGTTTATTGATCAGCCGGGCGTTGAAATTCTGGACCGGCTGTACCGGATCTATCGGGAGAGGATCAATCCGCAGCGATTCCCCTACATCTTTCTGGATGAAATTCAACAGGTATCCGAATGGGAAAGATGGGCAAGGGTCAAGACCGATCTCAGGGAGGCGAAGCTCTTTGTTACGGGCTCGGCGGCTAATCTTATCGGCGCTGAATATTCAACACTCCTTACCGGCAGAAATCTCTCCTTTACCGTCTATCCTCTGGGTTTTACGGAATTTCTTTCATTCAAAGGATGCGAGGGGCCGTTCGATCCACTTTTCCTGGCCAGGAATGAACCGCTGATCAGGAATCTGCTCCGGGAATATCTCCAGTTCGGAGGATTCCCGGAGGTAGCGCTGCGAGAAACCGCCGCCGGAAAAGAAAAACTCCTGAAGCAGTATTTTGAAGACTTGCTCTACCGGGACATTGTATCGCGTTACCGGCTGCGGGATGTCCGTACGCTGAAGAACATTGCTCTCTACTGTATGACCAATGTGTCCAACCTTTTTTCGTACACCAGGTTGAAGAATGTCCTCTCCGTTCCGCTGGATGTGGTCCGGAATTATACGGGCTATATGACAGAAACCTACATGATCAGAGAAATGTTCAGGCATTCTTTCAAAATAAATGAACAGTTGCGCAATCCCAAGAAACTCTATGTCATGGATAACGGCCTGAGGAATGCCGTGTCCTACCGGTTTTCTGAAGATCTGGGTAGGCTGGCGGAGAATGCTGTGTACTGGCGCCTCATGAGTCAGGAAGGAGATATCTTCTATTACAAGAACCGCGGTGAAGTGGATTTTCTTGTGCGCAAGGGGATGCAGGTCACCAATCTGATTCAGGTATCGATGATCGGTGAGGAAGAGGAACCTGCGCTGCGGCGGGAGCTGGATGCTCTTGCCGATGCGATGCAAGATCTGAAAATTGACGAGGGAACGATCATCACGGAAAGTCGTGAAGAGATTCTTGAGATTCCGCAAGGAAAAATCCGGATGGTTCCATTATGGAAGTGGTTGACATTTTGAAGCCCTTTGTCACCACCGACTGGTGGAAAAAGACCCTGTCCCCTTTTCTCTCCCACAATAATTCTATCATCCCCATCCGCAAGGAAACCAGCTTGCCTGTGCTCAATAAATAAATCTGTCCCCTTTTCCCTTTAGACTGCCCGTTCAAGGATTTTGTTTTTTGTCTGCATTGGAAGCCTGACGGGTGCGAAAAACTTGCAAGGATAGAGATAATCCTCCCCGGATTCATCAATGATTCTGACCTGATTGTAACGCTCGACCTCCCGATCGGGTATCTTCTCGTATAATTTTCGTGTCTCTAGGGATGCTTCGTAACCTTCATTATCAACGCAAAGCAGAAATTTGTGTTCCATTATCTACTTCTCCAAGTATTTTTTGATTTTTATCTCTTTTCTTCCCTTGCCGTGTCCTTTATACCAGTGAAGCTCTGCAAGTCTTATTGAGCCATCCACCAATTTAATTTTAGCAAATCCCTTCTTTTTTCTCCAGGTTGTTTTCCCGTAAACGCGATTCAACCTTCGAAGCTCACGAATACTGCGACCCGAGGCAAAAAAGGGGACAGATTTATTTTCCCGCTTTTCTAGGTTTTCCCAGCCTCGGAATTCCGCCCGTCTTTCCGTTATCTTCTCGCTTTCGTCCTCAAGATCCTGTCCTTCGCCGCGCAATTTCCCCTTGAGCGAAGCGATGGGCTTAGGACGAGCTGCCAGGCAACTGTCCCCGTTGGAGCGATCTACGGATTAATAAATAAATCTGTCCCCTTTATGCGTTAGAACAGGCGTGATAAACTTACCAATGCTAAGTCGAAGGAAAGGATGGTCTACCCGATGGCTGACACCTTGACTTTTCCCATTACCCTCCCGCGCGAATTTATCACCTTGTTAGGCTCGCCCGCGCAAGCCGCTGTAACTGCGCGCGAATACATCCTCCTGGGATTGTGTCTTGAAGATCGTATCTCTGGCGGCAAAGCCGCTGAATTGTTGGGACTGACCCGGCGCGGTTTTCTCTCACTCCTGGCGCGCAAAGGCATTGACTATTTTCGCCTTACGCCCGGCGAATGGGCGGAAGAGGCAGCTCTGGTCAACGATTGGAACCCGCCGCTTGGTTAGTGTCGTCTCGAATACCGGTCCGCTCATCGCGCTGGCGCAGATTGTCCAATTTGACCTTTTGCATCGCCTCTTCGGGGAAATCATCATTCCCCAAGCAGTGCGCAACGAAATCCAAGACGATATGAGCGTGGCAGCCTTGACCGCTGCCGATTGGATCACCGTTCAACCCGCGCAAGATATGCTGGCAGTGCAGTTGCTTAAAGAGGAACTCGACGCTGGCGAGAGCGCAGCGATTATCCTGGCTAAAGAACTCAAAGCCGACCTAGTCTTGATCGACGAACGCGCGGCGGCCCGCAAGGCGCGAGCGCTCGGCTTGCGGGTAATCGGCACGCTGGGCGTGTTGCTGTTGGGTAAGCGCACCGGACACTTGTCTGCCATCAAACCGCTGTTAGACAATTTGCGCGAGAACGATTTTCACATGAGCGCCAATCTGTGCAATCAAGTGCTGCACGACGCCGGCGAAATGGGGTCAGGATGACATCTGCGCCTGTCTGCGCCTCCACGCCGCTGGCGACTGGCGATGACACCGAGATGAGGTTCAAACGATGATCCTGGTCACCGGTGGAGCCGGATATGTCGGTTCGCATGCCTGCAAAGCGCTAGCTCAGGCCAACGAAGAACATATCGTCTTCGACAACCTCTCTACCGGACACGAATGGGCCGTGAAATGGGGAACGCTGTTCCCAGGCGATATCTGCAACCTGCATGACCTCAGGACCTGCTTTCAACGCTATCCCATCCAAGAAGTGATCCATTTTGCCGCCCTCAGCTTGGTGGGAGAAAGCGGCAGCAAGCCTGCGGAATATTACCAGACCAACGTCATGGGCACCCTGAACCTGCTGCAAGTGATGAAAGAGTTCGATGTTCGGTCCATCGTCTTTTCCTCCTCAGCCGCTGTCTATGGGGAACCGCAAGAGATCCCCATCCCCGAGAGCCACCCCCTGCGCCCGGTCAATGTCTATGGCCGGACCAAGGTGATGATGGAACAACTCATGACTGATTTCCAACTGGCCTACGGGATCAACTTTGCCGCTCTTCGCTACTTCAACGCAGCGGGGGCGGATCCTGATGGCGAAATCGGGGAACTACACGACCCGGAGACGCACTTGATTCCCAACATCATGCGGACGGCCTTCGGGAGGCAAGACATCCTCCAGGTCTATGGCGACGACTACCCGACACCCGATGGGACTCCCATTCGTGATTACATCGATGTCTCGGATCTTGCCCAGGCCCACCTGGCTGCGCTGCGG
>JAPLHV010000241.1 GCA_026389455.1 Coprothermobacterota bacterium
CCAGTCACACACGAAAGAGGGCCGGATAGCCGGCCCTCCATAAGAATCTGAAGTTGCCTGGTTGTTACCGCAGTTGTTTGATGAAAGCCTTCAGATGATTCTCCGACCCCTTCAGCAGGTTGGCGTAGACCGTTCGAATGTCGCTGTGAGTCGTCTCAGTGATGTGTTGCTGCAAGTCAGCGATATCGGTCTCTTCGATCAATTTGCCGACCAGCAGTGCATTGCGCTGGGAGGTGCTTCCGGTCGCTACAAGCCGATCATACAAAGCCTGAAGATCACTGTTCTGAAAGACGCCGGGCTGATCCGGGGCAGCCGGATCTTGCAACCCGTAGCGGTCCAACAAGGTCTTGATGGCTGCCATGTGTTGGCTTTCCGATTGCATGATGTTCTGGAAGATGGGCAGTCCCCAGGTTCGATAGAGAACCGCGTAGACATCGCGGGCCAGCTTCTCTTCCTCGCGCATGAAGAGCAAGCCCTGGGCTTCCACCGGGGATAGGGGTTTAACGACCGCAGCAGGATTCACGGCAGGGGTCAGGGCCGATGGGGCGGCCAGGGCAGCGCCGGCGGTACCGGCCAAAACGGCCAGGACCAAGGCGGCGAGGAGAAGACTCGAGGTAAAACGTTTTGCAATTTGGTTCATGGTAAATCTCCTTTCTCCACATCATTGTGGATAACTCCAGCTTACACGCTGTTTCTCAGAGGGCGATCAAAGCGAGATAAGAATTCAGTAAGAAGGCAGGAAAGGGAGGAAAAAGCCTGGACAAGGAAGGGAGCGCTGCCCATAGAATAAAAAGAAGCTACTATCCGATTGGAGGTCGTTCATGAGCAAATTACGAGTCAAGGCAGAGCGAACCCAAACTTTTCGCTATATCGTCCAGATCCTGGTGGTCGCCTACGCCCTTTTCCTCAGCCTGGGGAAATATCTCAGTTTGGCCGCCACGGCCAATCTCCATGCCATCTGCCCGTTTGGCGGGGTGGTCAACCTCTATACCTACTTCGCTGGCGGCAACTATGTAGCCAAACTGCATCAAGCCAACTTCATCCTTTTGATTGCTCTCGTCCTTGGCTTGCTGCTGACCGGAAAGTCCTTCTGCGGCTGGATTTGCCCCCTTGGTTCGATCCAGGAATGGCTCGGCAAGCTGGGACGCCGGCTTTTCCCACGGATCTACGACCGGCTCCCGGTAAAAGTGGCCTACGTCCTCCAATTCGCCAAGTACCTGATCCTGGCCTGGGTGGTTTATCAAACAGCTCTCACTGCCAAGCTGATGTTCGAGCCTTGGGATCCCTACTGGAACCTTTTCAATATCTGGACTAGCGAGGTGGCCATCTCCGGCTACATCGTCACCGGCTTGACCCTGCTGGCATCCCTCTTCCTGGAGCGCCCCTTCTGCCGTTTCGCTTGCCCTTTGGGAGCCTTGAACGGCCTCTTCAATCGCTTCTCCCTGTTGAACATCAAGCGGGAGGAGACAAGCTGCATCCATTGCGCCGCCTGCGATAAGGCCTGCCCGATGAAGATCCTCGTCTCCAAGAAGACCACTATCGACAACGTCGAATGCCTTCGCTGTCTTCAGTGCGTGGATTCTTGCCCGGTGAACGCCAAGACCGGCAGCACCCTTCAACTGAGGGGGCTTTTCGATCGCCCCAGAAAGGAGCGCAAGCCTGTGCCCAAGGCGGCTTACCTCTCCATCGTGCTGGGGGCTTTCTTCCTGCCCATTGCCTTGGTCGCCTTCAGCGGAAATCTCATCACCTTCCGGGCAGGCACGTATGCTTCTCCCGACGACATCAAAGGCTCCTCTCCCTTGCAGGATATCTTCGACAACTTCCCCCTGAACCAGGCGCTTTTCTACCATGGTTTCGACATCCCGGAGGAGATTCCCGCTTCCACCCTGCTGAAAGATGTGCAGGCCCGGATGGGGATCTCTAAGGAAGAAGAGGTGATCGCGCCCGTCTCAGTGCGAGAAGCGGTGCGCTCCATTGACGAGACGTTGGCAAGTGTAGCAGCCAGGCTGTTGCTTCCAGCGGAACAAGTACAGGGAGCCTTGGCCGGTTCTGGCCTCACCGATGCAGCCACCCTTCGCCAATTGATGGAGGGGGGTCAACCTGGCGCTGTGGCATACCTCCTGACTGGCATCTGGCCAAAAGACTTGGTCAGCCAAACCACGCCCACGCCTACGCCCAGTCCCGGTGGAACCTCAACCCCCAGCGGCACTTCCACCCCCAGCGGCACTTCCACCCCCAGCGCTACCCCGACCCCCTCCGTGAAAGGCACGACCACCCTGGCTGAGATCCAGGCACTTCTTGGAGACCACTACCCCGCTTTTCTGGCTCGTTTCGGCATCACTCCGGAGGATCCTCAGACCTCTACGCTGAAAGACCTGGGGGCCAAGTACGGCTTCGAGGTGACCGCAGTGCGCGAGTATATGGCCACTTTGCTCACTCCTTAGAAGAGGCGCTGAAGCGTTCCCCAGCAGTTCCCTCCCAAAACCTGGAACCGGTTATCCGGTTCCAGGTTTCTTTCATGGAAGCAGCGGATATCTAGGATTTATTTAGACCGACGATAGTGATGGGCAACCGATCATCCCAGAGAGAAGCCATACCATCCGCAGTTCACTGTAGACCCGGAATGAGATTCCTGACTCTGGGGAACGTTTTAGCTAAAACCTTCAATCATAGGCGAGACGAGTTGCCTCATCCGCCAAAACGGGTTCAATGATCCGCTGCCAACCTGGCGAGTCCCAAGTCCCCATCTTTTGATGCACCAGGAAATACTTCTGTGGGATTGGGTGGGTCCCGGTGACGACTTCCAGGCCGTAGCGTGTGGTGATGAACTCGCTGAAAGAGTGGATCCGCGGGCAAGGTGGGTAACCAACGATTAAACCGGTAGCGAGATGGATCACTGCCGCTCCGTTCTTTTTCATTTCCTCGGGAGCATATTCGACGTTTCCACCTGGGCATCCGCCACAGGAGGTGTATCCGACGAACTGGACCTCTTGCCCTTGGTAGCGGCTGAAAGCTCCTTCCCGTTGATGCAAGGCGCGGAAGCATTTCCCTCCCGCACACGTATGGTAACGATGACAGATGAGAATACCCAATTTCACTGTGTTCGCCATTTCGTCCTTTCTTTTCTTAATCGATTGACTGGATCCAGCCGCAGCGACCCGTGGAAACTCCAACGGAACGGTTCATAACCTTAGATCATACCGGAAGGCGATTTGGAGTCTACACCAGAAGGCGCTTTTTACAAGAGTTCCTTGAACCAACTACGCTTAGGGAAGACGCCATGTTTCATGATGAGATCGACTCGTAGGCTGGGGGCGATCTTTCGAGTCTATTGACATAGCTCAGACAATCTTTATAATAAGCATATGCTCATAATAAAGGTATCCTTGGAAAGGTTTTCTGCAGATTCTTCACAAGAAGGAAAGTGGCGATGAAAGTCGCGATCCCCCTTTTGAGGGAATCTTTGACGGATCCTATTGAGCCAAGGCTCGGACGAGCGCCTGTCTTTGCTTTGGTGGATCTGGATACAGATGAGGTGCAATGGTTGCATTCAGAGCAAGAAACCAGCGCCCATGGGTCTGGGACGCAGACAGCCCAGCGATTGGCTTCAAATGGAGCGGAGATAGTTCTCTGCCGCCAAATTGGCCCCAACGCGCTGGAAGGGCTTTCCGCTGCTGGGATCGGTGTCTACCAAGCGCCAACAGGGAGCCCCCCATGGGGGGCTCACTTGAAGGCAACTAAAAAGAAGGAGGACTAGAAAAATGCCTCGAGGAGACAGAACAGGACCTTGGGGGAATGGGCCCAAGACAGGGAGAGCGACCGGCTATTGCGCCGGTTCACCCGTCCCTGGGTATGCCAACCCAGGCGACAGCGCCGAGGAACTCCCAGCACGATATTGTGTTCCTGGCGGTTGGGGTCGGGGGCGCCTCAATCGGTACTACGCCACGGGTCTCACGCGCAATCAGCGATGGCAGAGCGGGTCTCCCACCCGCCCGCCTGCTGTTCCCGGCGCGGGGAAGGATCCTAAAGACGAGCTGGAAGCATTGCGGCAGGAAGTCGAAGATTGCCAAGGACGGATTACTGCCGCTCGTCAGCACATTGAGGAATTAAGGGGACGGTAAGATTGCCCGGATGGCGCTGATTGATCCTTCGGAAAGGGACTTCGGGATGTGCCAAGATGACCATGCTGTCCTTGAATAATGTGCGCACAAGGGCTCGCCACCGAGGCTGCCGCGAGTTTTCAGACGGCAGCCTCGGTCGGCGATATCGATCATTGCGATAGAGAAACAGGAGGAAGGTGCTGAAAAGAAGTCCTATGGCTGAACAAAAAGGAAAGGAAATTCCGATTCTTCCACAGTTGAGCAGTGAAAGCCTATATGAAGCCCTTCGCCAGGTGAAGGACCCCGAGCTGGACCGTGACTTGGTTTCCTTGGGGATGGTGCAGAACCTGCGAGAGGAGAACGGCACGGTCTCCCTGGAGTTGGCTTTGACTTCGCCTCGATGCCCAATGAGAGAGCAGATCGAGGCTGACGTGCGAAAGACCCTGGGAGCAATTCCTGGGGTGCGCGAAGTGCGGGTTCAGGTACGGGTGATGACTGAAGAGGAAAGCAAGCGTCATCAGCCGGCAGCAGAAGGGGGAACCTCATTGCCCTTCAATCGTGTCCGCCGAGTGGGGAAATCCCTCGTCACCAGCCTGTTAGCCGTCGCCTTGCGAGATGCCGGCAATCGTGTCGGGATCCTCGACGCGGACATTACCGGGCCTTCCATTCCCCGTTTGTTCGGGCTTCATGGAGAGCCTGACACCTGCGCCTACGGGATTCTCCCTGCCCAGAGCCGGAGAGGGATCAAGGTTATCTCCATGAATCTCTTCCTCCAGCGAGAAGGACAGGCCGTGATCTGGCGCGGGCCCCTTATCGCCGGCGCTATTCAGCAGTTCTGGGGAGATGTCTTGTGGGGGCAATTGGACTACCTCCTGATTGATCTCCCGCCAGGA
>JAPLHV010000042.1 GCA_026389455.1 Coprothermobacterota bacterium
CAACGCATCGTCGAGGAGCACGGCGGACGGCTGACCTTTCGGACTGAAGCAGAGGGGGAGGACCACGGAACCATCTTCCAGATCGCTCTGCCCATCTCCCGACTGGCCCTGGGAAGACGGGAATAAGTGAGCAGCCCCCGGCAGCTAGACAGCCCCCGGCAGCTAGACAGCCCCCAGCAGCTAGACAGCCCCCGGCAGCTAGACAGCCCCCGGCAGCTAGACAGCCCCCGGCAGCTAGACAGCCCCCGGCAGGGTGTTTTGGGATATAATTTTGGGACAAAATAGCAGCATGCGCCGAATTACGGTGAGCCCTGAAAATGCCGAACGATGAAAGTGAGACAGCGATGAACGACCAACACCGACCATCTGAGCAGCCTGGCGCAGGGGAATGGGCCGAGGAGGGGCTGCGACGCGAGCAGACAATGCTCGCGCGGACCGAGGGCATTGCTCATATCGGAAGCTGGGAATGGGATATCGCCACAGACACGGTTACTTGGTCAAACGAGTTGTTCCGCATCTTCCAGAGAGATCCGCAGGAAGGAGCGCCGAGTTTTGCCGAGCATCCAGCCTTCTATCACCCGGACGACATGGTTCGCTTGCGGCAGGCCGTCGAGGCCGCCGTCGCCCCAGGAATGCCTTACGAGCTTGAACTCCGGGCTATTCGGGTAGACGGAGAGACAAGGGTTTGCTTGGCGCGTGGATTCGCTGAAATGTCGCCGGACGCCCGCGCCGTCCGTCTGTTCGGTTCGCTCCAGGACATCACCGAGCGCAAGCAGGCGGAAGAGGCGCTGCGTGCGAGCGAATCATCATTGCAGGCGATTCTGCGATCGACCGCTGATGGTCTCCTGGCGGTGGACCGAGAGAATAGGGTGCTCCTGGCCAATGGACGTTTCGAGGAAATGTGGAAGATCCCTCAGGAGGTCATGGCCAGCAAGGACGACTCTGTCCTTCTGCAACATATCCTTGACCAACTGATCGATCCGCAAGGTTTCCTGCAAAAAGTCCAACAACTGTATAAGTCGGACGAAGACAGTTTCGATACGCTATCTTTCAAGGACGGGAGGATCTTCGAACGCCTATCGCGCCCTCTCATGGCGGGGACGGAACTGCGCGGCAGGGTCTGGTCGTTTCGCGACATCACCGAGCGCAAGCAGGCCGAGGAGGCGCTGCGTACAGCGGAAACGAACTATCGTAGTTTGTTCGAGCGGGTTCCCTGCGGTCTCTACCGCAGTACGCTGGAAGGCCGCTTTCTGGAGGTGAATCCAGCGCTGGGGGAACTATTCGGGTATTCATCGGTCCAGGAAATGATGACTTTGGATATTGCCCGCGCCTTTTACCATAGCAGTGAAGAGCGACGCCAATGGGTGGAGAAGCTGCTGCAGGCCGGGGAACTGCGAGACACCGAAAGCCAAGCGTTGCGCAAAGACGGGAGCTCTATGGTTTTGTTGGAGAATTCTCGCGTAGTGCGCGATGAATCCGGAAAGGTTTTGTTTTTCGAGGGCACGCTCACTGATACCACCGACCGTAAGCAGGCTGAGGAAGCCTTGCGGGAGAGCGAGGCCTTGCAACGCATCCTGCTGGACAATCTTCCGGCCGGGTTGGTCATCGTGGATCCGGCGACCCGTGTCATCGAGCGGGTGAATGATCATGTGGCCAGCCTGTTTGGGGCGCCCGTAGATCACCTGGTGGGTCAGCGGTGTCACTCGCTCTTGTGTCCCGCCAGCGAGGGAGCTTGCCCAGCGCTCGACTTGGGCCAAGACGTGGATAACTCAGACCGGGTGATGCTGCGGATGGATGGCAGCCGACTGCCCATCTTGAAAACGGTGAAGCGGATTCAATTGAATGGTCAGGAGAAACTGCTGGAATGCTTTGTGGATGTGTCCGAACGCAAGCTGGCGGAGGAAGCGTTGCGTAAGAGCGAGGAGAAGTACCGTCTGCTGATCGAAAACAGCCATGACATTATTTATACGCTCACAGCAGATGGGGTATTCACTTTCGTCTCTCCTGCCTGGACAGCCCTCCTCGGGCACCCGGTCACAGAGGTGGCTGGACAACCATTCCAGCAATTTGTCCATCCGGATGATCTTCCCGGATGCATGGTCTTCCTTCAGTCTGTGATCGTAACGGGCCTACGGCAAGAGGGCGTCGAGTACCGCGTGCGGCACACCGACGGATCCTG
>JAPLHV010000135.1 GCA_026389455.1 Coprothermobacterota bacterium
GACCATCCTCCCGCGCTTTGCAGGTTGTCGGCCAGGATCTCCCAGGCGCCGCCCGGGAAGGCCCGGTTGATCTCCAAGCGAACGGGGTCAGCCAGGTGGCTGGAACGCCACTGGACCACCCGCTGACTGCTGAGGATCCACCCTTCCTCGCCCGTGGGCTGGGTTAGTGTGATGTGGGGAAGGCCCCACCCCGTCCAGCGGGGCCAAGTTGCCGCTAGACCCCCAGTGGGGATCAGGATGGCTGGAGCGGTCCCCTCGATCGATACTCGGTAGAGTTGCGTGGTCCAGCCTTCCAGTCGCGCGAAGGCGATCTGGCCAGAGTTGGGCGGCGTGGGCGTCGGCGTGGGCGTGGGCGTCGGTGAAGACCCCAGACGCGCGAAGACGATCTGGCTGGAGTCGGGGGACCAACAGGGGGCGTAATCATCGCCGGGGCCGGCGGTGAGGACGGTCTGCCCACTGCCGTCCGGCGCCATCAGGTAGATGCGGGAGGCGCCGCTGCGGCTGGAGGCGAAGGCGATGCGGCTGCCGTCCGGGGACCAGCAGGGGGTGGTGTCCTGCTGGGGGCTGTCAGTCAGGCGCACCACCTGGGTCCCGTCGGCCGCCATGGTGTAGATATCGCCGTTCGGATTGTCCGGGGAGTTCATAAGGAAGGTGATGTGCGAACCATCCGGAGACCAGCAGGGGCTGTAGGCGCTCCCCTGGGGGAAGTAGGTCAGATGGGTCGGCGATCCACCCGCCGCTGGGATAGTGAAGATCTGGTAGAAACCGTCAACCGTTTGGGCGAAGGCGATGCGGCTGCCGTCCGGGGACCAGGCTGGGGTGGTGTCCCAGGCGTCGTTAGTGGTGAGGCGCACCACCTGGGTCCCGTCTGCTGCCATGGCGTAGATCTCCCCTTTGCTGTTGTCCCGGTTTGACATAAAAGCAATGCGCGTGCCGTCCGGAGACCAAGAGGGAACGGAGTTCTCCCCCGAACCGTTGGTCAACCGAACTTGGTTCGAGCCATCCGGGTCAATGGTGAAGAGATCCGTCTGGCCGACCACGACCATCGAGGCGAAGACGATCCGTCCTGAATCGACTGAAACAGCCTGGGGAGGATCCGTCCCGTTCGCCCCGGCGTCGAGCGGGTTCACTGCGTTTCCCGGCATCCAGCAAAAAGCCAGCAGCGCGATCACAGCAAGAATCAACCATCTCGACTTCATGATACCCTCCTACAACTTATTCTCCCGGATGCGCCCTGGGAGGGAGGAGAAAGTTGGGGTTGACGCGTGGCGAGCTGCGCACAGTGAAGGACGAGACCGGGACCACTTTGACTTCATTATATCAGCCGCGGAAGATTCATTGTGAGCTTTTCGGAGAGGTCTCTGATTGCCGCCAGCTCGCCGCAGACCCGCAAACATGATGTAATGAAGGCCGACGGGCAGGATTGGCGAACGAGGGATAGCGACGCCAAGCGAAAGCCTGGGGTTGGGAATTGAACATGTTGAAAGGAAACATCTGAAGAATGGAACGCGAACGAAATCACTTTGATTATGGCATCCTTCTGGCCATCGGACTGATCGGGCTGGCCATCATGACCGGCATGATCCGATTGGGCTGGTCCGGCACGCTCCTATTGGACTTGATCCAGTGGGTCCTGGTGGGCGTTGCTCTCGCCTGTGGAGCAGCTTATCTGATCGAAAAGGCGCGTAGACGGTATCTTCTAGACCGATCGCGATCAACGAACAAACTTCCAGGAAGCCCCGCGATCTCCCACAACCCACCGCGCCCTGGACAGCCGATCTCTCGCGACCGGGATCTTCATTTGGCTCGAGGGCAGGCTGATGAGACGCGCGGGAGGAGAAGCGGACCGCAGACCTCTTTTCATCGCAGCCCTGAAACGCACAAAGGCCGCAGAGGTCAGCAGTCTGCCGTAGGGGCGACGCAGGCGTCGCCCCTACGGTCTCTGCCGCCCGCGATCCAGCCAACGGCGGATGCCGCTCCAAAGCCCCGACGACATCGGAGAAGACGCGGCGGTCGCGGCAAAGCACCCTCCATTCCTCCGGAATAGCCGCCTTCTCAAACGACCCTTCCAGAGTAGAGCGGATGGAAGAAGCTTGCCAAACATGATGCCCCCTCAGGATTGACCGCAGAAATTTCTTTTCATGAAAAACATCATGCTTCCCAGCGATTCGTCAGTGGATCACTCCGGCCAACTGCCTGAGGATTCGAAGAAGACCTCCCAGGGTCGTCTTTCCGCTTTCCTCCTGCTTTGCGCGATCGGCGGAGTGGCCATTTTCAGCTCTACCATTGCCAAGAACCCGGTCCTCCCGATCCTGGCCCAGCAGATCGGGGCGGACAAAGCGTCCATCGGTTTGATCGCCGCCGCTTCCACCATCACCGGCATCCTGACCAGCTTCAGCGCCGGCTATCTCAGCGATCGACTTGGGCGGAAACCCTTGCTGATTCTGTCCGGAATCGTTTTCCTGACTGCTCCCTTCCTCTATCTCTTCATCCAGACTCCCCTTCAATTGGCCATGGTGCGGGTCTACCACGGGTTGGCCACTGCTGTTTTCGGGCCGGTGGCGATGGCCTACGTCACGGATCTGGCAGCAACCCACCGCGGCGAACGTCTGGGGTGGTTCTCGTCCAGCCAGTTGGCCGGGAGAGCGCTGGCCCCGGTAGCTGGAGCGGCCATCCTCGCTTTCGGCGCATGGCAATGGGTCTATGCGGTTTGCGCCATTGCCGGGGCGCTGGCATTCCTTGGGATGTTCTGGCTTCCCCGCAGGGCTGCCCCCACAGGAACGACGCTTCCGCCGCCGCCCGTCCACCAGGAGCGCCGCCCATCCGCCACCCGCATCCCGGTCCGGAAGATCCTCTTCCATCGCACCATCCTGGTGACCAGCGTGGCCGAAGCCTCGCAGTTTTTCGCCTTCGGCGCCCTGGAGGCTTTCCTGCCGCTCTATGCGCTGTCGGCCGGGGTAGGGACCGCCACCATCGGTCTGCTCTTCGGCGTCCAGGTCGGGGTCCGCGTGCTGGTGCGGCCTTTGATGGGCCGTTTTAGCGACATCCATGGGCGAAAACGGCAGATCCTGATCGGCCTTCTGATGACCGCCCTGACCATGATCCTCTTTCCGATGACCGGCAATCTGGCCCTCCTGCTTCTTCTCTCCCTGGCCTTTGGCTTCGGCTTGTCGGTGGCCTCCGCCGCTACCTCCGCTTTCGTCGCCGACCTGTCTCCGCAAGACGGGCGTGGCACGGCGCTGGGCCTGATGAGCACGATCATGGATATCGGCCAGGCGCTAGGGCCGATTCTCCTGGGCGTCCTGCTGATGAGCGTTTCCTATCAGGTGGGCTTCGCTGTGATCGGAGGGGTTGTGATCATTGCCACTGGCTTGTTTGGATGGTTGGCGGTAGAGAAGGATAATCGATGAAGGAGGTAAAAAAATGAGCAAAGGACACCGTGATCCCTTGGTATGCATTCGCTCGGTGGAGATCCCTACAGAAAACGAGGAGGCGTTCTTCCAGTGGATCGAGGCTAACCGCCATTTGCGGCAGCGCTACGGCATCCTCATGGAGCGCGTCCTGGCGCCTGCCGATGGCCAGGGCAATTGGCTGATCATCACCATCTGGGAATCGGAGGAAGCTTTTGAAAAATGGCTGACAGCGCCAGAGAAGCCGGGAGTGGACGCTTCTCCTGGACATGCCTTGGTGAAGTTCGGAAAAATCAAGCGCTACGACACGATCTCGGGGTACTGAGATCGGATCTGACTAAGAAAAGGAGAAAATGCATGAAGTGGATAACCCGAGAGCATGTCAAAGTTGATCGCGTCGCCTGTCCCTGGCTGATCCGTAAGTTCATCGATCCCCAGGCCGAGTTTCTTTTCGTGCCGGCCGCGGATGTGCAGGCGAAAGCAGCCGAGTTGGAGGCGATTCCCTACGACGTGAAAGACGCCGAACTGGGCCACCACGGCGGGAAATGTTCCTTTGAGGCTTTCCTGGAAAAGTATGACCTGGGGGAGGATCCTGCCTTGGCTTTGTTGGGGAGGATCGTCAACGGAGCCGACACGGACAACACCCTTTATCACCAGGTGGAAGGGCCCGGCCTGAACGCAGTGGCGGAGGGCTTCCGGCGCCTCGGCTATGAGGATGATCACCAGGTAAACGCCGCCGAGTGGATCGTCTATGACGCCCTTTATGCCTACTGCCAGGAGATGGTGAGCCAGGGGAAACCAAACGGCGCTTTCCAGCCTTTGGTCAACTGACTCCCGCGGCCAGAAGGGCTTCATTCCTTCATCGCTTAAGCGCCGAGTAGCTGGAGGATCCGTTGATTAAGGCGCTCGCTTTGCTGCCGAGCTGCCTCTTTCCCTGGGTGGAAGTCGATCGGGTGATCAGGCGGCTCCCCGCAGATATCCGCCGCCAAGAGCCGTCGCTTTCCTACCAAGAGCTCCCACAGCTCCTCTTCGCCGGTTTCCCCCTGATCCCAGCCCAGGGGCAACACCTCCTCCCTCAGCAAATCCTTGTCGAGGGAAAGATAGAAGGGATGCGGACCACCCCATAGCGCTTCTGCAGGTTCCCCGGTGAAAATGCGGCACTTGGCCGGCAAGCCGGGGGATTGATCGGGATCCGGTCCCCACAGGCGAGCCTCCACCAGCAGGGGCAGCTCTACCGCCCAGCGCAGCCAGCCCCCGCAGGAGAGAAGGGGACCGAAGGCGCTCTCCTGGGCATCGCTGTGGTGGTCGAGGAGCAGCAGCACGAAGGGTTGTTCTACCTTTTCCAATAAGAAGAGGCTGAGGAAATGGAAATCGCCCGACCCGAGGAAAGTGAGCTGCGGCGGGGAGGGGGCGATGGCGCGCACTTCCGGGAAGCGCGCTTCCTCCAGCAGCAAGGAGGAGAAGGGGTAGGGGAGGAGCGTGCCGCCCAGATCCTGCCACACCACGCTGCCGTCGGTATCCCAAATAAAAGGGGACAGATTTATTTTATTTACCAAAAAGGGGATAGATTTATTTTCTTTAATTTTCTTTACCAAGTGAACCCTATTCCTAGAATTGAATCTATCCCCTTTTCTCTAGGCCAGGCGTCTCCTGCGCATGAACCACCAGCCCCCCGCGCCCAGGAGGGCAAAGGAGAGCAGAGCCAGCGCCCAGGGACTCAGGCCGGGCATGGCGGCCGGGTTTCCACCCAAGCCGAAGGGGGTGCCGTCAAGATCAGTTGCGTTGATGGTGATGGTGAAGGTGTGGTCGACTAGGTTGGGGGATGGAGGGATGCCGGGCATATTGACCCACCCCGTCCCGTTCCAGCGGTAGAGGACGAAAGTCTCCTCCCCAAGCTGGGGGGTGTAGTGCAGGACGATGGTCAAGGTCCCGCTCAACCCTTGCTGGCGAATGTCAAAGAAGAGGGCGGAGCGCTGGCCGGTCTCCTGAATGAAACGTCCCAGGTCCGGGTCGCTGGTGTTGGTGGGTGTCAAGGGGGTCACCCAAAGAGTGCCGGGACCGCTACCGCCGGAGATAACCAGCACAGGGTCGGAGGTGGTGATGGTGGTGCCGGTGTAGGGATAGGCGTCGGCAATGGTGAAGAAGGCGGGTGAGGTTCCCTCGGTAGCGTCTTGCTGCACGCGGATCTTGGCATTGATCGTGCCGGGTCCGGTCACCGTCCAGGTATGCTGATGGACATTGTAGGCCAATCCATGGGTGATGGTCTCGGTGAAGTGCACCCCATTACGGGCCAGGAGAATAGTGAGTGTATTGGTGTTGAGGCCGGTGGAGGTCCAAGTGATGGAAGCGGTCTGCCCCACCGTCCAGGTGGCGCCGGCAGTGGGAGAAGTGACAGAGATGGTGGGAGTCGATTCAGTTGGGCCGTAGAGCCAGGTGTCGTCGAGGTAGTGGTCTCCGCTGACACCATAATATCCCCCGAAGAGGAGCGCCCCCGAGGGAGTGGCGGCCATGGCGTGGTATCCGCGCGCGGACGGGGTGTTGGTGATGTCGATGGAACTAGCGGTGACATCGGTCCAGGTGCCGGTCCAGGTACTTCCATTGTACGCCAAAGTCAGGGTCCAGGTGTCGTTGAGGTTGCTTGGGGTCAAGGTGTTGTTGAATCCCCCGAAGAGGAGCACTCCCGAGGGGGTGGCGGCCATGGCGTGTCGGGAGCGAGCGGTGGGGGCGGAGGAAGTGATGACCTGCCCCCAGGTGTTGGTGACGGTGTTGAAGAACCAGGTGTCGCTGAGGTAGCCGCTACTGCCGTATCCCCCGAAGAGGAGCACCCCCGAGGGGGTGGCGGCCATGGCGTGGAGGTAGCGCGCGGACGGGGTGTTTGTAGCGTTGGCGGGACTAGCGGTTTTACTGGTCCAACTGCCGGTAGTGGTGTCGAAGAGCCATGTGTCGTTGAAGTAGGTAGTATTGGTGCCGGAGACATATCCCCCGAAGAGGAGCACGTCCCCGGATGGGGTGGCGGCCATGGCGTGGCGGCTGCGCGCGGACGGGGTGTTTGTAGCGTTGGCGGGACTAGCGGTTTTACTGGTCCAACTGCCGGTAGTGGTGTCGAAGAGCCATGTGTCGCCGAGGTAGTTGCTGACGTTGTTGTATCCCCCGAAGAGGAGCACCCCCGAGGGGGTGGTGGCCATGGCGTGGAAGTTGCGCTTGGTTGGTGTGGAGGTGGTGATGGTAGGTTGGGTCCAGGTGCTGGTGGCGGTGTTAAAAAGCCAGGTGTCACCGAGGTAGTAATTGCCGTCGTATCCCCCGAAGAGGAGCACCCCCGAGGGGGTGGCGGTTGAGGGGGTAGCGGCCATGGCGTGTCGGGCGCGAGCGGTCGGGGTGTTGGCCTCAATGATCGGGGTATTCGTTTCGGTCCAACCGTCTCCGTTCCCCGTTTGTAGGAGTTATCATGCCCCTTCGGGGCGCCCACAGGAATGAAAAACTGCCTCGTGCTGATCGATGGAGCAGTAATTGTCATCGGCACCAAGGTCAATTTTCATTGAGCCCGAGGAGGAGTTTTTCATAGGAGTAAAAGGGGACCGGAAGGATCAAGGATCGGCCCCTCCGCCGCGGACGAATCGGCCGAGGCCGTGGAGACGTCCTGGCTGCTGGGCGGAGGGCTTTCCGCCAGGGTTCGGGTGGCCGCCGGCACTCCGAGGAGGGCGCCTGTCGCTACCAACAAAGCCAGAAAGACGATCAGTGCGCGTCTCCCCAAGATAAAGCGGAACTCACTCACTGCTGCTCTCTCTTTCTCATCCCTGCGGATGCGAGCTTGATTTAGTCTTGGGGGGCGAGGATCCCGGGGAGGAATGGCGAATCTACCTCAGGCTCCGTCTCTTTTCTTAATCACAGCCCTCATTATAGCATTGGAAGACGGTTGTCAACGATAACTAACGATGAGCGCAGCGAGGAAGGGTCTGGCCGTGAGCCTAGAACCAAGACAAAAAACGAGATCCTTCACTTCGTTCAGGATGACAAAAAGGGCTAGGGATGACAAAAAAGAGCATGCAGAATGATAAAAGTGGCGGTCGAAATAAAAGGGGACAGATTTATTTTCTTTAATTTTCTTTACCAAGTGAACCCTATTCCTAGAATTGAATCTATCTCCTTTCTCAAAAAGAAACCATAGCGGCGGTAGAGTGGGAGAAGACTAGACCATCGCTCCAACGAGGACAAATGACAGGCGGTCCATCCTGAGCCCTTCGCTTCGCTCAAGGGTAAACTCCGCGGCAAAGGATTGGATCTTGTGGGCGAAATCCAGAAGAAACTGGAAAGACGAGTGTAGAAAAATAAATCTGTCCCCTTATTTTCTGATGAGCGCGGTGGTAAACTATTTGATGAGCGTTCACAATCACTAGGCTCCCACGCAACACGACACAAAGGAGTGCATCTCATGAAGCTTTTAGGTAAGGGGAAATTACGTTTTCTATTTGCGACGGCAACATCGGTGGTTGCTCTTATCGGCCTTGGGGTGGTTGTCCTGCCCCTTGCCAGTTGCTCAAATAACAGCATGGTGTCCAATCCAGCGGATACCATTTTCGTCGGTGGTCCAATCATCACGGTTACCGACGCCATGCCCGAAGCCCAGGCTCTTGCTGTGAAAAACGGGATGATTGTTGCCGTTGGCGAACGTGCCTCGGTCGTGAACTCGTGGCAGGGGCCGAACACGACTGTCGTTGACCTCGCTGGAAAGACACTCATGCCGGGCTTCGTTGAAGCTCACATGCACTATGCGGCCACTGTCATGGATATGAAATTGATGGCCGTCGACGTTTCGTCCTTCGTACCGCCACTCGACGGGACGAACAGTCTTGACGTGTTGGTTCGGAAGCTCACGGCGGCTGTTCCGAATGTTGGACCAAACCAGTGGCTTACCGCCTGGGGATACGATCCGTCGTACTCGCTCCCACTGTACAGTGCGCCGACCGCAACCATTCTCGACGGCGTGTCGAACGATATCCCGATCTTTGTGATCAGCGAATCCGGGCATCAAGCATGGGTGAATCACAAGGCCCTCACGCTTGCCGGGATTACCGATAGCACGCCAAACCCGGAGGGTGGCGTGTACGTCAAAGACTCTGATAAGCGCCTGACTGGCGAACTTCAGCAACCCGCCTCATACAGAGCCTTCTCGAAGCTAATGCCGGCTCCATCCCCAGAGGCGATAGCAGAAGGAATGATGTGGGTTGCCAAGACGGCTGCATCCGCGGGAATCACAACCACCGGGGACATGCTGACCGGCACGAACTTCGGCGTCGATGCCGAAGTCGGATTGCTCAAGGCTCTCGCTGCCGACCCCTCGACTCCCGTCCGCATTTTCTCCTACCTCGACGGTGTAATGGCCACGGGCACTCTTCCTGTCCAGCCCAATGAAGGCAACGACCGCCTGCGCTTCCTGGGGATCAAGTTCAGCGCCGACGGCTCTCCTCAAGCGATGGAGGCTGCCGTCTCGCAACCCTACCTTTACCCAGACGGCACAACCAACAAGGGCTTCACCGACTATGCCGACGCTCCCACGCTCCTGGCTGCCGTCCAGCCGTTCTTCAACAAAGGCTGGCAGCTTGCTTTTCACGCTAACGGCGACGTAGCGATCGATCAAGTGCTCGACGTTGCCACAACGCTTCTAGCGGGGCTTCCGGACCCGTCGGTAAAGCGCATGAGGATCGAGCATTTTACACTCGCCAGACCGGATCAGATTAAGAAGGCCAAGCAACTTGGCATGACTCCCAACCTGACCATCGGCCACACGTACTTCTGGGGACAGGTGCTCTCACAGACCTGTCTTGGTTCCGAACGAGCGGCGAAGGTCGATCCACTTCGCTCGGTGCTCGACGCTGGCATGAAGATGGCGCTCAACAGCGATTGGTACTTCATGCCGGCCATCCCTCTGCGCTGCATGCAAAACGCAGTGACCCGCATGTGGCAGTGGCTGCCGCAACAGGTTCTTGGCGCCGATGAACGCATCACTGTCGACGAAGCAATTCGTGCCGTGACTATCGGTCCTGCCTATCAACTATTTATGGATGACAAGATTGGGACCCTCGAAGTGGGCAAGTATGCGGACCTCGTGGTGTTGGCGCAGAATCCTAGAACGATTGAACCTTCGCAACTCATGAACATCACCGTGGTTGGCACCTACCTTGCCGGGGTGAAGCAAACAAACTGATAGCCGATTTCCCCCTTTTTTAGATGTGGCTCCCGGCCACGAAGCCGGTCGTCCAGCAGAGCTGCAGGCTGTACCCGCCGGAGGGCCGGTCGATGTCCAAGAGATCCCCGACGATATGTATGTTCGAGACCAGGCGCGACTGCATGGTCTTGAAATTGACCTCCCCAGGGGCGATGCCGCCGGACGAATAGGCTGCACTCTCCGCTCCCAATAAACCCTCCACATAGAGTGGAATTGCTTTCGTCAGTTCGATGATCTTGATCCGATCCTCGCGCCTGACGCTGTGACTTGGCATTTCGCCCTCCAACTGCGTAAGATCGAGGATCACCGAGACCAGCGCAGAAGGAACAAGCCTGCTGATCAAAGTCTTCAGCTTCTTGTTGCTCTCGCCGACCAGCAGCGCCTGGAGCTCTTGCTTGAGCGCGCCATGATCCAGTTGTGGGAATAGATCAAGGGCGATGATTACTTCACCGCCCTGCCTCCATTCGCCGATCTCCTTGCTCATATTGAGGATCATCGGCCCGCTGACGCCGAAATGGGTAAAGAGCAGATCCCCTCGTTGAGCCCCCCGTTTCTTCCCATTCTGGAACACGGTCAACTTGACATCTTTCAGCGTGACGCCGGCTACCTGACTCACCCACTTATCCTTCAGCGCGACGGGCGCCAACGCCTCCTTGCTGGCGATCACCGTATGGCCGAACTCCTTCAACCACATCAATCCCTCTCCGGATGAGCCGGTTTGTGGGCATGCGGTTCCTCCGGTTGCCAC
>JAPLHV010000077.1 GCA_026389455.1 Coprothermobacterota bacterium
GCGACGACAGCCACCTCGCCCAGTTCAGAGATGGCCTGGGCAAGCGCCAGCAGGCCGGGCGAGTCGACCCCGTCGTCGTTGGTCAGCAGGAAACGCATCAATCAGAGCGGTTGGCGATCGATCCCGTCGACCAGCCACCCATTCTCTCCCTTGACCAGTGAGAAAGTGTGGCGCACGGTGCTGCGGGTAACCATTCCGGCAAGGTTTGGCGCCGAGCTGGGAGTCTCTAATTCAACGAGGAAATCTGCTTGTACAGTGGCCTTGTTGTTTGCTTCACTCAACTTGGAGATGGTCGCGTCCTTATAGGTGACCTTGGAGTACATGACGAACTCATGGCCGTAGAACGATTTAACCTGCGCCTGGTAGCCGGGTGAGGCAAGCTTGAGCATGCTATCCAGGTCCATCTGAGTCCAGGTGTTCAGCCATGTCTGGACTGCCTGTTCCGGTGTGCTTGCAGCGGGCGCACCGCAGGCCGCCAAGGAAAGAAACAGAATAAGGAGCAAGGCTCCTGTGATTAATCTTCGTGTCATTGTCTCAACCGATCCGTTCAATGATTTTATGAGAACTGGACGCCCCTTTGACGATGCGGAGCTGGCCGGGTCGGCAGCCCAGAAAGCCAGCCAGAGCTTCCAGACAAGCCGCATTGGCTAAACCGCGCTCGGCCGGCGCCTTCACCGAGACCTCATACTGCCCTAGCCTATGCATTTGCACCTGCACCGCCCGCGCAGCAGGGTGAACTTTAACTTGCAGGTAGCTCCGCTCCACCTGAAATCTCGACTTGCCCCAGCATCTCCAAGTGAGCGCCTAGCATCGCTCGAAGTTCAGCGTTGGCGCGACGTGCAAGCTGGGTGATCTCGGCCAGTTGCCGCTCCGCTTCCATATCTCGGCGTTCCGCCTCCCTAACGGCTTCGGCGAGGATCTGCGCCGCCTCTCGGGAAGCGTTGGACCGTGTCTCCTCGGCTAGCTTTTGTACCAGCAGAAGAGATCCCTTGAGGTTCTCCTCCATCGCTTGGAAGTCCTCCAGCTTACGTCCAAGAAAGGAGATCTCTTCCTTCAGGTTTTGGTTTTCCTTAACCAGTTGCTCGTATTCAGACCCCAGTCGGGTCAGGAATTCATCGACCTCCACCCGGTTGTAGCCGCGGAAGGACAGCGGGAAGTCCTGCCGGGCTACATCCAGAGGCGTGATCTTCATTTATTCGTGGATACCAGGTGACACCAGACTATGTGGTTATTGCCCACATCGATGGCTTCCGGCTTGATCTTGTCGCACGGCTCAAAGGCGTAGCGACAGCGGGTATGGAAGACGCAGCCGGAGGGTGGGTTGATCGGGCTGGGGATGTCCCCCTCGAGGATGATGCGCTGTTTCTTGATGTCGGGGTCGGGCACCGGCACCGCCGAGAGCAAGGCTTGGGTGTAAGGGTGAAGGGGATTGTTGAAGAGATCTTCGTTTTCTCCCGTCTCCATCAGCTTTCCTAAGTACATCACCGCCACGCGGTCGGACATGTGTTTCACTACAGCCAAGTCATGAGCGATGAAAAGGTAAGTCAGGTGAAACTTCTCCTGAAGTTCCTGAAGCAAATTAATGACTTGCGATTGAATAGAGACATCCAAAGCTGAGACCGCCTCGTCGCAGACGATAAACTTGGGGTTCATGGCTAAAGCGCGGGCGATGCCGATACGCTGGCGCTGACCTCCGGAGAATTCGTGGGGATAACGGCGAAGGTACTCGGGACGTAGACCGACGATCTCCATCAACTCGGCGACGCGTCTCTCGCGCCCTTTTTTCGTATTCAACCTGTGAACCAAAAGCGGTTCGCCGATGATGTCGGAGATGGGCAGGCGCGGATTGAGCGAGCCGAAGGGATCTTGAAAGATGATCTGCATATCGCGTCGCAGGAGGCGAAGCTCTGACGGCCGCATCTTGAAGATATCTCTTCCCTCGAAGAGAGATTGTCCGCTGGTTGGTTCCTGCAAGCGGAGGAGGGTCCGTCCGACGGTGGTCTTGCCGCTGCCGCTCTCGCCGACCAATCCCAGCGTCTTGCCTGCAGGGATCTGGAAACTGATCCCGTCCACCGCTTTGACGTCGCCCACCTTGCGGCCGATCACGCCACGGATGATGGGGAAATACTTCACCAGGTTGTTGACCTTCAGCAGAATGCTATCTTCCGGCATTTTTGTCGTCTCCATGGCTTACACCCCCACGCTGTTAGGGGGCAGCGGGTAGAAACAGCGTACCTGGTGATTGGGCGTCAGATCCTCCAATGGCGGCATTTCCTCCCGGCATTTCTGTTGGGCGTAGCGACAGCGCGGCGTGAAGGCACAACCCTTGGGCATATTGTACGGGTTGGGGACCACCCCGGGGATGGTGGGCAGGGGTTCTTTGGAGCGAGCCAGGTTGAGTCGGGGGATAGAGATCAGCAGGCCTGCCGTGTAGGGGTGACGTGGGCTTTTAAAGATCTCCCGGGCTACCGCGTACTCTACGATCTTGCCGGCGTACATGACGGCGATGTGGTCAGCCATCTCAGCTACCACCGATAGATTGTGGGTAATCAAGAGGATTGCCATGCCCAGCTTTTCTTTCAGGGACTTCATCAGTTCCAGGATCTGAGCTTGGATGGTCACGTCCAGGGCTGTGGTAGGCTCGTCGGCGATTAACAAATCAGGGTTGCAGGAGAGCGCCATGGCGATCATCACGCGTTGCCGCATCCCCCCGGACATCTGGTGAGGGTATTCACTCACCCGTCGTTCCGGGGAGGGGATCCCGACCAGCTTCAGCATCTCCACCGTCTTGGCCGTAGCTTCCCGTTCGGAGACGCCCTGATGAAGGACGATCGCCTCGCTGATCTGGTTGCCCACGGTGTAGACAGGGTTAAGGGAAGTCATCGGCTCTTGGAAGATCATAGAGATCTCCGCACCGCGGATCTTGCGCATCTCCTCGGGCTTCTTCTTCAGGAGGTTCTCTCCCTTGAACCAGATCTCCCCGCCGATGATCTTCCCGGGAGGGGTCTGGATCAACTGCATGATGGAGAGAGAGGTGACGCTCTTCCCGCAGGCCGATTCCCCCACCAAGCCCATCGTCTCCCCGGTGAGGATCTTGTAGTTGACATCGTCGACGGCGGGAACCACCCCTTCGTCAGTGTAGAAATACGTTTTCAAGCGCTTGATTTCCAGCAGGAGTTGTTCGTTCAAATTACACCTCGGGGAGCCACGGGGCTAGTTAGCATTCTTTAGCCGGGGATCCAACGCGTCACGCAAGCCATCGCCCATGAAGTTGAAGGACAGTACGGTGAGGAAGAGAAAGAAGCCGGGGTAGAAGATCAGCCACGGACCATTGCGGGGCGCGAACATAAACTCCGCCGCGTTTTGCAGGATGTTCCCCCAAGAAGGCATGGGAGGTTGAATGCCAAGCCCCAGGTAGCTAAGCGAGGCCTCGCCAACAATGTTCCCGCCCACAGCCAGGGTCGTGGAAACGATGATCACGGCCATTGAGTTCAGCAGCAGGTGAGTGCCCATGATTCGCCAAGGGGAGGCGCCAACAGCCCGGGCCGCTTCGACGAACTCCATGTTCTTCAAGGAAAGGACCACGCCTCGCACCAGACGGGCGTCGCCCATCCAGCCGAAGGCTATGAAGATGAAGATGAGGGTCCAGAAGCCTGGAGTGAAGGCCATCGCCAGGACCAGGTAGAGCGGCAGATAGGGCAGTGACATCATCACGTCAGTGAAGCGCATCAAGGCTTCGTCCACCCATCCGCCGATGTAACCGGCAATGACCCCGATCAAGGAGCCCAGCACAATGGCCGCCAATGCGGCAATCAATCCCACCTCGATCGATATCTGACCTCCGTAGAGGATGCGAACCAAGACGTCCCGGCCCAGATCGTCGGTGCCAAACCAATGCTGGGCAGAAGGGAAAGCATAGCGGTCTTTGAGGTTCTGACTGGAGTAGTCAATTCCCGATAAAGCCGTGTAGACCGGCGCCCCTACGAAACAGACCAGGATCATGAAGAGGACCACAATGGTCCCGAACATGGCTAGTTTGTGTTTGCGGAAGCGAGTCCACACCATGTTCCAATAGGAGAAAGAAGGGGCTAGTTCAAGAGCGGTATCAGCGACAGCCATCGTTCCTCCTTATGAGACGCGGATACGGGGATCAACCACGGCGTAAAGGATATCCGCCACCAGGTTGAAGATGATTGTGATCAAGGCCAAGAAGAGGATGTCGGCCATCGCCACGGCGTAGTCTTTGCCAATCACGGCTTGGTAGAGCATGCGCCCTACGCCGGGGTAAGCGAAGACCGTCTCGGTGATCAGGGCGCCGCCGAAGAGGCCGGGAATGGAGAGGGTCAAAATAGTGACCATCGGGATTAATGCGTTGCGCAAGGCATGTTTGTTGATCACCTTGCTCTCCGGCAACCCCTTGGCCCGGGCGGTGCGCACGTAATCGGCGCGGATCACTTCCAGCAGAGAGGATCGCATATAGCGAGTCCAAGCAGCCATATGTGTGATTGCCAACACCAGCACTGGGAGGGCTAAATGCCATAGACGGTCATACCATTGCCAGGCAAAGGGCTTGCCGAAGGAAACGATGTCACCCGCCGGAAAGAGTGGGAAACCGAAGACCCGGTAGGGGATCAGATGGAAGATGATGATCGACATCAGTGCCAGCCAGAAAGTAGGCAGCGACATCCCCATGAAGCTCAAGGTGGTGAAAGTGTAATCGAAACCAGAGTACTGCTTTAAGGCGGAATAAATGCCGATAGGGACGGCAACGATGATTGATAAGAGGAGTGCGAGCCCCATCAGGATCAGGGAATTGGGGAGAAAGAGCATGATCGCTCCGAAGGCTGTTTGGTTGGGCCAAATTCGCGACCATCCCCAATCTCCTTTTACCAAGTTGCCAAGCCAGTTTAAATACTGCGATATAAGAGGCAGCGGCTTTCCGTCCGGGCTCACCAGACCGAGCCGAATCTTCTCGGCAAGGATGTCAGCCGGTTTGATCCTGGGGTTGAGCATGATCATGTATTCCGCCGGATCCGGTCCTGCCAGCCGCATCAAGAGAAAGGTCAGCAGTGAGATGAGGATCAGGATGGGGATCATCTGCAGGAACCTGCGGACTATGAATGTACCCACGTCTTGCTTGGCTTCTCCTTTCTTCTTTTAGCTGTGGCAGCTCCCGGGGAGGAGCTGCCACAGCTTAATGCTACCAACCAGCAACTACCTGGTCGGTTAAACCATTACTCGACGAACCACCAAGAGACGTTCCAAGTGATGGAAGACCAGTTGGGGTCTTTGATGCCCTGAATACGGGCTTTGTAAAGAGCCGCATCGGCGGTGAAAAGCAGCGGGGCGCCTGGCATGTCGGTAAGCCAGATCTGCATCGCTTTGACGGCCGCTTCCTTGGCCTTCACGATATCGAAGGAGTCCTGGATGATCTGAGCCTGTGCGTCGTAGTCAGCGTTCTGCCAGCCGGTGTAGTTCTGGCCCTGGGGATTCTCCGGTGTGGCCACGCGGTCGCCGCGGTAGACATCGGTTACCGGGTAGCGGGGGTCGGTGGAGCCCCAGGCAAACTCGGCCATATCCGGGAAGCCGCGCTTGTAGCCGGCCCAATTGTCGTTGAAGAAGACGGTGCCGGGCTTGAAGTCCAAGCTGACGGCGATGCCCACGTCAGCCAAATTCGCCTGCCAGATGGCTGCCATCTGCTGGCGGTCGGTGCGGTTGGTGGTGGACAGTTGAAGGGCCAGCTTGCTGCCATTCTTCTCGCGGACACCGTCTGCGCCGACCTTCCAGCCGGCCTCGTCAAGCAGGGTCTTGGCTTTCTCGGGATTATAGGTGGGGATCAAGTCAAGGCCGATCTCTTCCTTGGTGACGTAGCAAATAGCCACGGCGGGCGGGATGATCGAGAATGCCGGCGGCTCATAGCCCTTGTAGAGGGTGCTGGAGGCTTCCTCGCGGTTCAGCGCGAAGGAGATGGCATGGCGAACCTTGGAGGCGGCAACGGGGTCGTTGGGGTCGTTGAGGATGGGGTGCTTGACGCCTTCGAAGCTGAGCATCTTAAAATCGATGTGCTCGTTGTAGGAGGAGGGGTGGAGCTCGAAGACCACGCCGGGGATCGAGTTCAGGTTGTCGATGGCGGTGGTGGTGGCCACGCCGATGCCGGGGATGGTCAGATCCAGGTCGCCGGAGGCCATGCGGGCGTAGATGGTGGAGGCGTCGGGGATGAAGAGCCAAGTGAGGGTCTTGATGTTGGGCGGGCCGAAGTGGTAGTCATCGCGGGCGTTGAGGGTCATCGAAGAGCCCACCGTCCAGGAGGAGATGACGTAGCCGCCGTGGCCCAGCGGGTAGGTGTTGACGTCGGAACGGAAGAAGCCGTCCGGGTTGGCGTTGACTATCTCTTCATATTTGTGCTTGGCCAGGCTGAAGGCGGGGCCGTATACAGCGGCGGACTTCTCGGAACTGTAGACCACGCGCAGGGTGTTGGCGTCGACCTTCTCGATCGTCGTGACGGAATCCTCGGGGTCGCGGGAGTCGGCCGGGATGGCCGTGTTGATTAGCACGTTATGGCCGAAGATGGCGTCATCCAGGGTGACCTGGGTGCCGTCCGACCAGTAGATGGGGGTCTTGCGCAGGTGCCAGGTAACCTCCATCGTGCCGTCGTCGTTCAACTTGACCAGGCCGTTCTCCAAGGAGGGGACTTCCTGGGCGAAGACCGGTACATAGATGCCCTTCTGCTCGATGTCTTTCCCTTCCGGGACGACGTTGATCCAACCGTCCAGGACGCAGTTCAGGATCTGGCTCTTAGCGGCCATGTTGTTCTGGTAGGGGTACATCTTGGAGGGTTCCTGGGTCATGCCGATGGTCAGGCTGCCGCCCTGTGTAGGAGGCTTCATCCCGAAGTAGACGGCGTTGGCCGTCTCGCCGCGGGTGGCCGCGGTCTGGGGGTCGATGATCTGGCCGGGGTGCAGGGTCAGTACCTGCACGTCGGTGTGGTAGGCCATGGTCACGGCGCCGAAAGCCCATTCCGAGACCTTTGCGCAGTCATTGGCCATGACGAAGGCTTCGGTGTACTTCTTGGCCTGCTCCTCGCGTCCTAGAACACGGACCATCAAGGTCGCCATCTCCTCGCGGGTGATGTTCTTCTCCGGGCCGAAGGTGCCATCCGGGTAGCCTTGGATCCAACCCTTGGCAGCGACGGCTTCGATGTAGCCGAGGGCCCAATGGTCGGGGGCCACGTCGCTGAAGGTGGAAGTGGTGAAGCCGGTGGTGTTCAGGTTCATGGCCACCGCCACCAACTTGGCGAACTGGGCGCGGGTCACTTCCTGGTCGGGCTTGAAGGTGCCATCCGGGAACCCGGCTATGACGCCGGCATCCACCAGGCTGGCAATCTGTTTCTCGAACTGGGTGCCGGCAATGTCAGACAACTGAGCCGCGGACACTGACGGCATGTAGGCTAGCGTCAGCGCCATGACAACTGTAACCGCTATCAATATGAACTTTTTCATTCTTTTTTGACTCCTCCTTGTCGTTGGGAAACTAACTGTGTGTGTGGTTCCCTACCTGATTCTCTCTATCGATCACCTCCTAAGGGATTAATTGATGCTGATTCGCCAATCGGTTCCATGACGATTGATCACTTCGGTCGCCTCGCGGGACTGACTCAGTTGTGCCGGGGTCGGTGAGGTCTGCAATGATGCCACGGGCGTTTCATGCTTGTACGGATGGATGCTGGGAGAAACGATTAAGCCCAGCAAAAGAGCGCTCAAGATGGTGATGGACGCCACTTTGGGAAGCCAAGGCAGCCGCTGAGGTTGAATGGCAAGATTAGGAAACGGGAGAGAACGAGGCGGCATCTCAACCTGGAAGGAAGAGCGCAACTCCGTCACCAGCCGCCGCGTCGCCTCCATCTCTTTTCGGCAAGCCGGGCAAGCGTCCAGATGTCTCTGCAAAGCAACTCCATGAAAGTTGGGCGCCTCTCCGGCCAGATACGACTCCAGCATCGGACGGGCTGTCCTACAAAGCATGGTGACCCTCTTCACTCTGTGGTTTCGGGAAATCCTGCACCTCCAGGCCTTCTTTCAGCTTGCGCAAAGCCAGGTTGATCCGCGATTTGACTGTACCGATCGGGCAACCCAGGATGCGAGCGATCTCTTTCTGGCTGTAGCCGTCAAGGTAGCGCAAGACGACAACGGTGCGGTAGTTGAAGGTCAGATGGTTGACCGCCTCCAGTACATTGATCTCCGCCCCCGCTGCCTCGCGGAGGTTGATATGCCAGTCGTTCATGTCCGGGTAGTAGGACATCTTCCTCTTCTCTCGCAGGATCCCGCGGCATTCGTTGATCAGGATCCGCGTGATCCACGTCTTAAAGAACTGCGGTTGCCGCAAGCTCCGAAGGAACCGAAAAGCCTTCAGCGCTGCTTCCTGCGTCGCATCATAGGCATCCTGGTCATTCTGCAGGATGACACAAGCGGCTCGGTATAGACTTTGCTGGACTGCCTGAAAAAGCCGCATGAAAGCCTGTCGATCGCCTTCTTGCGCCTGTATGACCAGGGATTCCTGCTCGGATTTCCCTTCACTGAATAGATTGTGTTTCACAATGATTCGTTCGATGGTTGTCCGCTCGCGGTCTTTTTTTCGATCTCGCTCTGCTAGTTTCCGGACAAGAAAGCGTCGAAGGAGTCCGCCTTAGACCCTTCCCAGCCCTTCTTGCGCCCCTCTTCCACGCCGACAGTAGCGGGCGCGAAGAGAAAGACTGATTCGGCGATCTTCTCCACTGACCCGCTCAAAGCGTAGATCGTGCCGCTAAGGAAGTCAATGCACCGCCGCGCTCCATCGTGATCGAGATGCTCCAAGTTTACCACAACCGGTTTCAACGCCTTCAGGTCATCGGCAATCCTCTTCCCGTCCTCAAAGCTCTGCGGTTCGGCCAGGACGATGGAAAGCCCCGGCTTGGACACTGTCGAACGAGGAGGCGGCAACTCAGCCATGCCCTCTTCCTCCCACTCCTTCTCCTTCCGCTCTTCCAATCCCAGGATCTGCTTCAACCAACTCATTGTCTCCTCCTCGTTCCAAAGATAGCCCTTCCAACTCGTACCAGGGTGGCTCCTTCCTCTACGGCGATCGGGTAGTCGTCGCTCATCCCCATTGAGAGATCGGGAAGAGGGCGCCCCAAGCGCTCGCCTAAATCATCACGCAAAACCCGCAGTGTTTGGAAGTGCCGCCGGGCAGCCTCGATCACCCCCGCCGGAGGGATGGCCATCAGCCCGCGAACCTCCAGGCCCGGGGCGCTGAAGAGGTGTAGAGCTTGGGGCAGTTGTTCAGGCAGGAAACCAGTCTTGCATGGCTCGTGACCTAGGTTCACTTCCAACAAACAAGGTACCGGGCGCTCCCTGCGTTGCCCCTCCTCGGACAGGAACCAGCCCAATTCGAGGGAGTCGACCGAGTGTATCAGTTGAAAAAGAGAAGCAGCCTTGCGAGCCTTGTTTCGTTGCAGGTGGCCGAGGAAGTGCCAGGACAGCTTAAGGCCGGCCAGTTGCATGATCTTCTCCGACCCCTCCTTCAGATAGTTCTCCCCGAAGAGTCTTTGCCCGTGGACCGCCGCTTCAGTCAAGGCCTCGGCCGGAAACCCTTTGCTGACAGCCAGCAAGGTGATCTCGCTGGGCGAGCGGCCGGACCGTCCGCAGGCCTCCTGGATCTCCTGCCGTACGCGGGATAGATTCTCTCCGATCCGTTCGATCATCGCTCGATCACTCGCTGGGGCGGCTGCAGTCCTTCCACAGCGACCACGCCATCAACGACCGCGCGAACTTGAACCGCCTGGAAAACCGGCTCCCCCTCCTGCTCCAAGAGAACCCCCAACTCCCCCCCCTGGATTCTTAGGGCCGTGACGGGGATCACGACAGCCTTTGGGAGCAGGCCGTAATAGACTCGCAACTGGCCCTCCGGCCGGCGAACCAGCTCAGCCAGGAAGTCAATGCTGGTGGCCCAGAGACGCCAACCGTCTCCTTCCTCCACCAGTCGGGTCGGCTCGATCCAGACGCGCTGGTGGGAGAAAGGGAACTCCACTTCCAACGAAGTTAGTTTTTCCAAAGCATGGGCCTGCTCGGTGGTGAGCCGGCATTCTAAGGCGCCGGCACTGGGAAGGACTACGAAGAGAGGCTCTCCCTCACTTACCGGCAGGCCGCCCCCTTCCTCGAGGAAGGCGACGATGCCGGCTTGCGGCGCTTGAAGGGTCACTTCGCTGCTGCCGCGAAGGATTCCCACGGCGCGTCCGGCTTCCACTTTCTCACCTGCCTCGAGGAAGGGGGTGAAAGTCCCCGCCTGAGAGGCCCGCACTGGCGCTACCGTCAGATCCAAGCGATAAGGGATGACGAGTGAGAGCTCCAGATCCCGCTGCTCGACTGCGATCCACTCTATCTGCGGTTTGGGGTAGAGGAGGTAGATCAGCAACCCGACTAAAAGGACGGCGAAGAGGATCGGGAGAAACCGTGACATCAGCGACGGGTCTTGTGCCCACTGCTCTTCACGATCTTCTTCAGTTCGTTGAGGAAGGAGCCGACATCCTGAAATTGACGATACACCGAGGCGAAACGCACATAAGCAACCTCGTCCAGAGATTTCAGGGCGTCGATCACCCGTTCCCCGATCTCTTCTGAGGAAACCTCCATCTCTACTCGATTGCGCAGTTCCTTCTCCACCTCATCGGCCACCCCCTCCAAGACCTCCAGGGAGACCGGCCTTTTCTCGCAAGCCCGCTGCAGGCCAGCGATGATCTTGCCTCGCTGAAAGCGTTCTCTCCGCCCATCCTTCTTACGAACCCAGAGAGCGCCTTCCTCAAGACGCTCGTAGGTGGTGAAGCGACGGCGGCAGGCCAAACACTCCCTCCGACGGCGGATCGCGCCTTCCCGGGTCAGCCGGGAATCGACAACCCGATCATTGCCGGCAGCACAATAAGGGCAACGCAACGTCTATTTCTTGCGGAGGAAGGAAGGAACCTCCAGCTCTTTATCCAGATCGGTGAAATCGAAAGCGGCGCCGGACGGCTTGTTGTATCCCTGGCTTTGCGCCGCACCTGACGCTTGACTCGAACCGGTCGAGGAGCGTGGGGGCGCTTTGCCCTCTTTTTTATTTTGGCCGTCGAAGCCCGTGGCGATCACAGTGATCTTGATCATATCGTCCAAGGACTCATCGATAACCGAGCCGAAGATGATATTGGCCTCGGGATCAGCCACCTCAGCGATCAAGTTGGAGGCCTCGTTAACCTCCTGGAGAGTCATATTCTTACCGCCAGTAATGTTAAAGAGCAGGCCATGGGCGCCCTGAATGGAAGTCTCCAGCAGAGGACTGGCGATGGCCATCTTCGCTGCATCCACCGCTCGATTCTCTCCGGAGCCGACGCCGATACCCATCAAAGCCGTCCCCGACTCACGCATGATCGTGTTCACATCGGCGAAATCCAGGTTGATCAGGCCAGGCACGGTGATCAAATCGGAGATGCCCTGGACGCCTTGTTTGATGACATCATCGGCGGCTCGGAAGGCGTCAATGAGGGTCGTGTTCTTGGCAACCACGAGCAGCAGCTTGTCATTGGGAATGGTGATCAAGGTATCCACCTTCTCCTTCAAGCGGGTGATGCCGGTATCCGCGATGGTGAAGCGGCGGCGGCCTTCAAAACCGAAGGGGCGGGTGACTACAGCGATGGTCAGGGCGCCCATCTGTTTGGCGATCTCGGCGATAATGGGAGAAGCGCCGGTGCCGGTGCCCCCTCCCATGCCGGCAGTGATAAAGATGAGGTCGGCGCCGGCCAAGGCTTCGGCGATGACATCGCGCGACTCCTCGGCTGCTCGCTCTCCGAGTTCCGGATTGAAGCCTGCTCCCAGTCCTTTGGTGACTTTTGGCCCAATCTGGATCTGTCGATCGGCCACTGAAAGCTTCAGGACTTGTACATCTGTATTGACGGCAATGAACTCGACATGCTTGATCCCGGATTCGATCATCCGGTTCACCGCATTTGTTCCTCCGCCGCCCACACCGACTACCTTGATGTTGGCTTGAGCTTCCTCCCAGGGATCGTATACGTTCATAAGCCTCCCTCCTTTTTTGTAAAGACATCATTGAATTCAAAATGCAATTCCTTCATGCCTCCCTGCTTGGCTTTTCCTAAATATAACCCAAGTTGAGGCAGATGTCGCCTGTAGACGGCTTCCTCGGCCAAAAAAAACATATTCGTTCCATCTTGCAATCTTACGATAACTCGACCCTCCGCCGCTACCTCCAAACCGACCACATCCTTTCGTGTCGGCTCGTCAAGGACGGCGGCGAAGGCCAACAGAAAGCGGGACACAGCGGAGGAGAGAGGCTTGGTCAAAAATGTTGCGCTGATTGTCGCTTCCCCGGCGGCGGGGACAAGATTTCCGCTGGAAAGAAACTCCCAGCTTTGTGGCCCCTCGCGCACGCGCCAAACAACTGCAAAATATCGAAAAGTGGCGCCCAAGGTAAAGGGATAGTACCGTTCCAACCGTGCCTCGCTCAAGCGGGGATCTTGGCGAATCAAGTCAACCGAGGCCGGCAGCCGGGCTAGAAGAAAGGATTGCCGTTGTAAAGAAGGGAGAAGTGTGGAGAAGGACTCGCCTCCGTCTGCCCAGGCACTCTCCACTGGGAAGAGCAGCAACCCGTAAGCTGCCGCCGTCCCAGCCAGGAGCGCGACCAGTAAGAAAGCGACAACCGCCTTCACAGCATCCCCTCCCCCTGCAGCCCTTCCGGACAACGGCCAAGGATCCGCACTTCGGGCTGGAGCCTGACTTGGGAGCGCTGCCAGACCGCCTCCTGAACTCGAGCCATCAAGCGGAAGACGTGACCGGCCGTGGCCTGTCCAAGGTTGACGATGAAGTTGGCGTGGACCGGAGAGACCATCGCTTGGCCCTCTCGCCACCCCTTGCAGCCGGCGTCCTCGATCAGCTTGCCGGCATAGAGCGAACCCGGATTGCGAAAGACGCTCCCTGCTGAGGGGAAGGCCAGCGGCTGGACCTCCTTGCGGCGTAAGAGCAGCTCGCGAATACGGGCGAAGATGGCCACCGGATCCTCTTCTTCCAATTGCAGTCGTATCTGCAATACCACCCAGCGGCCGCAATCGAGGATACTGCGGCGATACTGAAAGTCTAACTCCCCCCGTGCCAGGTCGAAGATCTCCAGGGTCTGGCAGTCCAGTACTCGGACCGACTCAACGTGCTGGCCCATATAGCGGGTAGCTGAGCCGGCGTTCATCGTCACCGCGCCGGCTACCGTGCCGGGAATGCCCACAGCGAAGGGCAAGCCGAAGAGTCCACGTCGGGCGGCTTGGTTCAGCAGAGTGCCCAGGTCGGTGCCGCCGCCAACGATGACATGATCCCCCTGAAAGTGGATGCCGTTGAAGACACCGGCCACCTGGATGACCATGCCTCGAAAGCCCTCGTCGGAAACGAGCAGATTGCTTCCGTTGCCGATGATGGTGAAGGGAAGATCTCTCCGATGCGCTTCGCGTAAAGCCTGTCGCAGATCCCCAAAACTACCCGGTTGGCAGAAGAGATCGGCCGGCCCGCCGATGCGATAGGTAGTGTGACGAGTCATCGGCTCCGAAGTGAGGAGAGCGCTGGTCACTAAAGGACACCCTGCCGGGGGCTGGCTACTTGCCGGGGGCTGGCTAGTGCGCTGTTTCAGGTCAAGCACTGATTTCCTCCCAGCGCTCGGCAACCTCAGCGATGTCCCCGGGGCCCATTAACAGCAACACCTCTCCTCGGCGCAGCGTAGTTCTGAGGAAAGAGAGCAGAGTGTCTCGAGGGGAAAAATGAACCTCTTGGCCGGGGTTGCTTTGGCATATCTGCAAATACAGATCCTGGTCACTTAGTTGATAGTCGATCTTCTCACCGGCTGCCCAGATTGGCAAGACGACCACGCGCTGGGCTTGAGCCAGAGCCGGGCCATAGTCGGCCAGCAAGGACCGCACCCGTGAGAAGCGATGCGGCTGGAGGACAGCCACGATGGGCCGCCCCAGGGGGAGCAGGGCAGCGATGGCGCCGGCTATCTCGGTGGGGTGGTCGGCGTGATCGTCGAACACCAGCACCCCGCCTGTCTCCCCTTTTCGCTCCAGACGGCGGCGGATCCCCCGGTAGGAGGAGAGCGCCCAGGCGGCGCGCTCCGGGGAGACCCCCAAGGAAGCGGCCACGGCTATTGCTCCTAGGGCGTTGAGGGCATTGTGTTCACCGAAGAGACAGATTGAGAAATGGAGAGTGCCGTTCGGGGTGTCAGCCGTCACCTCCGCCCCTCCCTCCAGCGGCTGCCATTCCATCAGGCGGAAGCGGCAGTCCGCCCCTTTCCCATAGCTCCAAACCGGCCGGACCTGCTCTTCGAGAAGATCGAGCAGCGACTCGTGGAGGATGAGGATTCCCTCTACTGCCCCGGCAAAACGACGGAACCCTTGGCGCAAACCCTCCTCGTCCCCCCAGAAATCGAGGTGATCGCGATCGATATTAGTAATCAAAGCGGTCCGGGGGAGCAACTTCAGGAAGGATCCGTCCGACTCGTCGGTCTCCATCACGAAATGCGCTCCCTCCCCCCACCAACAAGACAGCCCCCGGCAGGGTGTTCTGCCGTCGTCTACCAACTCCGCCCCATTGGCTAGCGAGGGATCCCACCCCAGCCGGCGCAAGAGGTAAGCCAGCATCCCTGTGATAGTGCCCTTGCCGTGGGTTCCGGCCACCGCCGTCAACTGCTTCCCCTCCGCCAATCGGCACAGCAAGTCCACGCGGTGAGCAATCGGGATGCTCCGCCGCAGGGCTTCGCGCAGCTCGGGGTTCTCCTCAGGGATCGCCGAGGAGATAACAACTCGCTCTACGCCGTCCAAGTGAGAGGGATCATGCGTACGGTAGACGACGATTCCCTCCCCGGTCATCTTGGCGGCCAGAGCTGGTGAGATGGCCGGGTCGGCGCCACTAACATCCGTCCCCCGGCTCCTCAAGAGGAGTGCCAAGGCCGACATCCCTGCCCCGCCGATTCCCAGCAGATGGAGTCGCCCAGTCGTCTTCACTTCCTCCCTCCATAGTCGCCGGAGGCGTCCTGCACCCACTCGGCCACAATACGTGCGGCATCACGTTTCGAGAGGCCGGCCGCCGACGCCGCCATCGCGGATAGGCGCTTCGGATCATTCAATAGCCTGGAGACTTGACCGCTCAACTCGCCGATCCGTTCCTCCGGCAGCGCTACCGCCGCCCCAGCTTCTTCCAGAAAGGCGGCGTTGGCTGCCTGATGCCCATCGGCGGCATAGGGGTAAGGCACCAGCAGCATCGGCGTGCCGGCGGCCAGGGATTCGCTCAACGTTCCGGAACCGGCCCGCCCCAGGAATAGGTCGGCAGCCGCCAGCCACAGGGGCATCTCTTCACAGTAGTCAGCCACGCGCAAGCGCTTCTGCAGGAGCGACGCATCCGTCGCCACTGCACCGGGGGGTGAAAGGGGGAGGAGCGACTTCCCCAGAACCCAGAACAGCTCCAGGCGTGGATGTGCAGCCAAGAGCCGGTAGGCAACCTGTCCGACGGCCTCGTTCAAGCGTTTGGCGCCCTGGCTGCCTCCGACGATCGCCACCAACTGGCAATCGGGGGAAAGGCCAAGTTGCCGGCGAGCCTCCAGGCGAGGTGGAAGGAGGTCCACTCTGACGGGGTTGCCCACCACATGAGTGTTGTCGTTGAAAGCTAGACGCTGTTGAGATCCTGGAAAAGTGAGAAAAACAGCCTGGGCGCCGCGACAGTAGGCTCGAGTCACTTTCCCCGGCGCCATGTTTTGCTCCAGCAGAAGGTATGGAGTCCTCATCAGTGAAGCTGCGGCGACTGCGGGTAAGCTGACGTAGCCGCCAGCGCCGATCAGGAAGCGGGGACGGAAATTGCGCAGCAGGGCTCCAGCTTGGGCCACCCCGACCCCGACCCAGAAGAGCGAGGAAGCCAGATGCCAGGGTTTGCTGCGGCGGTTGTCCTGACGATGGAAGGCGCGGAAGGGAATCCCGGCACGGGCTGCCTCCCGCTGCTCGTGGGAGGCCGGCTGTCCGAGGAAGAGCAATTCAGTCTTCGGGTCCAACTGCCGCAGGGCTTGAGCCACCGCCACCAGTGGGTAGATGTGCCCGCCCGTGCCGCCCCCAGTCAACGCCACCCTCACGAGACCACCGCTTTTTGAGGCACTCGCCGGCTCGCTCTGGACTTCGGATGAGGGGCATCAGCCCTCGCCACCTCCAAGGCGATGCGAGCAAGTAAGCTGCAACAAATCATCGAAGTGAGAAGCGAGCTCCCCCCGTAGCTGATGAAGGGCAGAGTGATGCCGGTGATGGGGAGCATCCCCGAACTGACGGCTATATGGATCACTGCCTGCCAGCCGAGGATGGCGGTCAATCCGCCGGCCAGGAGGCGGCTGAAGAGAGTTCGGCTGCACAACGCCAGATCCAGCCCTTGATAAATCAAGGCGATGAAGAGGAGTAATAGCACGGCTGTTCCCCAGAGGCCAGTCTCCTCGGCAACAATAGCGAAGATAAAGTCGTTGTGCGCCATCGGCAGCCACTGGAATTTTTGTCGTGAGAGGCCGAAGCCGGTCCCCCAGACGCCGCCGACGCCGAATGAATAAAGGGCCTGGAGGCCGTTGTAGTCGATCCCGGTGGGATCCCCGGCATGGCCCAGGATAGAACCGAAAAGCGAGATCACGCGGATGCGCACATAGGGAATCACCAGGATCAACAGGCTGAATCCGACCGTCACCAAGCCGGCGCCGGCGACGATCTTCAAGAAGGGGGCGCCGGAGAGAAAGAAGACGGTGAGGATGGCCAGCGCTACGATGGTGGCCGATCCTAGGTCCGGCTCGGCCACCACCAAAGCCACCGGCAAGCAGGAGAGCAGGAAGAGGAGCAGCCACTGCCAGCCTTTCAGGTTGCGCCGGGCCATCTGTGGCAACAGAGCGGAGAAGAATAAAACCACTCCCAGCTTGAGGAACTCGGATGGCTGGATACTCCACCAGCCCATTCCCAACCAGCGCCGGGAGCCGCCAATGGTCACTCCCAGGGGAGTGAAGAGGATCAAAGTAAGAAGAAGGGAGCCGATCAAGAACCAACTGGCCCATCTCTCCCAGAAGGAGGTCGGCGCAACCAGCAACAGCAGGAAGACTGCCAAGCCGATGCCAAACCAGATCAGTTGCCGCTTGACCAAGGAGAAAGCGTCTCCCGAGTCGCGCAAGGAGATGTAGGAACTAGCGCTGCCCACGAAGAGAATGCCCAGCAAACAGAGAGCCATCATCAGGCCAAAGATAATCCAAAACCTACGGATGTCTTTGCTCCATCTCGCGAATCAGCTCCTTAAAGGTGTCGCCGCGATGCTCGAAGTCCCCAAACATGTCGAAGCTGGCACAAGCCGGGGAGAAAAGAATAACATCACCCGGAACGGCAGCCTGTCTCGCCCTCTGCAGGGCTTGACCCAGATCCCCCTCCTCCAACTGGAACCCTTGGAAGCCAAGGTCAAGAAAAGCTGCAGCGATCCGCTGGCGGGTTTTGCCGAAGAGCACTACCAGCTTGGCTTTTCGCGAAACAGTGGCTGCCAGCGGGTGGAAATCGGCCCCTTTCTCGCTGCCTCCGGCGATGAGGATCAACGGCCGCTCCAGCGCCTCGATGGCACGAATGGTGGAGAGAGGATTGGTGCCGGAGGAATCGTTGATATAGGTGACGCCATCCACCACCGCCACCTCTTCCAGGCGGTGCTCCACTCCGGGGAAGCAGGCCAAGCCGCGAGCGATCTGTTCCGGGCGGAGGCCGAGAAGTGCGCCCACACTGACCGCTGCCAGGGTGTTCTCCAAGTTGGCCAGACCCGGCAAAGGAATCTCCTCCCGCGAGGTGACAAGCGCGGCCTGTCCATCCCTAGCCACCCAGATCCGGTCGCCGGCCATCCAGGTTCCATCAGGCAGGGGCGCGGCTTCCCCCGCGGAGGCGCCAAAAGGGAATGAATGAGCCCAACTGGGCTCCTTTCGCGACCACTCGTCGGCCTGGTTGCGGACCACCCAGTCGGCCGCCGTCTGGCACTCCACCAGGCGGCTCTTCACGCGCTGGTAGGTAGCCATATCGTTGTAGCGGTCGAGGTGATCCTCAGAGAAATTCAACAATACAGCTACTTTCGGCGCGAAATGGTGGATGTGCTCCAACTGAGGGGCGCCGATCTCGGCCACCACCCAGTCATTCGGCTTAGCCTGGCGCACTGCCGAAACCAAGGGGATGCCGATGTTTCCCCCCACCCAGACGCGATGGTCTCCTTGGGCCAGGACGGAGGCAACCAGAGCGGTGGTTGTGGTCTTCCCGTTGGTACCGGTGATGGCCACGATCGGCGCCGGGCTAAGCCGGTAGGCCAACTCGATCTCGCTCCATATTGGAACCCCCCGCCGCCTGGCTTCCTCCAAAGGCGAAGCCTGAGGTTTGATACCGGGACAGACTACGATTACATCAGCCTGGAAGACTTGCTCGCTATGGCCGCCGAATTCCAGCCGGACACCTGCTTGCTCCAACAGGGCGGTCTCCTCCAGATAAGCGCTGCGCGGGCTGCTTTCGCTGACTAGGGTCTCCTTGCCTAGGGAGGCCAAGGCCAAAGCCGCTGCCAGCCCGGACTTACCGCGTTTGCCGATGCCCAATACAGTGAATCTCTCTTCTCTCATTGGTTATACCCAGATGAAAAGGAATGCCAGACCGATGAACAGCAGGTTGAAGAGGGAGAAGCGCAACACGATCTGCGTTTCGCTCCAGCCCAACAACTGGAAGTGGTGGTGGATCGGCGCTCGCTTGAAGACGCGCTTCCCACCGGAATAACGGAAGTAGCCCACTTGGATGATTACCGAGAGGGTCTCAATAAGGAAGACCATGGCGATAAAGGGCAGGAAGAGGGGGATGTGCAAGATCAAGCTGAGGCCGGCCATGGCTGCGCCCAGCGCCAGAGCGCCGGTATCGCCCATGATTACCGAGGCCGGGTAGACGTTGAACCAGAGGAAGCCGAGCAGAACACCGCCCAGGCTGAATATGAAAGGCATCAGGGAGATGTAGTTCTGCAAATATGCCACCACCATCAAGGCTCCCAGCACAGTAAGAAAGACGCTGGCAGCCAAGCCGTCGGCCCCGTCGGTGATATTGACGGCATTGGTCGACCAGACAATGAAGAAAACCGAGAGCGGTACATACCAACCCTGGATGTCCAGGGGAGGAATGAAGGGGATCCAGATAGCCGAGTTGGGCAGGGTGAGGAAGGCGAAGACCAGGGCCAGGGCGATCTGGGCAACGATCTTGTAGCGAGCCTTGAGCCCCAATGCATGCTGTCCGCGGGAGGAGAGCCAGTCGTCGACAAAACCGGTCAAGCCGGCTCCCAGGGTCACGATAAGGACAGCCAACATGTCCTGCGTCACTCCAAAGAGGAGGGCAGCAAGGGTGGGGATGACCAGGAAGAGCAGCCCCCCGGCGACTGGAGTGCCGGTCTTGTGCAGATGCTCGGTGACCTCCGCCCGCACGTAGGAAGTCAGCTTCCAGGAGCGCAAGCCCCGGATCAGGAAGGGCATGGCAGTTAGGGTCACAAGAAAGGAGACGACCAGGACGGGGATCCAGATCATTTCAGGACACCCTGCCGGGGGCTGTCATGTTGCCGGGGGCTGTCATGTTGCCGGGGGCTGTCATGTTGCCGGGGGCTGTCATGTTGCCGGGGGCTAACGACTCCCTCTCTTCCAAGATTTTCTCCAACTGCATCCCGCGGGAACCCTTCAAGAGCACCCAGTCACCCGGGCGCAGGGTCGAGCGGAGACATTCCTGCAAGCTCTCCATGGTCTCGAAATGACGGATCCTCTCTGATGGATAGCCGTTCTCCAGGGCGCCCTTGGCGGTATCTCTTGAGAGGTCTCCAAAGAGGAAGAGGCCCTCGCAAGCGACCGGGATCAACCGTCCCAGGCTGCGGTGAAGAGCCGCAGCGGACTCCCCCAGTTCCAGCATATCTCCCAAGACTACCAGGCGTCGCCCTGTAGCCCGCCGGCAGAAAGCAGCCAGTGCGGCTTCAGCCGAGGTGGGGTTGGCGTTATAGCTGTCGTCCACCCAGGTTATTCCCTCTCGTTCCACCAGACAGCCCCTCCCCGGCGGCAATTGAAAATGAGCAATTCCACACCCGGCTTGTTCCAGGGAGATACCCAGTGAAAGAACCACTGCCAAGGCGGCGAGAAAATCGCGCAGCAAATGATCTCCCACAAAGGGGAGCCGGAATTGACTCTCCCCAAACGGCGTAGCCACAGTTAACCATGTCCCTGCGTCTTCCACTCGGATCTCCAGCGAGCGAAAATCGGCCGGCTCCCGCAAGCCGTACCAGAACACCCTGCCGGGGGCTGTCATGTTGCCGGGGGCTGTCATGTTGCCGGGGGCTGTCATGCCGGGGGCTGTCATGTTGCCAATGGGCATCTCCCCCTTCCGCGAGCGAAGCCAGGCACTATCCGCGTTGAGGACGGCAAAACCCCCGGGGACAAGGTTGCGGACCAGCTCCCATTTCTCCTCCAGGATACGTTCTACCGAACCGAGGTACTCTAGGTCCCCGGGGACAAGGTTGCGGACCAGCTCCCATTTCTCCTCCAGGATACGTTCTACCGAACCGAGGTACTCTAGGTGGGCGGGTCCAATCTCGGTGATTATTACTGTCGTCGGCCTCAGGAGGCGGGCCAACAGACGCACATCGCCCGGCTTCTGCAAGCCAACCTCCTGTACCAGGAAGCGGTGAGCCGGGGTCAAATAGGAGAGGGACAAGGGGAGGCCTAGCTCGGTGTTCCAGTTTCCCTCGTTCTTGAGTACCGGACCAGCGGATTCCAGTAACAGGGCGATCATCTCTTTGGTCGTGGTCTTACCGGCCGTCCCGGTGATCGCCACCACCGGCCCCATGAATCGGTCACGCAGTGCGGCTGCCAGGCGAAGCAAAGCGCCAGAACAGGAGGGAACGACGATCAGGGATAGCCCTTCCGGTCTCACTGATGGCATCGCCTCCACCAACGCAGCCACAGCCCCCCTTCGTCGAGCTTGCTCCAAATAGAGGTGGCCGTCAGTGCGCTCGCCGCGCAGAGCGGTAAAGAGATCTCCCTCCAGTACTAGACGGGAGTCGAGAGCCAAGGCCCGTGGTTTCACGCTCCCGGCGCCATGCAGTTTCCCACCCAAAAGGCCGGCGATCTCCGCCAAGCTCAACTCCACCGCGCCACCTCCTCCTCGTCGTCGAGGTGGACCAGTTCGCTGCCAAAGCGCTGCACCGTCTCGTGGCCGCGGCCGGCGATCACTACCAGGTCGCCAGGTCGGCTGTCGGCTAAAGCTTGAGCAATGGCTTGGCGCCGGTCGAGGATCAGGAAATAGTCGCGACCGGGGAACTTCCCCTCCGAGCGAAGGCCGGGTTCGGTGTCGTCCGCAATACGAGCAGGATCCTCACTGCGCGGGTCATCGGTGGTGAGGTAGACTCGATCAGCGCCTTGTGCCGCGATCTTTCCCATTAGGGGGCGCTTGCCGCGGTCCCCAGCTCCCACGCAACCGAAAACCAGCAATACCCTCCCTCCCTGAGAACGGGCGAAAGCTAACACCTGGCTGAGGGCGATTGGATTATGAGCGTAATCGATCAATACCTGAGTGCCTCGCGTGGTGCGGCTCATCTGGTACCTCCCGGGAACCTCCCGTAGTCGGCCGATCCCATCGGCAGCCGCGACTGGATCCATCCCCAAGGCTACGAGAACGGCTAAGGCGCCCAAGGCGTTGGCCGCATTAACTCGCCCAGGCAAGTTCACCGACATCATTAGCGATCCTGTGGGCAGGTTCATAGCCCCCGGCAGCGCGTAGAAAGCCCGCGGCAGCGTGTAGAAAGCCCGCGGCAGCGTGATCTCTAACAAGCTGCCGGTAGCGGACTCCTCTTGAATGTGGGCCGAGAGGTCGGCATCCGGCCTTTCCAGCGAGAATGTGCGGGCCAAGCCGGCGCAACCCTCCTGGAAGAAACCGCTCTTGGGGAAGTCCAGGTTCAGCAACACCGCCCCACCTGCGGCTCCGACCGACTGCAGGAAGGAAAGCTTCACTTGGGCGTAAGCCTCCTCGCTGCCATGCAGCTCGAGGTGGTCGCGGTAGAGATTGGTTAATAAGGCAGCGGCGAAGCGAACTCCGCCGATGCGCTGGAAATGGACGGCATGGGAGGAAACCTCCAACACCAAAATCGCAGCCCCTCCCGCCGCCAGTTGAGCCAGTCGTTTGTGCAGAGCGGGAGCCTCGGGGGTAGTGAAGAACGGGCACTCGGGAGTGGGGTTGAGGGATCCGATCAATTCTGCGGCATAACCGCAAGCCTGCAATCCCTCGCGTAAAAAGTAAGTGGTCGTGGTCTTCCCGCTGGTTCCGGTGACGCCGATGCAACGTAGCTTCTTGGAGGGCTCGCCGTAGAGGAGGGAAGCGAGTGGGCCGGCCAAGGCGCGGCTGTCAGTGGTGCGGAAGTAGGGCACTTCAAGCGCCAACTCCAGCTCCTGTTCCCCTGCCACGGCCACAGCGCCGCGCTGCAGCGCCTCCGCCGAATAGGCGTGGCCGTCGCTGTGCTCCCCCGTAAAACAGAGGAAGAGGTCACCTGGGGCGACGCTGCGGGAATCTGACGCGCAGCCGGAAATCTCGCGCTCTAGCTCGCCTCGCACGGACACCCAGGGGAAGAGGGGAAGCAGCTCCTGCGCTCTCATGGGGGGGGAAGGCGGAGGATGTCCACAACTTTGCCGGCGATCTCCATGAAGATCGGCACACAAACTCGCACTGCGTAGGCGAACTCGACCTGCGGTTCGTTGACGTTGACCATGATGACGATGCGCGGGCTGTCAGCCGGGAAAGCGCCGACGAAGGTGGTGTTGTTCAAAGTAGTTGCTTCTCCTTCACGATAAACGACAGCCGTACCAGTCTTCCCTACCACCCCGTAGGGCTTCAAGGAATCCGGAACCTTGGCCTCCACCACCCCCTTCAACGCCTCGCGCAACTGGATGGCGGTCTTCTGCGAGATCACCTGGCGCGTCGAAGCGCTCTCGCCGCTGTACACCACCTTGCCCGTCCCATCGCGGATCTCCTTCACCAGGTGGGGCGGCACGTAGCGTCCGTCGTTGGCCACCGCCTGGAAAGCCCCGGCGATCTGCAGCGGGGTGCAGTAGAAGCCGTAGCCGAAAGAAGCTGTAGCCAGTAGGACGTCGTACCAATCCTCAGTGGGGGGCAACTGGCCTTGCGCTTGGGGAACCTCCAACGCGCAGGGACGGCCGATGCCGAAGAGATCAGAGTAGCGCCGCAGGCGCTCTTCCCCCAGCAGTTGGCCGACCTGGATGAAACCGACATTGCAGGAATTCTTGAAGAGATTGTACAGATCCTGCGCACCATGCGGCCCACCGAACTCGGAAGGACAAGCAAAGGTCCAACCGCTCACCTCGATGGGTCCATCGTCATGGATCACCGTGGACGGTGTGATGACTCCCTCCTCCAGTGCAGCCGCCCCTACCACAAACTTGAAGACCGAGCCCGGCTCGTAGACGAACTGGGTGGCGTTATTCTTGAATTGCGTAGGGGAAGCAGCGGTCCATTCATTGGGGTCGAAATCCGGGTAAGAAGCCATGGCCAGCACCTCCCCGTTGCGGGCGTCGAGGACGATGGCGCTGCCGGATGTGGCTTGGTTCTCCTTAGCGGCCCTTTCCAGAGAATCCTCGGTGACGTTCTGCACTACACTGTCGATGGTCAAGATGATGTCATTTCCGTTCATTGCGGGGGTGTGTTCGACCGGGTCGACCGGCAACCGTTCGCCGGTCGGGCCAAGCAAATATACTGCATTTCCGCTCTTCCCGTGCAGTTGATCCTCGTACGACCGTTCCAAACCTTCCAGGCCGAAGAGCTCCTCACGCTGGTCTCCTCCGAAATCATAGTGAACGAATCCCAGCAGTTGCGCGGCTAACGGCCCGAAAGGGTAGACCCGCTTCTGGGAGGAGAAGACGTCCACCCCGGGGAGGTTGGCTTGCTGCACCTTCTCGCCGATGGCCATATCTGTTTGACGCAGAAAAGGAAAGGGAACGAGCGACCCGCGGATCTTCTCGAGGAGGGCGGTGGCCAAGGTGGGAGTTCCGCTGACTTCGGCCAGGAAGGTAGCCACCTCCTCCTGCCGCTCGGGAGGAATGGCGGCTGGACGGACGTCGATACGGCTGGCCTCCACTGACTGGGCCAGCGCTTTGCCGTTGCGGTCTAGAATCTGGCCGCGCCTTGGCAACAAAACCTCTACCCCCGAGGACTGTTGATACTCGACCTGGCCCCGCAATTCTGGCGCTTGCACCACCAGCAAGAATGCGCAGCGGCCGAAGAGCGCCACTACAATAAGGCTGAGGATCACCCGCAAACAGGTGACACGGACGTTGAGAGAAGCGTATTCCTTAGGGCTGGCTGCCATCGCCGGGGGAGGCTGCTTGCGCAAACGAGGCGCGATCTTGCTCGTTCAAGTAAACGATGCCGGCCTGGGGAATAGCATGCGCGTAGTCCATTTGCAGTTGTTGCTTGGCAAAGGTCTCCACCGCCAGCGGGGTAATTCGTTGCTCCAGATCGCTCTTCAACTCAAGAACCTGGACTTCCAGCTCGGCTGCCTCCGCACGGATGGCTTCCTCGCGGTGTTTGTTCTCGATGGTAGCGCCAGTCAAGTAAACTTGTGCTAGTAGAGTCACGACCAACAGTAAAGTCAGAAGGATAATGGCCAGGGAGAGCAGGCTGCGCGACCAACGCCGAACTGCGGCCGGAGTTGCAGCAAGGACGGGGGTGTTCGGAGCGGCCGATAACGTAGAGACGTTCACAACGCGGTTGACCTTTCCGCGGCTCGCAACTTGGCGCTCCGCGCTCGCGGGTTGGATCTCACCTCTTCCTCCGACGGGCGTACGACTCGGCGGGTAAGGACGTGCATCGAACCGTCCACTTCCCTCTCACGAAAGGCTTGCTTCACTGGGCGGTCCTCCAGCGAGTGATAGCTGAGGAAAACGCAACGCCCCCCCGGCTTGAGCAGGGAAGGAAGTTGGCTAAGCAGCAGGGCCAGGTTCTCCTGCTCGCGGTTGGTAGCCAACCGCAAGGCTTGGAAAACCAGGGTGGCAGGGTGGAAAGTGCGACGATTGGCCAATCCCAACCCCTCCAAGAGACGGAGCAAGTCAGTTGAAGTGCGGAAGGGGGCAATCCGCCGCTGGACGACGATGGCTCCGGCCAGGCGGCCGCTGCGAGGGACTTCGCTACGTTGAAAAAGAGCTTGCAACTCGTCAAGCCGCCATCTGTTGAGAATCTCGGCAGCGGTAAGCTGTCCGCTTTGGTTCATACGCATATCCAGGGGTACGTCTGGAGCGAAGGTGAAGCCGCGTTCCCGTTGGTCGAATTGCCAAGAAGAAACCCCCAGGTCAGCCAGTAAACCATCCACCGCCCCTACCCCGAGACGTGCCAGAACCTCGCCGGTGCGGGCGAAGTTGGCAGCGATCAGAGTGACACGATCACCGAAGGGGGCCAGGCGAGCTCCGGCTTCCAATATGGCTTGGTCGTCCAGATCCAAACCGATCAGCCGAGTAGGAGTACGGCATGCCGTGCTCCTGCCAAGCAGTGCCTCGGCGTGTCCCCCGCCACCGACAGTGCAATCCAGGTAAAGGCCGTTCTCCCGCGGGGCGAGATATTCCAGACACTGGGCAACCATTACCGGCTGGTGAAAGGGGGGCGGACAGCTCATAGGCGGATCCCCTCGAAAGTTTGGGCTAGGCTTTCATAAGATGGCTTGATCTGCTCTAAGAGTTGTTGCCAGCGATCCTTGGCCCAAATCTCCAGCTTATCGATCATCCCCACGATCAGGACATCCCGCTGGATCGCAGCGTGTTCCCGGTGCCGCGGGGGGATAAGAATGCGGCCCTGCCGGTCCATCTCGCAGACTTCCGCGCCGTGCAACATCAGCCTCTGCAAGGAGCGCGTCTCAGCGCGGAGATAAGAGAGCTTGCCTAATTCCTCACTGACTTCAGCAAAGCGGTGAGGTGGATAAGCAACTAGGCATCCTTCAAAGCCTAATGTAAGAACCAGCGAGCCGCCCAATACCTCGCGAAACTTCGCGGGGATGGCTACGCGCCCCTTCTCATCAACTATGTGCTCCGATTCTCCACTGACCATTTTGGTCTCTCCCGACTACGAATTCCCCCATAATATACCACTTGTCCCCACTTTCCACCACATTATCCCAAATCTTTGAAAATAAAAGATAAGACCCGCCGAAGCGGGTCTTTTTTTACATTGCTGTCGATTGCGGCTTGCTATTTGATCGTGACTTTGGCGCCTGCAGTTTCCAAGGCCGCCTTGACCTTGGCCGCCTCTTCTTTGGAGACTCTCTCCTTCACTGCCTTTGGGGCCGAGTCAACCAGGTCCTTGGCTTCCTTCAAGCCCAAGCCGGAATGCTCGCGGACGACCTTCAGCACCTGGATCTTCTGGGCGCCGACCTCATCCAAGATCACATCAAATTCAGTCTGCTCTTCCACCGGCGCAGCAGCGGCGGCTGGAGCGGCGGCAGCAGCAGGAGCGGCGGCGGAGACGCCGAACTCTTCCTGCAAGGCCTTGGCCAAATCGGCTACCTCTAGGATGGTTTTCTGCTTGATCGCAGCGATGATCTCCTCGTTCGAGAGAATATCAGCCATATGATTCCTCCTCTTTCTGCCTATGCGTTCGCGTCTTGCGGTGCGTCTTGCGGTTTTTCCGCAATCGCAAATAGGGTGTAGACTAGGCCGGCGGCCACGCCGCGCAGCGCCCAGACCAGGTTGAAGGCCGGCGCTTGGAGGCTGCCGATGATTTGGGCCAGCATCTCTTTCTTGCTCGGCAGCTGGGAAATGGCCAGGACTTGAGCCTGGTCGTAAAACGCATGATCCATCAGGCCGCCCTTGGCCTTCAGGTTCGGCTTATCCTTGGCGAATTCCATGATTACCTTCAGCGAAACTACAGGGTCTTCATGGGCGATGACCACACCGGTGGGGCCCACCAATACCGGGGCCTCGCCCAGCTCGGCATTCTTTAGGGCGATGCGCAAGAGGGTGTTCTTGGCGACTTTTAACTCGGCCTGCTTCTCTTTTAACTTGCGGCGCAGCGCGGAGATCTCCGCCACGGTCAAACCCTGGTAGTCTACAAAATAGACCGCCGTCGAGTTTTGGAACCGCTCGATTACATCGCGCACGATCTCGGCCTTCTCAGGCTTTGGCATTTCATCACCTCTTCTTACAAAAATGGACTCCTACCAAGGAGTCCGAACGAATCGAACAAACCTCGGTAGGTTTTATTCCCCGAAGGGTACCTACTGTCTACGGCGTCTCGTTTGTGCCGGGAGCCAGGCGCCGGCCCGGCCTCCCTTCAGGCGTTGCGCTTGCCGGCGGCTGCGGCGGCTTTCTGTTGGTCTATGTCAATCCCTGGGCTCATCGTCGAACTGAGGGAGATCCCCTTGATATACTGCCCCTTGGCAGTGGAAGGTTTGACCTTCACCAAGGTGTCAAGGAAAGCGTAGAGGTTAGTCAACAGATCGGCCTCAGTGAAGTTCATCTTGCCCAACGGCACATGCACGACAGCTTGCTTGTCGGCGCGGAACTCGATCTTACCGGCCTTAACCTCACGGATGGCTCGTTCCAGTTCCATCGTTACTGTGCCAGCTTTGGGGTTGGGCATCTTCCCGCGCAGAATCTTGCCCAGCTTACCCACCACGCTCATCATGTCGGGGGTGGCGATGGCCACATCGAAATCTGACCAGCCATCCAAAACCTGCTTGGCGTATTCTTCGCCGCCCACATAATCGGCTCCTGCCCGGGTAGCTTCCTCCACCTTCTCACCCTTGGCGAAGACCAACACTTTCACTGTCTTGCCGGTTCCGGCCGGTAGGACGCAAACCGAGCGTACCGACTGGTCGGACTTCTTGGGGTCGATGCCCAGTTGGACAGCCAGCTCGACGGTCTCGTTGAACTTCGGCGCGGGCATCTGCTTCAACAGGGCAACCGCTTCCTCGGGAAGGTAGAAACGGCCCAGTTCGATCATCTTGGCGGCTTGCAGATAGCGTTTTCCGTGTCGCATTTACCCCACCTCGATTCCCATGCTGCGAGCCGTCCCCTCGACCATTCGCACCGCCTCGTCCATGCTGATGGTGTTCAAATCGGGCAGCTTAATCTGGGCAATCTCGCGCACCTGCGCCTTACTGATCTTGCCCACTTTCTTCTTGTTTGGCTCACCCGAGCCAAGCTCCAGGTTGGTGTACTTCTTCAACAGGGCGGAGACTGGTGGGGTCTTGGTGACGAAAGTGAAGGAGCGATCCTGGTAAACAGTGATCTCCACCGGGGTCACCATCCCTCCGGCGCTAGCGGTCCGCTCGTTGAACTCCTTGCAAAATTGCATAATGTTGATCCCCCGCTGCCCAAGGGCGGGCCCTACAGGCGGCGCCGGCGTCGCTTTGCCGGCGGGGATCTGCAGTTTGACGACAGCGACAACTTTCTTTGCCAAGCGTATTCCTCCTTAGGTTTTCTCCACTTGGAGAAAATCAAGTTCAACCGGAATGTCTCTCCCGCCGAACATCGATAGACGCACTTTTACCGTCTGCCGCTCGGGGTTGACTTGTTCCACTTTGCCGATGAATCCCTCGAAGGGACCTTCGATCACCTTCACGTTTTGCCCGATCTCAACCTTGATCTGGGTCTTGGCCTCGTCCTCGCCGATGCGCCGCAATACCTGTTGGGCTTCACTATCGGTCAAAGGAACTGGTTTACCGCCTGAGCCGACGAATCCGATCACCCCCGGGGTGCCTCGCACGACATGCCAGGACTCGTCGTCCACGATCATCTCGACCAACACGTATCCAGGGAAAACACGCTCGGCAATGGTCTCCCTCTTGCCGTCCTTCAAGCGGAGGCGGTAGTCCACCGGGACTACGATGCGGAAGATCTTGTCTTCCATTCCCATACTGGCGATACGCCGCTCCAGGTTTGTCTTTACCTTGTTCTCGTACCCGGAATAAGTATTGACGACGTACCAGTGCTTGGCCGAACTTTCCCTGCTGTCAGCGCCCATTTGGCTATTGTGCTTACCTGGTAACGATGGATTGCATCAGGTAAGCGAACAGATAATCCCACAGACCGATGTAGACCGCGAAGACGATCACGAAAATGATCACCGTCGCGGTAGAGTTGATGATCGCCTTGCGGGTCGGCCAAGAGACGCGTTTCAACTCATTCTTGACGTTGATGGCATACGTCGCCAGACGTTGCCCGATGCTTTTCTTCTCCTTGCGAGATCCCGCTTTCGATAACGGCTTGCTGGTTTGTCTCGCTGTTTTATTGTTTCGCTCTGTGTTCATCTAGAAAGTTTGGCAGGCCCGGAGGGATTCGAACCCCCAACATCCTGTTTTGGAGACAGGCGCTCTACCGTTAGAGCTACGGGCCTATGCCATTCCTGCCTTTCTACCGTGTTTCCTTGTGGGTGGTATGTTTGCGACAACCAGGGCAGTACTTCTTCAGCTCGATACGCCCCGTGTCATTCTGCTTGTTCTTCGAGCTGGTATAGTTGCGCCGCTTGCAGTCCGTACACTCCATATTAATGATGATTCGCATCTCAATCTCTCAATCTAGCAGAGAACCTGGTCTGTGCCAAGTTACTCGATGATCTTGGTGACCACGCCGGCGCCGATCGTTCGGCCGCCTTCGCGGATGGCAAAGCGCTGGCTCTCTTCCATGGCCATGGGGTAGATAAGCTCCACCTCCATGTTGACGTTGTCGCCGGGCATGGCCATCTCGATCCCCTCGGGGAGCTTGATGGCGCCGGTGACGTCGGTGGTCTGGAAGTAGAACTGGGGACGGTAGCCGGTGAAGAAGGGCTTGGCGCGACCGCCC
>JAPLHV010000090.1 GCA_026389455.1 Coprothermobacterota bacterium
CAGGCGGAAACCATGGTTCGAACCATCGCGGCGGAACGCTCCTTTTGGGAAAAAGCGACAATCCTGCATCAGGAAGCCCATCGGGGAGCGGAGAAGCCATTACCGCCCCGTTACTCACGCCATTACTACGATCTATATCGACTGAGTCTCCTGCCGGTCCGTGATAAAGCTCTCGCCAGCATTGATCTACTGCAAGACGTGGTGCAATTTAAGACGCGATTTTATCGTTGTCCTTGGGCCCTGTACGAAGAAGCCAAACCCGGAAGCCTGAGGCTGCTTCCGCCGGAACACCATGTTGCCGAACTGCAAAAAGATTACCAATCCATGCAAGCCATGCTTTTCGGATTTATACCGAGCTTCGAGGCGATCATGACGGAACTTGCCATTCTGGAAAAGATCATCAACGAGCTGGATATGGCTGGAATATAAAACTCCATTCCGAACCCAACCTTGAAGATGGCTTCAGGTCTTGACATTGAGCATTTTACACTTGTGCTTCTATGCCGCCAAGTATTGGCTCACTGCCGCTGCCAATCGAATACGGAAGCACAATCAGGTAGATCACCTCGCGGAAAAGAAGCGCTCAGTTTAGAAATCTGAACTCAGTTCGGGCTCAGGTGGTGAGAAAACCGGAGAGAATGCTAAAAATAAAAACCTGTCCCCATCTTTTGCTGAATAATTGAACGCCGTGATCATCGAAAGATGACCACCTCACTCATCACAGCGCTTCCCAGAATGAGCAGGGGGGAGGACCGGACTTCCAGTGTACGGGAAAGGTGTCACCGCGCGTAAGCAAAACGGCCAGGCTGGAAAAGGCAGCCGGCTAAATGATGGAGGAACAATCGGTGCCGAAGGAAAGGCGTTTGTGCGTTGAGTAGACAACCCGAGTCATCCATCGTTACAATGGTTTTGTACCAATTCTCCAGACTCGGGGGTAAAAAGCATTGCAGAAATGGGTATGTGGAGTTCTTGTGTTCGTCCTTGTTCTCACTCTTTCCTATATTCCACCACTTAAGTCTGCCGATGCGGTCTCCTTTTCCGATGTCAATTCGGGCTATTGGGCAGCCAGCGAAATCGCAGATCTGGTTGGCAAAGGTATTCTCAATGGTTACCCCGATGGCACCTTCAAACCCGATAACAGTGTCACCCGGGCAGAGTTCGCCAAGATCATCAGTTTGGCTATGGGTTATTCTCCCAATCTCTCTGCTTCTCTTAAATTCCCTGATGTGGCACAGGATCATTGGGCTTTTGGCTATATCGCTTCAGCTGTAGATCACGGTCTTGTGAAGGGTTATCCGGATGGCACTTTCGGCCCCAGCAGGAATGTCACCAAAGCTGAGGTTCTCACCATCATTGCAAGGGCACAAAACTGGTCTGGAGGGAGCGGAAGCCACTTCAACGATGTTCCCAGCGGCTACTGGGCGTTCGCTTCTATTGAAGCCTGTTTTGCCAATGGAATCATAAAGAACTCTGACCCAAACATCGTGTCTTCCAGCAACCTGGGGCCCGATGAGCCGGCCACTCGTGGCCAGACCTGCGTGTTCACCGACCAGATGATCATAGCTCAAGGGCAAGCAGTAAGCACGACGAAAGGCAAGATTGCCTTTACCTCCGGACGCGATGGAAACCTTGAGATCTATCTAATGAATGTGGATGGATCGGAACAGGTAAGACTTACAAATAAACTGGCCTATGACGCCTATCCTTCCTTTTCCCCTGACGGGTCGAAGATTGCCTTTGAGTCCTACCGTGATGATAACTATGAGATCTACATCATGAATGCAGATGGATCGGAGCAGGTAAACCTCACCAACAACCGGGCAGATGAAGAGTCCCCTTCCTTTTCCCCGGACGGGTCCAAGATTGCTTTATGCTCCAACCGTGATGGAACCTCTGAAATCTACCTCATGAATGTGGATGGCTTGAATCAGATAAGGCTTACCAATAACCAGGCATATGACGGAAGGCCTTCCTTTTCGCCGGATGGGTCTAGGATTGCCTTTTCGTCCGACCGCGATGGAAACTGGGAAATCTACATCATGAATGTGGATGGATCGGAACAGGTAAGGCTTACCAATAACCAGCTAGATGAAGCCTATCCTTCCTTTTCACCGGACGGATCCAAAATTGCCTTTACCTCCAAACGTGATGGAAACTCTGAAATTTACATCATGAATGTGGATGGCACGGCGCAGATAAGGCTTACAAATAATCAGTCGGACGACTGGGCTTCTTCCTTCTCGCATGACGGGGCCAAGATTGCCTTCTCTTCCGACCGCGATGGAACCCTTGGGCAAATCTACATCATGAATGTGGATGGCACGGCGCAGGTAAACCTTTCCAACAACCAGGCAGAGGACTGGGCTCCTTCTTTTTCGCCTGACGGGCCTACGACACCCGCAACCACGACACCCGCACCTACTACACCAGCACCTTCCCCCGGTGTGGTGGAACAGTTCTTCAAAGTTTGGAGCACCGGGGTGGCCTATAACTCGGCCACCGCGCCTACCAAATTTACGATCAACGATGCCTGGCAGGTAACCGAGATACTGACTTATCACTGGAATAACGGGCAAGGAATGCCGGCGGGCACGATTGGCTTGCAGGCATCGGATGGCACGATGTATGGCCCGTGGCAAGCGACAGCCACTGATGGAAGTGGCGCAACCAATGTGGCCTGGGTGGTTAAACCTAATATTATCCTGCCGCCAGGCGCCTACACCGTGATTGACTCCGATCCAGCCAGTTGGTCGCAGAATGGTGAAACGGGCGGCGCAGGCATGGCCTGGGGCTACGGCATCCGTCAAAACAACCCATAGGAAAAGGGGACAGATTTATTTTCCCACTTTTCTCGAATCCCCCAGCAGGTGTTCTGTGTTGAAGTGGAGCAGATAGCCACGGGAGTTCTGCCTTCATAGTAGTTGCACTCCAGAGCGGGTTTCTTCCTTCTAGTCACTGCGGCTGCTCCACTGGGGGCACCACGGTCCCATCCCAGGGAAAACCAATGATCACAGGAACCTTGTTACCTTTAGACCGCTTTACCCACTCATTTTGAGAAAGAACCGGTATTATTAACTTTGCAAGACTACCTGGCAATTGCCACTAAAGGTTGAATGGTTTCAAGAACCTTGATTTCATTTTGTTGAGCAAAATACATCTCCCAACGTAATTGAACGTTCATCCAAAAATCGGGGGTCATGTTGAAATATTTTGCCAAACGCAAAGCCGTGCTAGGTGTTATTCCCCGCCGCCCATTCACAATATCGTTAACGCGTTGATATGGAACATGGATAGCGTCTGCCAACTCTCGTTGAGTTAGCCCCATCGGATTACGATGAGTAGGTATGCGAATCATAATACTTTCCTTTCTCCAAATATCGTTAGTGATAATCAACAATTTCTGCTTGGTCAGGCCCTAAAGATGTCCAAATAAAACAAATCCGATACTGCTCATTGATACAGATGCTGCATTGTCCTTTTCTTTCTCCCAACAAAGGCTCTAACTGGTTTCCTGGCGGGATTCTCAATTCTTGAAGGAGGGTGACTGAGTCTAATTGGTCAAGTTTTCGAGCGGCTACTTTCCATAAAGACATCGGGCATGTTTTCCGAGCGTCTTTCGTGTTTTCGCCATTAAAAATATCTTGCGTGCCGGTATCTTTGAAGGACTGTACCATTGGTATATGATAGCATGGACTATATGCTAAATCAGTGGGCTTTTCGATTTATGCCAAAAGGGAATGTCAATGGTTTGCGTTAGCTGCGCGTAGGTGGGCGTGGACTCTGCTTGAGATGTGGAAAAAACTCGGGTTCCTTCTCATTTCAAGTGAGTAACCTACCAACCTGCGGCAGGAGAAGGCATGCAGCCGCAGACAGTTCCGAGCCGAATTGCCTCTACCGGCAGGGTGTTCTGTGTCGAAGTGGAACAGATAAGCACGGGAGTGCTACCTTCGTAGTGGTTGCTCTCCAGGGCGGTTGTCTTCCCTATCTTCACTGCAGGAGCCGCACTGGGGTGCGGCGGTCCCAGGAAAGGAAAAAGGGGGCAGAGTAAAAGAGTAAGATAGATTCATCCGGCAAAATGAGATGCTTTCGATTGGCGTTGACATGCAAGGACCAGAATCATGCTGACCGATTAAATCGGGAACCAAAACTAATTTCCCCAGATTCAAGGGGAGAAAGAGAGCATCATGAACGAGATCAAAATGGAAATAAAAGATGGAAACTTGTACATCGTGATTGAGCTTGATGTGAAGAAACAGAAGCCTAGCTCTACCGGGAAAACGTTAGTAGTGGCCACTACTGGTGGTTTTCAGGCAGTCGGAGATGTGAAGGTGAATCTTACGGTAACGAGGTCTAAGGAATGAGCATAAAGGAAAAAGGGGACAGATTTATTTTCCCCCTTTTCTCGATCCCCAGCAGGTGTTCTGTATCGAAGTGGAGTAGATAAGCACGGGAGTGCTACCTTCGTAGTGGTTGCTCTCCAGGGCGTTTGTTTTCCCTATCTTCACTGCATTTGCCGCACTGGGGTGCGGCGGTCCCAGGAAAGGCGATGGCCTCAGAGACTTTGTTGTACGAATCTTCGAAACAGATGCCAGACTGGGGTGCGGCGGTCCCAGGAAAAGCAGATGGTACGAGAGAACCCCTTGGTGTGCGTTTGCACCGCGGACTGGTCTGTTGCCGTATAATGAGGCAGTTCGCTGATTCGATCGCAGAATAGAACGGAGATGACAGGATGCAAGATCTAACCCGTGAGATCACCCTGGAATTTGTTCGCGTCACTGAGGCAGCCGCCCTTAAGGCCAGCCGTTGGATGGGCAAAGGAAACAAGGAGGCGGCGGACCAAGCCGCAGTAGATGCCATGCGCGGCATGCTGGATCTGTTGGCCATCCGAGGCCGGGTCATCATCGGCGAAGGGGAGAAGGACGAGGCGCCGATGCTGTACATCGGCGAGCGGGTGGGTGGGGGTGGAATCTATGACCCGGAAGTGGACATCGCCGTAGACCCGTTGGACGGAACCAGCTTGACCGCCAAAGGTTTGCCCAACGCCCTCAGCGTGATGGCGGCCGGGAATGCCGGCACCATCAAGTCGTTCCCCACCTTCTACGTGGACAAGATCGCCGTTGGGCCGGGGGCGAAAGGACAGATCGACATCAACGCCCCGGTGGAGGAAAACCTCAAGCGGGTGGCACTAGCATACGCCTGCCATATCAATGAGCTGACGGTGGTGATCTTGGAACGGCCTCGTCACGGCGACCTGATCGAGAAGGTGCGGCGGTCCGGCGCCCGTTGCAAGCTGATCTCGGACGGAGATATCTCAGGGGCTATCTCCACTTCCATCGAGGATTCCGGCGTGGACCTGCTGTTAGGGATCGGCGGAGCGCCTGAGGGGGTATTGGCTGCCGCTGCCCTCCGTTGCCTGGGCGGGGAGATCCAGGTGAAAATGTTCGCCCGCGACGAGGCTGAGAAGAAGCGCATCGCTGAGGCAGGTTACAGTGACTTGGAGCAAGTCTACTGTACCGAGGATCTCGCCAAAGGTGACAGCATCATCTTCGCAGCGACGGGCGTCACGGGAGGTGATTTCCTGCCGGGAGTGCGCTTCTCGGGCCACACGGCGATCACCCACTCGGTCGTGATGAGAGCTCGGACGCGCACTGTTCGCTACATAAAGGCCATCCACCACCTTGACACCAAGACCATCCCTTCGCGCGGCCAGCAGCGAGAAGTGGAGATCTGACGCATCCCTGCTACAATGATGGCGTGACAGCCTGCGGCAGCATGCACAGATATGACTGCTGGAATAAACTCTCCATTGCCGGTCTTCCCGGGCGACCTTTTGCTTCGTTCGAGGGAAGATGCAGCAGGGGAAGAAGAACAGGCTTAAGGAGGAATCAATGAAAGGGTGGCCTCGTTTTTTTCAGTTTTACCTGATGACTTGGGATGGGCCGGAGTACAAATTGATCCAGCGGCGCAAGCTGCTCATCTATCACCATGCACCGTATACGCGCGATTTCACCTTCATTGAGACCCAGGAGCCGGATGAAGAACACTGGAATGCCTTCTGGAAAGCCTTTGAGGAGATCGGCGCGGCAAACTGGAAGGAAGGCGACTACACGGACCGCTCGATATACCGCGGGACGGATTGGATCTTTTACTTCTTTGTGCCATCTTGTGAATACCGTTGCACTGGTTTGAACCGCTTCCCGGATCGCTTTCCCGAGCTCATACGGGCTTTCGGCGAGCTGATTGACGACCCCAGGTTCGGAGGCTCCTTCGCCCACATGGATCAAGAGAGCGTCGAACCGGCCTAATCGTTCGAGAGAGACCGATCCTTGAGCTAGTGGATACAGAACTCCCTGCCGGGGGCTATCGAGTTGCCGGGGGCTATCGAGTTGCCGGGGGCTATCGAGCTGCCGGGGGCTATCGAGCTGCCGGGGGCTATCGAGCTGCCGGGGGCTATCGAGCTGCCGGGGGCTATCGAGTTGCCGGGGGCTATCGAGTTGCCGGGGGCTATCGAGCTGCCGGGGGCTATCGAGTTGCCGGGGGCTATCGAGCTCGGAACAGCCTGCGGCAACTAGGCAGCCTGCGGCGGCATGTCTTGCAATATCCACTGCTCGCATCGAGGGTGAGCAGGCGCAGGTGGCGCCACATCGAAGAGCCCGTCTTACGACGAATGCCAGGAGGAGAAATCATTGAGTGAATTGGATCTGACTTTACGCTTGCCGGAGCGCATTCGCGGGCTTGCGAAACTAGCCTACAATTTCTTCTGGAGCTGGCGCCCGGAAGCCCGCCACATCTTTCGTACGCTGGACATCCGTCTGTGGCGGGAAAGCCGCCACAATCCGGTAAAAATGCTGGCCACGGCGTCGCTGGAGTTGCTGCAGCAGGCCGCTGAAGATCCCGCCTATCTACGTTTGTATGATCTGGTGATGCTTCGTTACGAAGCTGAAGTAGCCGGAGAGGGAACTTGGTTTCGATCGAAATACGGCACTTTCCCTGCGCCTATCGCCTATTTCTCAGCGGAATACGGGCTGCACATCTCCTTGCCGGTGTATGCCGGCGGCCTCGGCATCCTGGCTGGGGATTTCCTGAAAAGTTGCAGCGACTTGGGAGTTCCAGTGGTTGGGGTAGGCCTGATCTATTCTCAAGGTTACGTTCGCCAGCGCTTACGCGAGGACGGCTGGCAAGAGGACGTGGAGGAGATCATGGACCGCACCTACGACCCCATTCAGCAAGTGCTGGGAGAGGAAGGCCAACCTCTTGTGGTGCAGGTTCCTCTCTTCGATCCGCCGGTCTACGTGGGAGTCTGGAAAGTAGCGGTTGGAAGGATCTCCCTCTACCTGATGGACACCAACCTAGAGGCCAACCAGCCGTGGGATCGCGGCATCACCCAGCGCCTCTATGCCAGTGACCCCGAGCTGCGCCTGCGCCAGGAGATCGTCCTGGGAATGGGCGGGGTGCGCGTACTGCGAGCTCTGAAGATCGTCCCCTCCGTCCTCCACTTGAACGAAGGTCATCCGGCCTTCGCTGTCTTCGAACGAATCCATGAGCGGGTCAAGAGAGGGAGCAGTTTCCAAGAAGCAGCCGACCAGGTCAGCGCCGGCACCGTCTTCACCACACATACTCCGGTAGCGGCGGGGACGGATGTCTTCCCCTTCTCTTTGATGGATCGCTACTTTCATTCCTATTTCCGTGAACTGTCCGCCGATCGCGATACCGTCCTTAATCTGGGCACGAGCCCAGTGGACCCTGGGGCGGGCTTCAATATGACCGCTTTCGCCTTGCGCCTCTCTCACTTCCGCAACGCCGTGAGCAAGCGGCATGGGGAGATCGCCCGCCGGATTTGGGCTCCGCTTTGGCCCGATCGCAAGCCGGAGGAGGCGCCGATCGAAGCCATCACCAACGGGGTACACCTGCCCAGTTGGATCGAACCGACGCGGATGCAAGAACAGTTTGACCGAGCTTTGGGACCAGACTGGCGAGATAAACAAGACCAGCCGGAGACATGGGAAGGGGTGGATCGCATCCCCGATGCTGTGCTTTGGCACATCCACCAAGACTTCAAGGTGACCTTAGTGGCCCGTATCATGGAGAGAGCCCGCAAGCGCTGGCATCGAGACCGCCTCTCCGGGGCCAGCGTGATCGCCTTGGGAGCGATGCTGAACCCCGAAGTTCTGACCCTTGGCTTCGCCCGTCGTTTCACTCCATACAAGAGGCCCGAACTGCTCTTCACGGACATGGAGCGGTTGAAACGTCTCCTGACCAACCAGCGTTACCCTGTACAGATCATCTTCTCAGGAAAAGCTCACCCTGCCGACCTGGAAGGAAAACATTTGGTGCAGCGGGTCTTCCGTTGGGCGCAGGAAGCTGAGTTCGCCGGCCGGATCGCTTTTGTCGAGAACTACGACCAGCAATTGGCCAAATACCTGGTACACGGGGTAGATGTCTGGCTGAACAATCCCCTTCCGCCCCTGGAAGCGTCTGGAACCAGCGGGATGAAAGCAGCGGCCAACGGCACCCCCAACCTTTCCATCCTGGATGGCTGGTGGATTGAGGGGTACAACGGCGCCAACGGCTGGGCTTTCGGCGGAGAGCCGAAAGAGGGGGACCGCACAGCAGCAGACGCCAACGCCCTTTACAATATCTTGGAGGACCAAGTGATCCCTTCCTATTACGAACGCAGTGAGGACGAGGTTCCTCACAGTTTCGTAGGCATCATGAAAGAATCCATCCGCAGCGTGGCGCCCCGCTTCAGCGGCCAGCGCATGGCCAAGGAATATGTAGAGCGCTTCTATCTGCCGATCTTACTAGGAAAGTGAGGGAACAAAGCGCCGTGGCGATTCGGAAGAGTGCATGGCGGCATTTGCTGTGCGGTTTGCTAGTAGCTCTGGTCACCTGGGGAACTCTGGTCGCTCCTTTCCTGGCCGAACCTACTTGGGCGGAAGGCGCATCTTATTCCGATATGGCCGGCCACTTGGGAGAGCCGGAGGTCAACGATTTGGCGGCCAAGGGTATCCTTGATCCCAGCGCCAACCCTTCCTTCCAACCCGACAGCCCCTTCCTGCGAGGTAACTTCCTGGCTTTGCTGGCCAAGGCGAGCGGGATCACTCCCGCGCAACCGGCCAAGGCAACGTTCACCGATTTACCCCTGGTTTCCCTTGATTCCGCTCCCATCGAAGGGATGGCAGCCGCTGCGCTCGATCCGACCCGCTTCTTGGCAGGAATCGCCACGCCCAGCCAACTGGCGCCCTCCTCCCCTCTCACCGTCGCCCAAGGTCTGGCTCTGATCGTGCGCTCCAGGGGATGGGAAATCGGGATCGATTTGCCCGTCACCTCGCCCTTCAACGATGTCTCCCCCGACTACTGGGCCTACCGCGAGATCGTAGCTGCCCAAGCGCATGGCCTCTTTTTTGAAACCAGTGTCTACCCGGACACACCGTTAACTCATTGGTTGGGCGCTGTCTATCTGGATCGCTCCTTGGCGCAGCCTTCGGTCAAGAGCATCCATGTCTCCTTGGCTCGCTACGATTGGTCGCTATATATGGTGGAAGGCGCCTTCATCGTGCGGACGCTCCCAGTCCTGACCGGGCAAACCGGAATGGAAACGCCGACGGGGAACTATTCCGTTTTGACCAAAGTTCCAGTTACCACCATGGTTGGAGCCGATTACTCGGTCCCCAATGTACGTTGGTGCCTTTTCTTCATCGGCCGCGTCTATGCCATCCATGGGAATTACTGGAAACCTGATGAGTATTTCGGACAAGATCCCTCGTTAAGCGGAAGTCATGGCTGCGTCGGTTTGATCCAACCTTTGGAGAGAGACCAAGGGAAAGCCCCGCCGGCCGGACGCGATGATGCCAAGATTGTCTACGACTGGGCGGAGGAAGGCACCCCCATCACGATCACCGATCAGTTGATCCGCAACCACTTTCAGTAACGCAAAAAACTTCCTGAAGATGGGTCGGCTAACATCCCCAACGCTCGGATCCTCCTGAAGATGAGGAAGCAGGGGCGATCTGCTTCAATCGGAGGGGATCTCGCCGATGATCCCTTGGACGAACCAATCCACCATCTGAAGTTCAGAGAAAGTCATCTGCCGGCCCTCTTCGACGCGGCGTGCGCCTTGCTGGTCAATGAGCGGCCCGACGAAGATCCCCGGGAAATCGGCGCTTCGCAGATCAGACATCTTTGCCTCTACCAAGTTCCGCACGGCCTCCGGCACTACCGATGAAAGTGGGGTCAGGCCGACCAACCCCTGCTTCATCCCCTGACGGGTATCCGCCTCGGGAGCATCACCCTCACGGATCCTTTGGATGGCTTGCGTGTAGTAGACCGACCAATTCCAAACAGCGCTGGTCAGGACAGCTTGGGGGGCGACGGCCGACATATCTGTATGAATGCCGATTCCGTACGCTCCTCGCTCCTGGGCGACAAGCAAGGCCTCTCCATTGTCCTGCCACTGGGCGATCACATCGCAACCGGCATCCAGGAGCTCGGTCGCTTTCTGGCGCTCGATCACCCGGTCGTCCCAACTAAGGCACCAGGCAACCTGTACAGTAGCCTGGGGGTTAAACGAGCGAGCCCCCAGGGTAAAGGCGTTGATGTTGCGGATCACCTCTGAGATGGGGAAAGCCGCCACGAAGCCCAGTTTGCCGGAACGGCTGGTTCCTGCTGCCACCATCCCGGCAAGGTAGAGCGGTTCCTCAATCCACCCGAAATAGGTTGAGAGGTTAGCGCTCGTTCGACTGCCGTCGCACTGCAGGAATCGGACCTGGGGGAACTCCTCCGCCACTTTCCAGGTGGCCTCCTGGAAAGCCAAGGAAGTAGAGATGATCACATCGTAATCGCTGGTGGCCAGCTCTCGGAGCGTCGGCAAAGCGGCAGCGCCGGCGGGAACCTCCTGGCGAGAGTCGGCTTCGATACCGGGAAGCGCCAGTAAGGCCAGCCGCCCCTGCTCATGCGCTTGAGTCCAGTTGCTGTCGGCAACTTTGCCGAAGTAGAGGAAAGCGACGCGCAAGGGACGAGGCGCGGGAGAAAGAGTCTGGGAGGAAGACGGTGAAATCGTGGGGGGACTGAGTGGCGGTGAGGCGCAACCAACGAGAATCAGGCTGACCGACAAGCAGAAAAGGATAAGCAACCTGCGCACCATCAGACTAGCGGCCAATCTATTGATAGCTGTCATTTGCTAGGATTCTACAACATTTTCCTAGGGGTTTCGCGCGGTAGGCTATTTTGGCTTTCCAGGTCGCCATCTTTATGAAATAATCCGCCATTAAATCCAACCCGGAAAAAGAGAAAGGAGCCACCAATGAACGATGCGCTCGAGATCCAAGAAATGGTCGGGCTGATCGCCCAGCCTGCCGCTGACAGCCCACTGGTGGCCTCCAAGCTGATCTTGCCACGCCCCTACCCTGCCCTCTTCAGCCCACTTGAGGTGGAGGAAGGAATCAAGTTCGTCAAGGATCATTTCGAGCGGGAACTGGCTGCCACCCTCAACTTGCGCCGAGTTACCGCACCGCTCTTCGTGGCGGCTGGGACCGGGATCAATGATCACCTCAACGGGATCGAGGTTCCCGTCTCTTTCCAGGTGCCCGATGCCCAAGGAGTTGAGGCTGAGATCGTCCAATCGTTGGCCAAGTGGAAAAGGATGGCCCTGGCCCGTTACGGTTTCGTCCACGGCGAAGGCCTCTACACGGATATGAATGCCATTCGCCCGGACGAGGTGCTGGATAACCTTCACTCCATCTACGTTGATCAGTGGGACTGGGAGCGAGTCCTCGTTTCCGAGGAGCGCAATTTGGTCTTTCTCCGGGAGATCGTGCGCTGCATTTACCAGGTCGTCTTCGATGTGGAGAGGCTGGTGGCTGCTCGCTATCCCCTGATCCCTGCCCTGCTCCCGCCCGAGATTGCCTTCGTCCACAGCGAGGAGCTGGAGGAGCGCTACCCCAACCTCTCCCGCAAACAGCGTGAGGACGCCATCGCCCGTGAGAAGGGGGCTGTCTTTTTGGTGGGGATCGGCAGCGCCCTTCGTGACGGACTGCCGCACGATGGGCGAGCCCCTGACTACGATGATTGGTCTACTCCCACGAACGGGGGACGACGAGGTCTGAACGGCGATTTGATCGTCTGGAACCCTGTGCTGGGGATGGCCTTCGAGCTCTCCTCGATGGGCATACGCGTCGACCGGGATGCGCTGTTGACCCAGTTGACCTTGCGCGGCTGTGAAGAAGACCGCGCCCTTCTCTTTCACCGGCTGTTATTGGAAGGCCGACTGCCTCTCTCTATCGGCGGGGGGATCGGTCAATCGCGCCTCTGCATGTATTACTTGCGCCGGGCTCACATCGGTGAAGTCCAGGCCAGCCTTTGGCCGAATTGGATGATGGAAGCCTGCCAGGCCAACGGGATCACCTTGCTGCAATAAATCCCTGCCGGACGAGGCGGCTTCTCTCACCCTTCGCCCGTTTTCCAGCCGTGCCGGCCTACCAGCCGGACAAAGCGGCAGCCGATCGATTCCTGGCGTTCCACGCTGCCGTCGGGTCTTTTTATCAAGCACAGCAAGGTTTGCAAGAATCGCTCCCCCACTGGGATCACCAACCGCCCCCCGAGATCCAACTGCTCTACCAGCGGCGGAGGGACGTTCGGCGCCCCGGCAGTCACCAGGATCGCCTGGAACGGCGCTTCTTCCGGCCAGCCCAAGGTGCCGTCCCCGATGCGCAGGCGCACATTGGCGATCCCCAGCGTTCGCCAGACCATCCTGGCTTTCTCGGCCAAGGAAGGTATGCGCTCGACGGTGAAGACCGCAGCCGCCAGCCGAGCTAAGATGGCCGTCTGATAGCCGGAACCGGCGCCCACCTCCAGCACTCGCTCCCCCCCCTCCAGATGCAATTGTTCGCTCATCAAGGCCACCATGTAGGGTTGAGAGATGGTCTGGTCCTCGCCGATGGGCAGAGGTTCGTCCTCGTAGGCGGATTCCATCTGGAACTCGCCCAGAAAAAAATGGCGGGGAACTTGACGCATGACCTCCAGCACACGCGGGTCACGGATCCCTCGCCCGACCAATTGCTGCTCGACCATCCGCTCCCGGGCAGCGGCCAAGGCCAATTCCCGCTCATCGTTGTTCTGACTCGTCTTGTGAACCATTCCTGGTGCGTCCCTCCACCCAATGATAAGGCTTCAAGGTACGTTTGTCGTGCCGATGCTCCTCCCCAGGGTATAAAGGGGACAGATTTATTTATTGAATTAATTGGTTTTCTTTAACTGAGTGGTAAGGCAGTCTGAGGGTGAACAAGGTCTATTGGACCATCGGCTTTCCTGGGACTGCCGCGCCCCCAGGGCTGACAAGACTCTTTAAGGTTCCTTCTCATTTCAAGTGGGTAACCTTCCACCCTGCAGCTAGATAACCCCCGGCAGGGTGTTCTGTGACATGCTGCCGCAGGTTGTTCAGTCCAGCATCTCTGTAATCATGGCAAAGATGATCTAAAGAGTCTTTTCTGACCTGGGACCGCCGCACCCCAGTGCGGCTCCTGTTCTCAGTATCCACAACGCAGCATCGTTTTCCAGGGCAATGCAATCTTCACCAAAGAGACCCCCCTTAAGCGATTCGACGAGACCTCCCGGCAGGGTGTTCTGTATCGAAGTGGTGCAGATAGCCACGGGAGTACTGCCTTCGGAGTGATTGCTCTTCAGGTCGGTTATTTTCTCCCTTGTTACTTTAAGACCGCTTTACCCACTCAATATGAGAAAGAGCCCTCTTTAAGATCATCATCGCCATGATTGCAGGGAAGCTGGACTAGGCATGCTGCAGTAGGCTGGCAGATTACCCACTTGAAATGAGAAGGAACCAAGTTTTTATTCGATTTCTCCGCTCAGGCCGATCAATTCCACTATAATGGAAGAAACAGGGATCCGGAGGAACGAACGCAACGGACCGGCCGGATCTCTGCTTACTCTACAAGGAGGAAGCAAGAACATGCGCAAGGTAGTTTTTCTTCTCCTCATTGCCTCCCTCGTGTTGACGGGGGCTTACTCCACCCCAATCGCCGCCCATAACGAAGAGTACACGCTCAGTTCCGACTTCGGAACCACACCAACCATCGATGGGCAGTTCAACCCTCAGGACGAATGGGCGGATGCCCACTCGGTATCCTTTCCCACTTTCTACGGCGACGTCACCGTCTATACCAAGGCAATCCCCAACTCCCTCTATCTGGCTTATTTGATCCCACTGTCCGTGGAAAGCGTCAGCTTCGAGTGGTGCGCCTTGCACAACAACGGCAAGCTGCCCCAAACCGACGATCGCAGGATCGTGGCCAACAAACCCGTGATCGGCACGGCCGGTCCCGCCTTCCTCTTCTGGGAGGGGACCGGGTCTGGTTGGCAGTCAGCTACCTCTCCAGCCGGCTTCCAAGGAGACGCTGCTATCAATCCGAAAACCTGGATCGTCGAGATGGCCATCCCCTATGACTGGCTGGGTATCGTCATCTGCGAGGCAGGCCCCCGCGGTTGCCAGTTCGACGCCAGCTACCACGAGCCGGACGGCGCGGAGTTCTTCCATTATTGGCCGCCCCGCGGAGAAGACACGAGGGCTTTTGCCTTCACCAATCCCGACAGTTGGGGAAATATGGAACCTTCCGATTGCTGGGGCAGCCAACGCGGCCGGCTTCTGATCAGCAAAGGCCCCAACTCGCCGCCCGATCATGCCAACGACCCGGCCGATCAATACAACGAGATGATGCAACTGGTCTTAAAAGCCGACCTCGAGCAAAGCGCGGATGTGATCCCCGAGGACGTCTATCTGAATGACCTGGCAATCATGGCCAACGGCACCGGCAATGACCAGACTGATATCGCCAACGTGATGTTGGTAGAGGATCCCAATCAGAACGGCATCTACGATCCGGGGGAGACATTGCTGGCCCAAAGCGTTTACCCCGCCGACGACGGTACGATCACCTTCACCTTCGCCGGCAATGGCTATCTGGTTCCTCTCAAGGATCCGAAAGTATTGCTGGTCGTCTACGTGATGAACCCGACGCTGTCCACTGGTTCCACCTATCAGTTCATGGTGGCTCACGTTGGAGCCACCGGGGCGAGTTCTGGCATAGCAGTACCGGTAGTCGGCTTTCGGGAACAGCTGCCGGCTGCGACCGCGGTGGCGTGGCGCTACTTGCTCTGGTCGGCGATCAAGACCGTCCCTGGTTCCTCCGGCAAGCCGTCGATGACCATTCAGAAGCTGGCTACATATGACACTGTGGCTGCCGGGGAAAACATCACTTTCAATATCCTTGTTTCCAACTCGGGTGATACGACCCTTTACTTCGTCAAGGTGACCGATCTCCTCCCGCCCAGCACTTCTTTCGTGGAGGCGCCTGCTACCGCCTCTGGACCTGCTGGCAGCTATGATCCAGGTTCCAATACCGTCACCTGGGATCTTGGCAACCTCGCTCCCGGCGACTGGAAACAACTGAGCTTGGTCATAAAGGTGGCAGCCGACGCCCCAGACGGAACCTTGATCCGCAATCGAGCTGTCGCCAACTCGACCCGGCCGAAGTTGGAGGTGCAGTCCGACGATGAAGTGGTCGTGGTCGGCGGTAAAATTCATGAAGCTTATATCAAGGGGTATGCCGGCGACTTGGGTCCGATCTTCGGCCCCCAGCGAAACGTCACCCGCGGTGAGATCGCCGCCATCATCGCCCGGTTGCTGCAATTGGAGAGCACTGTCACCGGCCAGCAGTTCTATTCCGATGTCCCTTCCACTCACTGGACTTTCAAGTATGTGGAAGCAGTCCATCGTGCCGGCATCATGACGGGCTTTCCAGACGGAACCTTCCGCCCCGATCAACCTGCTACCCGAGCCAATGTCGCAGTGGCGATGATCCGGGCTCGCGGCATCGACCCGGTGGCCTGGCTGCCTGCCACCCCCTTCCCGGACATCTCCGGTCACTGGGCAATCAGGGAGATTGAGACCGCTTATGTCCTGGGAATCGTAGAAGGATTGCCGGATGGAACCTTCAACCCCGATGCGCCGATTATTCGCGCCGAGACGGTCACTTTGATCGATCGCGCTCTCGGTCGCGGTCCCCTGCTGGAGGGCCCGGTTGTCCAGCATTTCCCCGATTGCCAACCCACCGACTGGTTCTATGGCTGGGGAGAGGAATCCTTTGCCAGCCACCGGGGAGTACACATGGGCACCGGCAACGAGCGATTAATCCAGTACGTTGACACCGGTCCCGTTTGGTAAGAGCCCTCACGGCAATATGGGGACAGATTTGAAATCTGTCCCCATATTGCTCTTTAAATCTGTCCCCATATTTTGCTAACTTCTGTCCCCATAATCATTTTTGAGTCATTCTGGAAAAATTCTCTGTCGAATTTTCGGTAGCGTCTGCCAACCGTTCTCGTTACAGTAAGGTCATGAGAAATACACTGCTTCCTGATAGAGAAACGATGATGCGGGCTTTTTACGACCGCGATGCTTCCTTCGACGGCATCTTCTTCACTGGCGTCACCACCACCGGCATCTTCTGCCGACCGGCATGTCCGGCGAAGAAGGCGAAAGAGGAACACCTGGTCTTCTTCCCTCAAGCCAAGGATGCCCTGGCCGCGGGGTTTCGTCCATGCAAGCTGTGTCGCCCGATGGAACCTCACGGCACACCGCCCGATTGGGTCCGTGAGGTTTTTGCCATCTTGGAAGATGAAGGCGCCGGAAAACTGACGGACCGGCAACTTCGATCGCGCACGCCTTGCGCCGGTGGTTCAAGCGGCACCATGGCATGACCTTTCAGGCCTACTTGAGGTTCCTGCGCATCGGGTCGGCCATTGGCCGCGTTCAACATGGTGTAACGATCACCGAGGCGGCTTTCGAGTGTGGGTATGATTCTTTGAGCGGCTTCAACGAGGCGGTCCGCAAGATCTTCGGCGACTCCTGCACTCATCTGCGAGAAACTTCGCTGATCACCGTGACGCGCATCCCCACGCCCCTTGGACCGATGCTGGCAGGCGCCACCGATGCCGGGATCTGTCTTCTGGAATTCGTCGACCGGCGAATGTTGGAAACACAGTTGGATCGAATCAAACGACTGCTGAAAGCCCACGTGGTCCCTGGAATGCACCCGCTCTTCGACCTTCTGGCCGGCCAACTTCAGCAGTACTTCTCTGGCAGCCTGCGCGAATTCTCCCTTCCTCTGGACACTCCCGGCACTCCCTTCCAAGGTCGCGTATGGTCAGCGCTGCAGACCATCCCCTACGGGTCGACACGATCCTACAAGGAGCAAGCAAGCTCCATCGGGATGCCCGAGGCGGTCCGGGCCGTAGCCCGGGCCAACGGCGACAACCGCGTCTCCATCCTGATCCCCTGCCACCGGGTGATCGGGTCCGATGGCACACTCACCGGCTATGGCGGGGGACTTTGGCGCAAGCAATTTCTGCTCAACCTGGAGCAAAACTCCCTCGCCTTTTGAGGAACCACATCAAGAGACTCGTCCTTGCTACCGGCGATCTCTTGGAAAATGGCCGCGAAAGAGGATAATCAGGTTCCTTGCCATATAATAGAATCGCTATGAAGGCACCAGCTCAGAACTGTCTCTTGCCGGTCAGCCAACCAGCTCTCCTGGCTACTCTACTGGGTCCATCCCCTCCTTGCCGCTTCAATGCGCCGAAGGCGTCCGCTGCTGGGTCGAGAGGGTCCACCGAAAATAATACCCGGGGTGCAATTTTGGAGATGGCTCGTTGATCCCCAGGTACGAACCGCCCTTCTCCTTCCTCGACCTGCTGAATTCCACTCTGCGCTCCCCAGACATCGACACCCTGGAGCATGTTTTTCAGGAAAGGTTGCAAGTGCCTCACGCCGTCCTGGCGCCCTCCGGCAGAGCTGGAATCTGCTGGGCCCTGAAAGCCGCCTCCCGCCCTGGAGGTACGGTAGTCGCCCCTGCCTATACCAGTCCGGTGGTACACGAGGCCATCTTGGAGGCTGGGGCTTCGATGCGCTTGCTCGACTGCCAGCCTGGATCATTTCTCGTGGCGGAGAAAAAATACGCCTCTCCTCCATCCGAGGTCAGCGCAGTGATTCTCTGCGAGCTGTTCGGCCACACCTTCGACCTTCCGCGGATCCGCAGTGTACTGCCAAGTTCGGTTGACCTCTGCATTGTCGACATGACCATGACTGTTCCAACCCCACGCTTGTTGGAAAGGCTGGCGGACCGAGATGTAGCCATTGTCAGTTTCGGGATCGGAAAAAGCATGTATGCCGGGTGGGGCGGGATGCTACTCACAAAAAACAGCCTGATTGCCGAGGAGCTGAAGAAGCAGCGGTCCATCGCTCAGGTACATCCAGGCAAGCGCGTCGCTTTTCTCAACGGCAAGACATTTCTCATTGCCGCCATCCAGAGCAACCGGGTTGTCTATTCACTGGCCACGCGTTCGTTTGAGACCTTCCAGTCGATCCGAGGAAACAAAGAGTCCAGCGAGGCAAAGATGGCGCCTCCAGGGGCAGTGCGTTCCGCGGAATGGTGGCAGTCGCCACCGTCCTTGAACCGGGCACTGATCATGAGCAATATCGCCAAAGCTGAGACATTCCAGCTTATTCGGCGTCGGAACGAAAAAACCTATCGGGAAGCCTTCTTGGGGATGAAGGATGTAACCTTGCCGCCACCCGCCGATGGAGCGCTCAGCCACTTCTCCATCCTGGTCTCCCCAAGCTTGCGGTCACCTGCGCAGAAGGCACTGAAGCGACAGGGAGTGGGAACCTGGGACCATTATCCGTTTCCCAGCTACTTGGACCCTGCCCTTTTTCCGGAGAGCTTCCAGACATCGCGGCGGATCCTCAACCTCCCCATCGGCAACAAGGTCACCACTGGGCAGGTTCAGTGGATTGCTGATCGCGTGAAGGCATTCTTTTCGCCAGACGGTTGAAGGGCTTTCTATGCGGTGGACGCCAGTTGCCCGGATAGACCGGAGGTCAATGGGTCATCCACCATCTGCGCAAAGATCACTACCCGTGCTGCCAGTGGTCGCCGCGCCTACCACAGATGCCCGGGCGCCCGTGGCGGATCGACTTTTCATGTACAGAAGCCTTGTAGGTCACCTCCAGCAGGGCGACTTCGATGAGTTTCCTGTTGGGCATCCGAATCAGTCTTTGCGTGGCGTGGCTTGCTCAGCAGTCTGGGCAATGAAATCAAGTTTCTCACGAACCTCCGTCTCTATGGCGGTCACAGGCATATATGTTGCTAGCGTGTTGTAATTGTTCTTGTGCATGAGATTGGGCAAACCGAGTTTTTTGTAGAACTTCTCGAACAGCGGGTCGAGAAACTCATCGCTCGCCTTTATATCTGCCCCCCACGGCGATGGTTTACTCAGTTCCCCCAACGCAGCTTCGATTTCAGAGATGGATTCCTCCATCTTGGCCAGCCATACCGCAGCGAATAGTTCGCCCTGCTCTTGGCCGTGCGCCTGGGCGAACGCGAGTAGCGTCTCTCGCTGACAAATGTAGTTCGCCAGCTCACGGCGACCCCACATGAGGTGTAGAAGCTGCGGGTCGACTTGAGGTGAACGTTCTAGCCGGTCGTAGATGGCCAGACCTACCAAGTCGCGCTTTGCCTCGCACAGGCCATAGAAATGTTCTTTCGCCTTGTTGGGCTGGTTAGCGACATAGTACACGAAGGGCCTTTCTAGAACCTTTTTCGCAGGGTGGTCGAGCCGTTCAGCGAAGGTGCGCAGAATGGCCAGATCTGTTGAGCCTTCCAGATAGAGCACCCACCCAACCTCCTCCGCCTGGTAATAGTCTTCGAAACGAATCTCCTTAAGAGCTTTGCGGATCTGGGTTCCCCGATCGTCAATCCGATGGGGACGGCCAACGAAGGCGATCACCATGTCCCGGTCAGCAGCCTCGTTAAGGATGATTTCCGAATGGCTCGCGGCGATGATCTGGCTGCCGGTCTGCGCAGCCGTGTCTGCCAGGATCTGGTATATCTGCCTCTGCCGCAGGATCTCCAAATGCGCATCCGGCTCGTCAAGAAGCAGGACCGCCCCGGGGTTTGTCTCCATAAACGCGAGCAACAACAGAGTCTGCTGCAGGCCCCGGCCGCTGGAGGAGATGTCAAGGCGCACGTTTCCCCGGGTTCGAAAGGTCATAACGATCTCGCCGCGCTCCTTGATGTATACCGGCGGGTCGAGCTTGATCCCAAACAGCGCTTCCATTTGCTCGTTCAGCCTTCTCCATTTCTCCGGCCCTCCCTGGTTCTGCAGCGCTTGGTAGCAAAGATTGCGGAGTACCTCCGCTGTTCGTCCCTCACCGAGGCGGACATTGATCGCGCCCTCGTCAAGGCGGGTCTCGTTAGCGGCGAGGCCCGACATAGGTGGCAAGTAGGCAATGGGCTGGCAGGATGCCTCTTGCGGAACCTCCATTCGGCCACCATTGGGGAGGCGTAACGATCGGCAATAGAGCGACTCTTCGTTGGCATAGTAGAACTCCAGGCCGCAAGCCCAGGGCTTACCGCCAATAACGCCCTCGACAATCACATCGATGAAAATCTTCTGCGTACCTTTACCGGGTGCGGATTCCTGTGTGTGCAGGTCGTGCCAGAGCAGGTTCGCTGCCGGCACAGGCACGGTGATCAAGTCCCGCCGGTTGATTGTCACCCCCGGACGCTTTTCGGGCACGTTGCCGGCGCCACGCTTCTCGATCCATCGCTTAACGCCAATGTTCCACAGAGCTAAGGCCTGCAAGGCCGAGGTCTTGCCGGCATTGTTCGGGCCGATAAGCAAGACGCGATCGCCAAGTTCGAGCTCGACGTCGCCGAACAACTTGAAGTTGCGAATAGTCAGCTTCGTTAGCATTGAGTAATCCTCCTCACGTTGGTGTATTCGAGCGCAGAAGCAGCTCTGCGAAGTTAAAGTTGATCACTTGTCCGAGTTGACCGGAGGTCCATCCTAAGCCGAGCTCGCGGTGGAAAGGCTGGCAGACGTAGTGCATGCAGTGGCCCTCGCCATCCAGACACTCGACCGAGTTGACCGGAGGTCAATAGCGAGGATGAGGTCGTCGGACTTAATGAGGGAATCGAAAATCTCGCTCTTGGTCGCCATGATCGCATCGGTGCTATTGACATGATCCTTCACTTCCAGAAAAGTCGGCTTCCGAACCATTTGCACTCGACTCATTGTCATTGCCAAGCTTCTCGAACTCGTGGTCATTGGCATTACCCAGTGCAGTCGCTCACTAGGCTGATTCATTGGCTGACCTTATCCTTATCAAGCTCAGGGCGGGTGGAGTCTTTGTTCAACACCCTCTTCGGCGTAAGGTTGTCGCGCTCTGCAGTGGCTATTGCATTGTCCACAAGCCAGCTAGTGCGAAGCCGTGCGGCGCTGGTTTTTTGGTGCGAAAAGCGAGTTTTCTTAGTTACCTGGAGGATTTTGACAATCTGGCATTTTTCGGGGTCTTTGGATTCAACGCTATCGGTGTGTGTTCCTTCTAGATCAGGGTGCTTTACATCAAACATGCCAGAGACAGACTCCAGGAGACTGAACTCAAGGACGATATGCCTGTGTTCAGCGGCGTTCATGGTGTTGAACAATGAATCAACAGAGGCCCACAGTCTAGCTTTACAAAACCAAAATTGGCAGCGTTATTCTCCTTCTTGGAGTGTCGATTGCTAGACATTGTTACCCGATTTCCGATCCTCACTGTTCAATAGTATAGCAAAACAGCGAGGTGAAGAGAGAGGAGACGACCGCCTGGAACTAGTCTTGATCCACAGCAAGGAGAACGATGGCCCATTGCTGCCACCTATTAGGCTTTCTCTGACCTTCAATGGGGATGAAGTGAGGCTGGCCCGCTCCGTCGATCCTCATCCCGAAGACTTCACCGCTGCCGGTGGATCTTCTCAGCGCATACGCGTCTTGGATGCTCTAACTTATTCGTTTCTCGTCTCTCCCGAGCGGGAAAGATCGTCCAAAACCACACAAACAAGGCATGGAAACGTGTTGAAGGCAACACCGAAACAAAAAGCGAAACACCGAGACGAGACACCCCTCCTATAGATAAGGGGTGTCTCGTTCTGTTTCCGATCTCCGTCGCCCCGATCACCTGGACTGAACTTGTCGAACATGAGCTGCGACTAGACGACCTCCTGGAAGTAACCCGAATCCTATGTCCTCAAGGGATCTACTCGGAAGGCTGGTAGTGGATCTTGTTGGACCTTTGCCTACTGATCGGCTGGGATAGCGCCTACACCGATCCGCGCTTGTTGTGAAGTGTAACTTAGGACGTTTGCGTGAATTTACTGGTTCAACACCCGGAAGGGGGTTGACGCTTTCTACAATTCCAAAGCCGCACCAAATAGATCAGGAGCACCCACGAGGCCGCGAAATTGCATAGCCAAGCCATTCCTTGATCACCAGGCGCTTGAACTCGATGCTGAAGGTTTGTTGGTTATTCATCGTTGCCTCTATTCCAAACTCTTTCAGGTGGTGGCTATCCTAACCTGGAGTGTCCGATGGGAGGGGTTCAGTCCGCATTCGCAAGGTTGATCAACGGAGAGTAGCTGATGAAATTCTTTTTGGGTTGCTCTTCTTCGCGCTTTCTTCTACCACAATAAAGCCAGTTTTCTTGAAAGAGGGGACTTTTTGGACAGCGTGTGACTACTGTCTAACCATCCATAGAAAGGAAAATACCGAGAACTGGCTTCTAGAAATAGCGAAGAGATCGGGATTCGAACCCGAGAGCCGGGTTATCCCCGACGACTCGCTTAGAAATTGGGGAGCCAGAATATCGCCTGTTTTACGAGCAGGAGCGTGCCCAAGTGCTAGTATAGGCAGTAAACGTTGAGGGTCGATCTCAGCAATGAGAATGTTAAGGAGGGGAAAACGCTATGGCAAACAACGGAGCAGTGCCAAAGACAGTACAGTTCATGGTAGGGAAAATGTCCACGCCTCAACTAGTCAGGCTCCTCAAGAGCCGTTTCATCCAGGACACGATCGCAAGTAAAGTGCAGAAGCATTTGCTCAACACGCTCAAGGCTTCTCGCTGCGACCCCAACTCCAGCTATTTGCCAAGTGTTCAAGATGATCGCATAGCCATGGGGATCGCCATCACGGAATCGATTCATCGTGCTTTAAGGGGAAAACATCTCTCGGACGCTTACCTGCGAGGGATGCTCCAGGTCCTGATCAAGACACTTTTCATCGATCGGGGGAATCCTGAACAGCAACAGCAGTTTCAGGAAGCCTTTGGCAAGTTGGCTCCGAGCTTCCTGCTCCTGGCCCCCGGGAAAGCCTGTAATCTTCGCTGCGCGGGTTGTTATTCCGATTCGGACGACAATACGAACACGCTCGAATGGAGCATCGTTGACCGGGTTATCGAAGAGGCCAAGAGTCTGTGGGGCGAGCGGTTTTTTGTCATCAGCGGAGGTGAGCCTTTTATCTACCGGTCTGAAGGCAAAGGCATCATGGAACTGTTCGAGAAGCACCAGGACTGCTTCTTCATGGTCTATACGAACGGCGCCCTCATTGATGCTCAAGTGAGCAGGCGGCTCTCCCAAGTCGGCAACGCCTTGTTGTGTCTTTCCGTTGAAGGGTTCAAAGAACGCACGGATGCACGGCGGGGCGCTGGGATATTTGACCAGGTGGTGGAAGTGATGGATCGATTGAGTCGAGACAGGGTGCCCTTCGGCGTATCGTTGACGGCCACGCGTGACAACGTGGAAGAGATCCTGTCAGACGAGTTCATAGACTTTATCATGAAGAAAGGCGCCCTGTTATCCTTTATCTTTCACTACATGCCTATTGGGCGCTCATTCACCCTTGATCTAATGCCGACTCCAGAACAACGAGCCTGGATGTGGAAACGTTCGTGGGAAATTGTACGGGAGAAACAATTTTTCGCGGCTGATTTTTGGAACCACGGCACCTGTATCGATGGCTGCATAGCAGCCGGCGGGCATGGCATCGGTGGCTATTTCTACATCGACTGGAACGGCGCCGTAACACCGTGCGTGTTCATGCCCTATTCCCCGGTGAACATCAGGGATGTGTATGCGCGAGGTAAGACCCTGAACGACGTGTGGCAAGAGCCCTTCTTCCAAGCCATTCGCCAGTGGCAGTATGACTATGTCAAGGACGATCGAAACATGATAGCCCCTTGTCCCAACCGCGACCATCACGATGAGCTGGAACAATTGCTGATGCAATACAAACCGGACCCAACCGACACAAACGCTGCTGAGGCGCTGATAGACCCCGAATACACGCGTGGATTGGTGGCCTATAGCCAAAGATTCGAAGCGATCACGAGCAGTATCTGGGAAAACCGCTACTTGCACCGTAAAGTTACCAAGAATGAATTGTTTGCTCCGTTGCCAGACATACCAGTCCTCGACAAAATAGAGGGTTGCCAGGGGTGTGAGACTCCCGAAGAACTAGAGGACGTGCTGCAGCCGGAAGGGGCAAAGATCCCTGTCTGATGCCCAGCAGCTGCCCTTGGCGCCACTGCCCCGACAATTGCACCTGGGACAGAGAGAATTGAGAGCCGCCAAGTCTTTTTGGACAGCGTGTGACTGTCGTCTCACCGTCCATAGAAATGTAAATACCGGGAACTGGCTTCTAGAAGTGGCGGAGAGATCGGGATTCGAACCCGAGAGCCGGGTTATCCCCGACGACTCGCTTAGCAGGCGAGTGCCTTCAGCCGCTCGGCCATCTCTCCGCAGAATAGCGAGATTATACGGCCCCCGTTGCGGCCAGGCAAGGAATCATGGCAAAGCCTGCAATCACCAAAAAAGAGGCCATTTTTCAACAGCGAGTGGTCATAGTCTTCTCGCATCGGATCGTGCCTTCGGGGTTGAGATTCAAAGAAGGCACTTGCACCAGGCTGGAGCGGTTAGCGTTGTCCCCCAGGTCCAGTTGGCCAGAGTTGCTTAATCCCCAGGCCCAGATCGTGCTGTCGCTATACTTCATTGACTCTCCTTCCATCCCCTGCAAAAATGAGATCAGGATTAAAAATGGCCAAACAACCAAATGTCATGTTCATGACCGTCATCACCGAGGAATTAATCCGTGAAATGATTGCTGTTGTGGCGCGTGAGGTGGAGCCGGAGGCGATTATTCTCTTCGGTTCCCGTGTCACCGGCGATGCTCATCCTGACTCGGACGTGGATTTATTGGTAGTCGAGACAGTTCCTTTCGGTCGCAGCAGAGATCGCCGTCGGGAAATGACCCGAATTTGGCGGGCCTTATCCAAATTCGCGGTAGCTAAGGATATCCTGGTCTACAGCCACGAAGAAGTGGAACGCTGGCGCGAGACCTGTAATCACGTCATCGGGCGGGCATTGCGAGAGGGGAAGCTTCTTTATGGCGCCATCTGACGAGGCTCGTCAAATGTTGGCTGCTGCGACCAAAGACTGGCGGGCGCTGGCCGGCATGGCATCAGCCCTGGGACCGCCGCACCCAGCAATGCCGCACTGGGGTGCGGCGGTCCCAGGAAAACCAATGATACGAGGAACCTAATTTCACGTACCGGCGTCTCTACTGCCGGCTCCTGGAAAAGCCTCAGGAAAGCTGACGATCCCAGAAGCCTTGTTTGTCCGCAAACTGCCTTACTCACTCATTTTGGTAAAAACCCCAATACTGAAGGAACAGGTTCCAGAACACCCTGCCGGGGGCTATCATGCTGCCGGGGGGTGTCATGCTGC